>JAVBRV010000262.1:0-10696 GCA_031547585.1 Victivallaceae bacterium
CGGGGGTCTGGGGCAGATTGCCCCAGCGAGAACCGCGAGGAAGGTATCAGCGGAATTTTCGATCGTATAGGAGGGCGGCGTTGAGTACGACCAGTACGGAGCCGGCATTGTGGACCAGGGCTCCGGAGACCGGATTCAACACGCCGGCCATGGAGAGACCGATGGCGATGAAGTTGAGCGCCATGGAGACGATGATGTTTCCTTTGACGGTCCGCAGCGTCGCGTTGGAGAGGCGCTTCAGGTAGGGAATTTTCTCGATGTGGTCGTCCATCAGGACGATTTCGGCGGCTTCCACGGCGATGTCGCTGCCCATGCCGCCCATGGCTACGCCGACGTCGGCGGTTTTCAGGGCGGCCGCGTCGTTGACGCCGTCGCCGATCATGCAGACGACCTGACCGTTTTCGCGCAGGCGGCGTACGGCTTCGACTTTGCCTTCGGGCAGCAGTCCGGATTGGACCGAATCGATGCCGATATTGGCGGCGAGGCGGGCGGCGTTGCGGTGATGATCGCCGGTCAGGAGGACCACTTCACTGCCTGCCTCCTTCAACTCTTTTACCGCGATTCCGGCGGCGGGACGCACTTCGTCGGCGAGGATGAGGACGCCGAGGCAGCGCTCTTTCCGGGCGATCCAGACGAAGGCGCCCGCCTCTTCTTCCGGAATGGATTCCCCGGCATTTTTCACGGGGACGCCGTTTTCTTCGAGGTAGGCGAGACTGCCGCAAAGGAGCGGTGCGCCTTCCACCTCGGCTTCGATGCCCCGCCCCGGAACCATCCGGAAGCCGGCGGCGTCGGCGAGGGGGAGTCCGCGTTCGCGGGCGGCTTCGACGATGGCTTTGGCGAGGGGGTGCTCCGAACGCTTTTCGGCGGCGGCGGCCAGCGCCAGCAGTTTCGTTTCATCCATCGACGCTTCGAGCGGCAGGATTTTGGCGACTTTCAGGTTGCCGAAGGTCAGCGTCCCGGTTTTATCGAAAGCGACGCAATTGACCCGGCCCATGGTTTCGAGGGCCGCGCCGGATTTGACGAGGACGCCGTGGCGGGTGGCCTGGCCGATGGCAGCCATGATGGTGGTGGGCGTGGCCAGCGCCAGCGCGCAGGGGCAGAAGACCACCAGGACGGTCACCGCCCGGATGATTTCGCCGGTGAAGAACCAGGTCGCGACGGCGATCAGGACCGCCGTGGGAACCAGCCAGGCGGCCCAGCGGTCGACGGTGCGCTGCATGGGGGCTTTCTTCTCTTCGGCGGCTTTTACGAGGTCGATCATGCGCTGCAAGGAGGAGTCCGCGCCGATCCGGGTGGCCGCGAGGTCGATGGAGCCGAAGCGGTTGACGGTGCCGCAGAATACTTCGTCGCCCGGCGCTTTGTCGACCGGCAGCGATTCGCCGGTCATAACGGATTGGTCGATGGAGGTATGCCCCTCGACGACCGTGCCATCCACCGGGAGGGTTTCGCCGGGCAGCACCCGCAGCCGGTCGCCGGGGCGGATCTCTTCGACGGGGACGGTCTCTTCCTGGCCGCCCGCGAGGATGCGCCGCCCCTGGCGGGGGGCGAGCCCGATCAGGCGGCGGATGCCTTTCCGCGCCCGGGCGATGGTGGCGTCTTCCAGGATGCCGCCGAGGGCCATAATGAAGGCGACTTCACCGGCGGCGAAGAGTTCGCCGATGGCGATGGAGGCGGCCATGGCGATCGAAATGAGGAGCGCCGACGAGATCCAGCGCTCGAAGAGCAGCATGGTGAGGGCGGCGTAGAGGAGCGGCAGTCCGCAGATGAAGACGGTGATCCAGGCGGGGTCGAAGGCGATCTCCTTCCCCATCAGCATCAGGGTCAGGCTGGCGGCCAGAAAGAGTCCGCCCACCACGGTCATCGGCAAGGAGCCGAGGAAATTGTGAAATCGGGCAATCATGATGACAGAACCTATTTTAAGAATTTTTCGATGGCGTTGTTGAGTTGTTCCAGGACGTCGCGGTCGCCGCCGGCGACGGCCTGGGTGAGGCAGTGCTCGATATGGTCGCGGAGGATGATCCGGCCGAGGTTGTTGACCGCCGCCCGGATCGCCGAAAGCTGGATCAGGATGTCGGTGCATTCCCGCCCCTCTTCGACCATTTCTTTTACCGCCTGCATGTGCCCGGTCACCCGCGAAATGCGGTGCAGCACGTTTTTCGTTTCCATATGTCCGGTTTCCATGGACGGAGCTCCTTTCGGGTTGTTTCATATCCCCCCTGGGGGGATGTTAAATCTAATATAATACATTTTTTGGACAATGCAAATAAAAAATAAAGGGAATTTTTTTAGTTTGCCTTGTACCACTTGGGTACGCCGCGGGCGCGGAGGCGGCGGAGGAGTTTTTCGCGGCGGTCGAAAAGAGTCTGCCGCGCGTCCGCGAGGGTGGGGTCGCGGTAGGGGAGCCCGGCGGTGGAGCCGAGGATGATATTCCGCTCCTTTTCGGGGAGGGGCAGAGGGAGAACGGCAGGAGAGAGACCGGCGACGGTGCCGCCCCGCTTCCGGCCGAAAGGGAGCGATTCGCCGACGGCGAAACCGGCCCGGAGCAGAGCGCCGCGGAAGGGATAGGCGCTGGAGTAGCTGGCGAGAACGCCATCCGGCTTCAGCAGCGCTTTGAGGCGAAGCAGGAAGTCGTAGCTCCAGAGCTCGGGGTTGCAGTCGGGGGAGAAGGCGTCGAGAAAGATGACGTCGAAGGGCTCATCGAGCGTCTGGACGAGCTGCCGGGCGTCCCCTTCCAGCAAGGTGATGGAGGCTCCCCCGGCGGCGAAGCGCTTGTCGCGGCGGAGGGCGGCGAGGCGGGCATGGCGGGGGGTATCCGGGGGCTCCATGGCGAGCGCGCCGTCGATTCCGGCGGAGTCGTTCTCAAGGGAGGTGATTTCGAGTTCTCCCGCAAGGTCGAAGGCGGCAAAGGCGTTGATACCGAGGCCGAAGCCGATGTCGAGGAGGCGGATGGGCCCCTTCGTCAGCCGTTCGCGGAGGCGGGCGGGTTCGAGGAATTTATGCCGGGCTTCGCTCGCGGCCCCGGCGAGGGAGTGGAAGTGCTGGCGGTAGCCGGGGTGATACAACGTCCGCGAGCCGTCGGCGGTGAGGATGCCGGGATCCCCCTTCTGGAACCAGTCGCGGAAAAATTCGAGAAACTGCCCCTTCTCCATCTGCCAATGGGGGGAGATCACCAGCTCCGGATCGGCCTCGGCAGTGAGGCGCATCAGGAGCCAGTCGTCGGGGAGCTCGGCAAGAAAGCTTCGCAGCCAGTGGGCGTATTCATATTCGCCGAGTCCGGCAGGTTTGACGGGGAAATGGGGGGAGGCAAGCGGCGTCCCCTTCAGCACCAGCAAAGGATGAACCTTCACCGCCCGGAAGGGGAGTTTTGCCAATTGGCGCGCGGTGTCGCGGAACTCCTCCAGCGTTTCGCCGGGGAGCCCGGCAATGACGTGGCAGGCAGTGTTGATCCCGGCGCGGTCGAGCCGCCGGACGGCCTCCTCGACGCACGCCCGGTCGTGCCCCCGGTTGATGAGAGTGAGGGTGCGGTTGTGCATCGATTGGACGCCGAGCTCGACCCAGAGTTCGTAACGCTCCGCCAATTCGCGCAGGAACGCCACCGTCTCCTCCGGCAGCGCATCGGGGCGGGTGCCGACGATCACTACCCGGAAGTCGGCGGCATCGAGCACCTCCTGATAGAGCTTCCGCAGGGTTTCGACGGGAGCGTTGGTGGAGGTAAAGGCCTGAAAATAGGCGATATAGGGTGCTTCACTTTGGTAGCGTTCGCGAAGGTAGCGGCTGCCCGCTGCGACCTGCCCCGGCAAGTCGAGTTTGCGGGCGAGATGGCGGGCGCGGCTGCCGTCCTCGGCGCAGAAGGCGCAACCGGGGCCGAAGCGCTCCGGGCGGTTGGGGCAGCCGAGCGCGAGGTCGACCGGAATCCGGTAGAGTTTGCGTCCGTAGCGCCCGGCCAGGTCGTCGCTGAAAAATCGCAGTTCCTTCATGGGAGGTAATTTCAAAAATCGTTGTCGACGTCATTGGTAGGGCGCTCTGTCCCCAGAGCGCCGTTCACATTGCCTGGTCTTCAGGGTAGGAATTCGTTCCCGGCTTGTGCCGGAGAAAGAAGAATCTACCACGTTTTACCTTGAATTCATGCCCGGTAGTGCTTGCAACGAGAACGGCTGCCTGGGGACAGGCAGCCCTACCCGATATCGCTTCGCCAAACACTGGAGCCGATTTTCGCAATTACCTCACGGACTTATCGGCTGCCGCGCAGGAATCGGGCGGTGACTTCGGTGATGCGCTTGCCGTGGGATTTCGCGGTGGCGAGGTCCCCCGGAACCGGCGCGTCGGGCGTCCGGAGGTGGAAGGAGGCGGCCATGGCGCCGACGCTGGCGCTGACGCGGTTGATCGCTTCCGGGCTGGGACCGGCCTGGGTGTCGGCGGTTTCCGGCTCGTTGGAGCCGGGGAGCCCCTCGAGGCTGACCCAGATCATGCCCTGCTGCATGGCGGAGACCATCAGCCCCATCTGGGTATTCAGCTTGTCGCCGGAGAAGTTGCTGGAGTTGACGAAGCAGCCGGCGATCTTATCCTTCCAGGCGCGGGAGACCCAGCGGCCGACCCCGGCTTCGATGAAGGCCTTCATCTCCCAGGCCATATTGCCCATGTAGGTGGGGCTGCCGAAGATGACGGCGTCGGCCCGATCGATGGTTTCGAGGGATTTCGCCGCGTCGGTGGCGGTGATGAGGGTAACTTCGGCCCCGGCTTCACGGGCCCCTTCGGCGACGGCCTCGGCGAGGAGCTTGGTGTGCCCGTAGCGGGAGACATAAACGATGACGACATTGGGGTTCTTCATAATTTCCTCCGTGGTTGCTTGCTAGTATACCGCAGAATCTCTTGAAATGCAAATGAAAAAAGGCGGCCAGGGCCGCCCTTTTTTGATAACCGTCGACCGGAATCAGTCTTCGAGTTCGACTTCGACGTCCGAGAAGAGGACGGTTCCTTCGCTCTCCTGGATGCCCATGGAGACGGAGACGGTGACCGCGTCGGCCGGAACGTTCGCCGTGGTTTTAATCTCCTGCCAGTCGTAGGTGCCGTTGCGGAGATTGGCCGGGAAGGTCTCGATCCAGCTCTGCTTGCCTTCGGCGGTCTTGATGGAGATCATGAATTTGACGCCGAGCCAGCTCTTGCTGCCCGGAGCGACGTTTTCGGCCTTGACTTTGGCGGAGAATTCGATCTTTTTCCCCTTCACCTCGTCGGCTTTGAGCGACTGGCCGATCATCTTGCCCTTTTTATCGGCGCCGGCGACGATGCGGACCGCGGCCTTGCCTTTGTAGCCGCCGTCAGGGAGGAATTCCACCGCGGCGTTGCCGCCCCACTTCTTGAGAGCGTCCGCGGTACCGACCATGTCATCGGCGATATCCTTGGCAAATCCGGTGCAGGCCACGCCGAACAGCGCTCCCGCCAACATGCATTTGGACAACCATTTCATAACTGATTCCTCCTTACTGTTTAGGGACCTGGAAAATACTCTAGCACCGCTTCCCGGTAAAATCAACTGTTCCAACCTCATTTCTCTTCAATTTCCCGTTGCATCCGGGCGGGATTTCCGTTTTTTTGCGGATTTTTTTTGCGCAGGCTTGTTTTTGTTGTGCAAAATCAATATAATTATAAGTAGGAAGATCGATTTCGAACTGATGAAATTCGAAAGTGAATATGCCGAAAAACATCGACAGCCGGGTGGACGCCCTGTATGAGACATTGCGCCGCGAGATTGAACTCTTCCCGGCCGACAAACAGCTGCCGCCGTTCCGGGCGCTGATGGAGCGGCACAGTTGCTCCCGCCAGACGCTGACCCGGGCGATTCGGCGTCTCGTCGACGGCAACGCCGTCCGGCTGGAGAAGCGGCGCGGAATGTTCACCAATGCCGACGGCAACCGGTTGATCCGCCGGGTTCTTTTTGTCCGCGTCGATTGGTGCAGCGACTCGGCGGAACGCTTTTCGCGGGCGTTTCGCGAGGTGTTTTCCGCCCGGCCCTCCATCGAATTCACCGAATTACGCTATCCGCCCGAGCGCTGCTGCGAATTTCTCGAGAACCTGAATCAAACCGTCGCGGACGCCCTGATCGTCTGGCCGGAGGATCTGCCGCCGGAACAACTTCTGCGGCTCTTGTCGCTGCGGCTGCCGGTCATCCTCTTTGCCAGCGGGGTCCTGCTCTGCGGCAGCAACGCTTTCGACTTGCAGGAGGCGGAGGCCGGTATGCTGGCCGCCCGGCATCTGCTTGACCACGGCCACCGCCGGATCGCCCTCCTCGTTACCGAACCGATGAAGCAGACCACGTTTCAGATCGTCAACGGTTTTACCGATTACCTCCACCTTCACGGCGTCACCCCCCGCATCATCGACTGCCGCATCCGGAGCGGCGAGGCTTCGTTCAGCAAAAGCTACGAGGTGCTGCGTCACCGGTTTTTCCGAAGTTCACCGGAATTCACCGGCTGTTTTGTTTTGAGCGACCGTTCGGCGCTTGAAGCGATCCGGGTTTTCGGGGAACTCGGGTTGCGGGTGCCGAAGGATATCAGCGTCATCGGCTATCAGGATGAACCGGCGGGAGCACGTGCTTCTCCGCCCCTGACGAGCATCCGTTTCGATGTCGAACGGATCGCCGCCCTGCTCGCCGGCGGAGTCGACGGGCTTTTCTCCGGCATTCCCTTCGGCATCCGCCGGACTCCGCCGGTCCTGGTAGAACGCGCCTCCGTCGCCAACCCATTGGAAAGCAAGGTAGGAAAATGAAGCGAAACCATTTCACACTGATCGAACTCTTGGTCGTTATCGCGATCATCGCCATTCTGGCGGCTATTTTGCTGCCCGCGCTCGCCAAAGCGCGGAGCCGGGCGCAGATGACCGGCTGCCTGAACAACATCGCTCAGCTTCAGCAGGCGCAGCTCGGGTATGCGCTCGACAACAGCGACATGATGGTTTTCTCGGTAACCCGCGGCACCAGTTACGGGCTCTGGGCGGCGGTGCTCTTTTACACCAATTACCTGGGGACCACGGACCTTCTGGTCTGTCCGGCCAACCGCCACCCGAATGCCCGGTGGGTAACCGGAATCAAGGAGCGCAATGTCGCCTGGAACGCCTGGGACAGCGAGCGCTGGTGGTATACCTACGGCATGAACCGCCCCTGGAACGACACCGACCAGGCGTGGGCCAAAGGGGATATACTCGGGCGCTACACCTTTACCCAGGCGCCGGACACCAAACTCTCCGACCTCCGGAAGATGCGCCTCCCCGCCGCCACGATCGTGATCGCCGACACCGCGCAGCTCGACGCCGACGGCGGCAGGCCGATCACCCACTTCTCGCCGGATAAATTTCTGGACGGCAACCGGACCGCCCTCCACCTGATCCACAACCAGCGCCTGAACGCGAGCTATGCGGATGGTCACGCCACTTCGGGGAACTACTCGCAGCTGCGGCAATCCCCGAGCAAGCTCCGGGCGTTCTGGACGGATGCATTCGGCCAGATCCTCCCCTGAAAACCCACCGGAATAAGGAAATACACTGTATGAAAATGCTTCTCTACTCAATCCTCTTCGTCTCCGCGACCCTGACGGCCGCTTCGCCCCTCCTCACGGTCGGCGACCCGGATAACCCGGGGAAGCTGGTGAAATTCGGCAACCTCCCAAATTCCTATCCGCGCGGCGGCGTTCCCTATGTGTACCGTATCGCCGAACGCGAAGTCACCAACGCCGAATACGCCGAATTCCTCAATGCCCGTGCCACTTCCGCCGAAGACTCCGCCTTTTGCTGGCGCAAAGAGATGGCGATCCGGCGGAGCGGTGAACCCGGCGCCTACCGCTATGCGCCGGAGCCGGGCCGGGAAAACGCCCCCGCCAACTGGATGACCCGGTATGCGGCGGCGCGCTATTGCAACCACCTTTCGGGCGCGGAGGTCTACCGCCTGGAGATGCGGGAGATCGACGGCAAACGCGCCCCGAACCTCATCGGCGGCCGCGACCTGACCCGCCCCGACTCGCCCCGGCTCTACTATCTGCCGGATATGGATGAATTCTATAAGGCCGGATTCTACGACGGCCGGGGCGATTACCCGGCGGTGACCGCGGAGACGCGCGGCGGTCCGTCCCGGTACGGCCTGCGGAACGTCGCTCTCGGCGTCTCCGAATGGATGGAGAACCGCGCGGTCGAATCCTCCTATGCCCTCGGCGCCGCCGACGCTTCGACCGCTCCCGACGACTGGAACGCGCTGAAGTTTCATCTGGCCCGGCGCGGGGATTTCCATGCCGCCGCCGACGTCGGCTTCCGGGTCGCGGCCACCGCCCCCGTCGCGGTGGCTCCGGAGCTCAACGCCGACCGGAATATCTTCGGTCCCGGCAGCCGGGAGGGTGTACTTCGCCTTCGCTGCGACGACGCCGAAGCGGGGAAGCCGCTCACGCTGCAAATCAGCCTCACCGGCATCGACGGCCAAGAGCTCTGGAAGCGGGAGGAGCGCCTGACCCCGAAAGCGGGCATCAACGCAATTCCCCTCCCGCTGCCGGAGTATGACGGCTGGTTCGCCCTCTGGGTGACGCCGCCGGATGGCTCCCGTTACCGGATCCCCTTGTTGGTCGCCCGGGAGGCGATACCGGCGCCGGGTCCGGAAAAGGCGTACGGCCTTAACGCCCACATCAAGCGTTGGGAGCTCGGCTTCAGCTTCGAACCCTTCGATTTCGACCGGGTGCGGCGCATCGGCGCCTCCACCATCCGGGCCAACGTGAATTTCGATAACCCGTATATGCTCGAGATATTGAAACGAATCCGGGAGGCGGGGCTCACCCCCTTCGCCGTCCTGCCGAACAGCCACGACTACCGGGAGTGGGGGAAGAATCTCTCGCTGACCACGCCGGAATTAACGGAGAAGTGGCAGAAGCACGGCGTTGCCCGGGAATTCGCCCTGGTCGCCGAGAAAACCTACGAGCTGGTCCTGGCCGGGAAAACCTTCTGCCGCGACTGGGAGCTGGGCAACGAACCGCATTTCTGGAAGATCGCTCCCGAGGATTACGCCTCGTACGCCAAGGCCTGCGCCAAGGCGGTCCGCCTCGCCGACCCGGCGGCCCGCATCCACCTCGGCGACATGGGTTCGATCGCCGCGCCGGTGCTGGCGATGCGGGCGGGGGAGGTCGTCGACGCCATTTCGATGCACACCTATTGCAACTTCAGTCCGGCCTTCTGGGGAAGCATCGGCTTCCTCCGCAACCTGAACGGCATGAAGGCCGCCGCCGGAATTCCCGATAAACCGGTCTGGGTGACGGAAGTCAACCTCTGCACCTACAACAGCACCCACGTGATTCCGTACGCCGACCTGGAGGAGGTTCTTCGTTATCAGGCGCTGAATCTGCCGAAGGCGATGGCCGGAACCCGCGCTTACGGGGCGGAGAAGGTCTTCGTCTACAACTACCGCGACGTCCCCGTGGGCTCGCGGGAGGCGGAATTCGGACTCTTCGACGCCGAAGAGCGGCCGAAACCCGCTGCCGCGGCCTACCGGTTGACCGCCCGCCTGACCGGAGACGCCGAATTCACCGGATTCCTGCCGGGCCATTCGGACCGGCCCGGCGAAGTGGCGGCGCTGGCTTTCCGGGACCGTTCCGGGAGCGACGTCGCGGTGCTCTGGCGCAACGACGCCGCCCTCAAAGAGAACTACACGGGTTCAATGGCGAAAATCCTGCATCCGGCGCAGTCGTATCCGCTCGCCATGGCGGAAGGCGCCGAGCAATTCCGGCTCGACGGCCCCCCGCAGAAGCTCGAAAGCCGGAATGGCAAGGTTATGGCGGCGGTCAACGAATTCCCCAGCTTTGTGCGCGGCCGCCTGTCGCCGGAGCGGGCGGAGGTGGCGACCGCTCGTCCGCAGCCCTCCTGCCATTTCCCGGAGGCGGTCGTCGCTTTCCCCCCCGAAGCCGACAATACCGTCGCCGCGCTGGATCTGATGGCCGGATATTCCCTTACCGCGATACCGGGCGAACGCCGCGCCTTCACCGTCCGCGTCCACAACCTGGGCGACCGGACTCTCTGCGGCAAACTGTGGTTGATCCCGGCTCCCTGCTGGTGGGACTGGCCGTGGAGCTTCGAACCCGCTGAAACGGTACTTGACGTTCCGCCCCAAGGCATGGCGACGGCGGTCTTCACGACCCGGATTCCCCCCTCCTTCACGCTCAACCGGGAGTTTGCGCTGCGGGCGCTCTACCTCTACGGAGAAGGCCGGGCGGCGGAGGGGAAGATCACGGTCCGTTCGGTTCCCGCCGTTAGCAAGTAAGGTATTGGCAATCATCTCAGGTGGAATGAACCAATGGATATTCGGATTGTCAGTTCCTTGTTGAAAGTTTTCCCCGATGAGACCGGCGATTTGCCGATTCTCGCCGACGATGTGGCCGCACGCAACGAAATATACTCGTTTCAGGCGGCGATCCGCCGCGGAAAGGGGGAGTCCGGCGAGGGCCGGATCCGGGTGGAGGCCGCCGGAGCGCTCGCCCTTCGGATCCGGTCGGTCGAACCGGTCGCTTCGCTGACTCCGGCGGGAGAGGGACCGCCCGACGGCGACTATCAGCGTACCGCTCCGGGGCTTTACCCAGACCTTCTGGCGGAGCTGGATGACGGCTGCTTCCGCCTCTATCAGGGGCATTGGCGGCTGCTTTGGTGCACGGTGCGGATCGGCGGCGCGCCGCCGGGGAAG
>JAVBRV010000386.1:0-8279 GCA_031547585.1 Victivallaceae bacterium
CCCCATCTCCACCAGCTTCTTCGCGCCCGCCACCGAGCAGCAGCTCGCCGGTTCCGCGCCGATGCCGGCGAGGTCGACCATCGCCTTGGCGTCCATGATCTCCTGCTCGGTGACCGACTCCACCACGCCGTTGCACCACTCGAGGCCGCGCAGCGATTTCTCCCACGACACGGGGTTGCCGATCTTGATCGCCGTGGCGATGGTGTCGGGGTCCTTCACCGCCTCGAAAGGCGTGTGATTCTTCCACATCTTACAGAGCGGCGCGGAGCCTTCCGCCTGGATCACTGCGATCCGCGGAATCTTGTCGATGACGCCGAGCTCGTACAACTCCTTCAGCCCCTTCGACAGCGCCGTGTTGTTGCCGAGGTTCCCCCCGGGAATCACGAACCAATCGGGGACCTGCCAGTCGAGCTGCTGAAGCACCTCGAAGCCGATCGCCTTCTGCCCTTCGATCCGGAAGGGGTTGATCGAGTTGAGGAGGTAGATGTTGAGTTCGCGGCAAACCTCCTGGACCAATTCCATCGCGTCGTCGAAATTCCCCTTGATCTGCAAGGTCTTGCCGCCGAAGGCCAGCGCCTGGGCGAGCTTGCCGTAGGCGATCTTGCCCTCGGGGATGAAGATCACCGAATCCATTCCGGCCACCGAGGCGTAGCTGGCCATCGAGGCGCTGGTGTTCCCGGTGCTGGCGCAGGCCACCGTCTTCGCCCGGTAGAAGCGGGCCGCCGTCGCGCCCGCCGTCATGCCGCGGTCTTTGAAGCTGCCGGTCGGATTTTCGCCCTCGTGCTTCAGGAGGAAGTTCTTCAGCCCGGCGTATTCACCGGCTTTCCCGGCCGGATAGAGCCGGGTATTGCCCTCCTGCCGGGTGACGATCTCCTCGTCGGGCAGGTCGAAAATCAGCTCCTTATAGCGCCAGACGCCGGAACGGGAGACGCCGTGGCGGCTGCCCCAGCGCGACTCCCAGAGCGCTTTCAATTCGCCGCCGTCCACGCCCGAAAAATCGCGGATGAGGTCGAGAATGCCGCCGCATTCGCAATTGTAGCGGACCTGGCCGATATCGTAGCGCCGCCGGCAGCGGACGCATTCCAGAGAAACCTCGATTTTTTTCATGATAAATTGCATTTCCGGTTTTGAAAAATTAAAGAATCGCATATAATTTACATGGGGAAATTATTTTTTAAAGGGATTCAGTTCTTTTTTTCAGGAAAAGATGGCGCCGCGATTGGGATATTCGCGGAACCGGAGTTATATTATCCCGCGACGAGCCAATTGCAAAAACTTTTGAAACTGGTTCAGACACCGCAAAAAACTAAATTCGGATCATGCACCCATGCAAAGAGTAATGTTGAGCGGCAAGATTCACTGCGCGCGGCTGACCGCCTGCCTGCTCGATTACGAGGGAAGTCTCGAAATCGACCCGGAACTGCTGGCCGAAGCGGGAATTCTGCCCTATGAGAAAATCCTGGTGGTCAACCGGAGCAACGGTTACCGCCTTGAAACCTATGCCATTCCCGGTGTCGCGGGGAAGCGGCAGTTCTGCCTGAATGGTCCCGCCGCCCATCACGGGAAGGTCGGCGATGTCGTGACGATCATGGCCTTCTCCCTCTGTTCGGAGGAAGAGGCGCGGGCAATGTCGCCCATTGTCATCATGATGGATGAAAAAAATGAAATCCAGTGGCGCAAAGGAGGCCGGAAGCAGGGCTGAACACCGGAAGTGCGAGGGCGGCCAGGTATTGATCGAATTCGTCATCATGCTGGTCATCACAACGCTCCTGGTCTTTTCGCTGATGGGCCTCTTCGGGGCCTTCAACACCAACGGGCGCCGGTTGATCGACCTCGTCCGCTTTAATGTTCCGTAAACCAACGGCAGTCGCCGGATCTTAACGTGAGGGAAATTTCAGGAGAATTCGCAAAGGCTTCCGGAAGCGTCAGCGCGGACAGGCGCTGGTCGAGTACATCATCCTGATCGCGCTCATCGCGCTCACCGCCATCTTCGTCCTGGCGGCGTTCAGCGACCGCCTCCGCGACATGATCACCGGCATCACCGTCACGCTCGGCGGCAAGGAATCCAGCTCCGCCAGCAAGAGCAGCGTCGACATCATCAAAGACCTCGACCGCACCGGCGTCACCGAGTAAGTTCGACACCTATTCCGCCCCGGCCGTTCCAGCCGGGGCTTTTTTTGTCGAAATCGCATTTGCTTTTTTGGAAAAGACGGTTATACTATAATTATGCCAACGATGGCACAATTAAATTTCAGGGGAATTTTTCATGGCGGCGACACTGAAAGACGTGGCGGAACAGGCCGGGGTTTCGATCCGGACGGCGGGACGGGCGCTTCGCGGCGACGGTCCGGTCAAGGATGAAGTCGCCCGTCGCGTGCTGGCCGCCGCCGAAGCGCTGCAATACGTCCCCAACGCCGCCGCGCGCAATCTGAAGCAGCGCGAAAACCGCATTGTCGGCGTTGTCATCTCCGGCGGCTCCCACCGCTTCGAAGCCGGGCAGCGGCGGCTCCGCTACCTCGAAGAAGCCCTGCGCGAGCGGGAGCTCCACACCCTCCTCGCCGCCCTGCCCAAAACCCCCGAAGAGCTGGAGAAACTGCTCCGCGGCTGGTCCGGGCTGGTCCGTGAAGTCGTCTTCCTCGCCTGGCCCGAGGAGTGGCAGGAAGAACTGCTCGCCCGTTACCCCCTGCATCCCATTTTCATCGACTGCGGCCACAAGAACCCCCTCTTCGACAACCTTCTGACCGACCGCGCCTCCGGCGTTAAAGCGGTCGTCGGCGAATGGCTCCGCCAGGGCGTTCAGCGCATCACTCACCTCACCGGCGTCGCCGGCGGCGGACGGCGCGACGGCATCCTCGCCGCCATCCGCGAAAGCGGCCGCGACGTCCAACTCGAAACCGTCGACTCCGTCCGGCTCGCCCCCCACGACGACTACCGCGCCGGATACCTCGCCGGACAGGCCATCTTCGCCCACCATCCGGAAGCGATCTTCTGCGACACCGACCGCCTGGCGCTCGGCTTCTACCGCTACGCCCACGAACACCAGGTCGCCATTCCCGGCGACGTCATGGTCGCGGGCTTCGACAACGATACCTCCGGAACCTGCGTCATCCCCACCCTCACCTCGGTCGAGCAACCCGACCGCGAACAGGTGGCCCAGGCCATCGAACTCATCGCCAACCGGGGGGAACACTCCCCAGCCACCCATATATCGCCATCCAAACCGGTGCTTCGCGAAAGCACCAGAAGAACGTAAAAAACAAGGAGATCTCATGGAAAAGAAACGCTATGCCGTCGTCGGAACCGGTCACCGTTCCAGCATGTACATCCGGGCGGTCGCCCTCACCTACCGCGAACAGGCAGAGCTGGTCGGCTTCTGCGACAGCAACCAGAGCCGGATGGACTTCTACAACCGCCGCTTCCTCAAGGAAGACTGCAACAACTATCCGGACGTCCCCACCTACAAGGCCCCCCTCTTCGACCGCATGATCGAAGAGCAGCGCCCCGATGTGATCATCGTCACCAGCATGGACCGCACCCACCACCAGTACATCTGCCGCGCCATGGAGCTCGGCTGCGACGTCATCACAGAAAAGCCGATGACCATCGATCCTGAGAAGTGCCAGGAAATCATCGATATGCAGAAGCGCACCGGCAAAAACCTCACCGTCACCTTCAACTACCGCTACGCCCCCCGCGCCAGCAAAGTGAAGGAAGTCCTCCAGTCGGGAATCCTCGGCGACGTGACCACCGTCCACTTCGAATGGCTCCTCGACACCAGCCACGGCGCCGACTACTTCCGCCGCTGGCACCGCAACAAAGCCAACTCCGGCGGCCTCATGGTCCACAAGTCGACCCACCACTTCGACCTCGTCAACTGGTGGCTCGGCTCGGAACCCACCGAAGTCTTCGCCATGGGCGACCTGAAGTTCTACGGCAAAATCAACGCCGAAAAACGCGGCGTCACCGATTTCTACTCCCGCGCCCGCGACAACGAAGCCGCCGCCAAAGACCCCTTCGCCCTCAAAGTCAAAGCCGATGACCGCGAACTCCTGGGCCTCTACTACGACGCCGAACACGAAGACGGCTACGTCCGCGACCAGAGCGTCTTCGGCGACGGCATCAGCATCGAAGACAATATGAGCGTCATGGTCCGCTACCGCAACAAAGCCGTCATGACCTACTGCCTCTGCGCCCACTGCCCGTGGGAAGGATACCGCATCGTCTTCAACGGCACCAAAGGACGCCTCGAATTCAACGTCGTCGAACGCCCCTTCGTCGAAGGCACCGCCGGCGCCGACTTCGCCCAGTTCGGCATGACCGAACTCCAGGGCGACCGCAAAAAGATGGTCCCCGAAATCCTCTTCCAGCCGCTCTGGGGAAAAGCCCGCGAAATCTCCTACGAATGCAGCGACCTCGGCGGACACGGCGGCGGCGACGCCAAACTCCTCGACGATATCTTCCTCGGCGCCAAGAACGACCCGCTCGGCCGCGCCGCCAACTACGTCGACGGAGCCATGTCCATCCTCACCGGCATCGGAGCCAACCGCGCCATGCAAACCGGCAAACCCGTCAAAGTCCAGGAACTCATCCACTTCTGACGCAAAGTCGGTTTGGGAACCGGGGAGAAGAAGGGAGAACTTTTTTTCACGAGAAAAAAAGTTTCCCTTCCCCTCCCCGAACCCCTCCCCATCCTTTCAAAAAAAGCGTAGTACGCGTAATTGATTATCGCCGATGGCGATAATCAATTACGCGGCTTCGTTTTTATGAGAAGACAGGGCGAGGTTCGAGAAGGATAAGAAAAATTTATGCCCCTCCGAAACGCCTTCGCCTCTCGCCGACAACCACTTTACCCGTAAAAGTTCAACGCTTTTCTTGAGGGAATGGATGGGGGTTTGGGGGAAGGAAAGGGAACTTCTTTTCCTCGTGAAAAGAAGTTCCCTTTCCTTCCCCCAAGTCCCACGACCTTTTCGACAAAAAGGGGTTGAAGGTTAGGGGTTAGAGTTGTTCGTCGGCGGAGTCGAAGTCGAATTCGGGGGTGGGGTCGGTGGGTTCGAGGCGGTCGCGCCAGCGGTCGGGGCGGCGGTTTTTGAGCCAGAAGAGGAGGGCGCGGACGTCGGGGACGATTTCTTTTTTGACGGAGCGTCGTTTGGCGGTTTCGAGGATTTCGCCGGTGGCTTTATCGATCATCTCTTCGGTGTGGGTTTCTTCGTGGCTGAAGCCGAGGGCTCGTTTGAGGAGGGCGCGTTCGACGGCGTCCTGTGGTTTTTCTTCGGGATTGGTTTTGGGGGGCATGTGGATATCTCCTTTCAAAATCGGTGAAAATGTCAACCGGGCTCTTGCGTTGACTCCCCAGCCGGGGTACATTAATGAAATAACAGGGAGGAATTTTTCATGCAGTTAATTACCGATCAGGTCAAGGGATATCTCTCGGGCGGTTCGATGATCCGCCGGATGTTCGAGGCGGGCATTGAGCTTAAGAAGCAGTACGGGGCGGACAAGGTGTACGATTTCAGCCTCGGGAATCCGGATTTGCCGCCGCCCGCGGAGGTGAAGACGGCGTTGACGAAAATTGCCGGGCGCGCCGGGGAGCCGTTTGCCGTGGGGTATATGCCGAATGCCGGTTACCCGGCGTTGCGCGAGAAGCTGGCGGCGCATCTGTCGAAGGAGCAGGGGGTGACGATTCCGGCCGGGAACGTGCTGCTGACTTGCGGCGCGGCGGGGGGGATCAACGTCCTTTTCCGGAGCATTCTGTCGGCGGGCGACGAGGTGATCGCGCCGTCGCCTTACTTTGTCGAATACGGTTTCTATGCCGGGAACTACGGCGGCGTATTGGTACCGGTTCCGTCGAAGGAGTTCACCTTCGAGTTGGATCTGGAGGCGTTGGAGCGCGCGTTTACGGCGAAGACCCGGGCGGTGATTCTCAACTCCCCCAACAACCCGACGGGACGCATCTACACCCGCGCTGAGCTTGAAGGTTTCGCCGCTCTTTTGAAGCGGATGGAAGCGAAGTTCAACCGGGCGATTTTCGTGATTTCCGACGAACCCTACCGTTTTCTCAACTTCGAGGGGGTGGAGATTCCGAGCGTTTTCGAGCTCTTCCGGCACAGCGTGGTGATCGGTTCGTATTCGAAGAGCCTGTCGCTGGCGGGCGAGCGTCTCGGCTACATCGCCGTCAACCCCGGTCTCGGCGCGGCGGCGGGCGATTTGATGGCGGCACTGATTCTCTGCAACCGCATTCTGGGCTTCGTCAACGCTCCGGCCATTGCCCAGCAGATCCTGGGGGAGTGCCTGGAGTCGACGGTCGATCTCGGCATCTACCGCGCCCGGCGCGACGCCATGGCGGCGGGATTTGACGCGGCGGGAATCCGCTACCAGCTGCCGAAGGGGGCGTTCTATTTCTTCGTTCAATCCCCCGTCGCCGACGAGAAGGTCTGGGTGGAGGCGCTGCTGCAGGAGCGGGTGCTGGCGGTTCCGGGCGGCGGCTTCGGCTGCCCCGGCTACGTCCGTTTCGCCTTCTGCGTCGATGTGAAGGTGATCGAAGCGGCGGCGCCGGGAATCCGGCGGGCGACGGAGGCCGTCCGCTAGATGACCGCGGGGAACCATCTCGAAATCACCGTGCTGAATCAGATCAGCCGGGCGGTGCTGCGCGAAAAGAACGCGTCGGCGCTGCTGCGGCTGGTGCTTCGCATTCTGTACCGCGAGATGGGCCTGTTGCGCGGAACGGTAACCTTGCGCTTCGGCGACCAGCTGTTTATCGTTGCCTCCACCGGGCTCACCGAGAGCGAGATCCGGCGCGGACGCTACCGGCTGGGCGAGGGAGTCACGGGCAAGGTCGCCCTCTCCGGGCAGCCGCGGGTGATTCCCGATATTGCGAAGGAGCCGGACTTTCTCGACCGCACCGGCGCGCGGGGGCGCGATTCGCACGTCGCCTTCCTCTGCGTGCCGATCCTCCATAAGGATGAGGTCATCGGGACCATGAGCATCGACCGCGAAACGGTCCCCGGGGTCAGCCTCGAACGCGACCTCGACCTGCTGGAGATCGTCGCCAACCTGATGGCGGACGCGATCTCCGTCGGGCTGTCGCAACACGAAGACCGTTTGCGCCTGATCGACGAAAACACCCGGTTGAAGCAGGCGCTGGAACGGGTTCCGGGTCCGCATGAGATGACCGGCAACAGCCCGGCCATGCAGACCGTTTACCGGATGATCGAACAGGTCGCCGCCAGCAACGCCACGGTGCTCATAAGGGGCGCCTCCGGGACCGGCAAGGAGCTGGCGGCGAAAGCCTTGCAGCGTCTCAGCAGCCGGGCGGAGAAACCCTTTGTCATCGTCAACTCGGCCGCGCTCCCCGAGAGCCTGATCGAGAGTGAATTGTTCGGCCACGAGAAGGGTTCCTTCACCGGCGCGGTCGGCCGCCGGATCGGCCGGATCGAAGCCGCCGAAGGGGGGACGCTCTTTCTCGACGAGATCGGCGACCTCGGCCCCGCGACCCAGGTGAAGCTGCTGCGTTTCCTTCAGGAGCGCACCTATCAGAGGGTCGGCAGCAATGAGGACCTCACCGCCGACGTGCGGATTCTCGCCGCCACCAGCCGCAATCTCGAGAAACTGATGGCCGAGGGGCGCTTCCGCGAAGACCTTTACTACCGGCTCAATGTCTTCCCCATCACCATGCCGGACCTGGCCGCGCGACGGGCGGATATTCCCCTCTTGGCCAACCACTTCCTGGTGAAGTGCAACCGCCTTCACGGCCGCCGGGTGACGCGGATTTCACCGGCGGCGATGGCGCTTCTCACCAACTACGGCTGGCCGGGGAACGTGCGCGAGCTGGAGAATTGCATCGAGCGCTCGGTGCTGACCGCCGTCGACGACACCATCCACAGCTACGGACTCCCCGAGGCGATCCAGGCGGCCGGGGCGCCGCCCACAGTGCCTGAGCCGGGCGACTTCACCCGGCAGGTCGAAGCCTTCGAGCGGAAGCTGATCGAGGAAGCCTTGCAAAACAGCGGGGGCAACGTCGCAGCCGCCGGCCGCGCGCTCAACCTGACCCCCCGCATCCTCCACTACAAGCTCCATAAACTGGAGATCGACCCCCAGGACAGCCGGTAGCGGTATTCCATCATGGTAGGGCGCTCTGTCCCCAGAGCGCCGTTCTCGTCGCATGGTCTTTGGGGTGAAACCGCGCTCTCAGCTTATTCCGGAGGGGAAAGAACCTACCTCGTTTTACCTCAAATTCGTACCCAATAGAATTCGCAGCGAGAACGGCGCTCTGGGGACAGAGC
>JAVBRV010000028.1:0-9257 GCA_031547585.1 Victivallaceae bacterium
AACCGTTTTTTTTGTTATTTTGTTTTGTTGTTCCGTTTTATGGTCAAAAACCTTTTACTACATGTTAAATAAATGGTTTTCCCCCCTTCCTCTGAGTCCCCCGACGCGGTTAGCGTAAGAGGACGCCGTTGGCGTATGAGAGGTCGAAGGTGCCGCGGTTGTCGCCGCGGCGGTCGGCGTCGAGGATGGCGCTTTGGAGGGCGTTGAGGAGGGCGGGGAGTTGTTTTCGGGGGGTGATGGGGAGGATGACTTTGCAGCTTTTGAGGTTGCGGAAGTACATATAGAATTCGATTTTGGAGGGTTTCCTGAGGTCGACGCCGAGGATGTTGATATCCGGGTAGTTGCGGATGGTTTCCATGATGAGTTCGAGTGCCGGGCGGGTGGTTTCGAGGGTGGTCCCGGGGCGTGGCTGGCCGTTGTTGTAGAGGAAGATTTTGGGGAGGGAGTCGCCGGCGGTGGATTCGTAGCGTGGGATGACGACGGTATTTTCGTCGACGACCCAGAGGGCGTTGGGGCCGGCGAGGATGGCGCGGGGGATGCGTTCGATGATGCGGATGCGGAGGGTGTCGGGGAGTTCGCGGGTGATTTCGCAGCTTTCGATGCCGGGAATTTTCAGCAGCCGGGTGCGGAGGTCGGGCAGTTTGAGGGCGTAGAGGTTGGTCCCGGGGGTGAGCTCGATGCGTTTGGCGAGTTCTTTGTCTTTGCCTTGCCAATAGCCGCTGCTTTTGAGCTCGATATGGCGGAGGAGGAAGCGCGGGTTGTCGTTGAAGAGGATTTTCCCGGCGCCGAAGACGGCGAAGAAGACGGCTCCGATGAGGAGGAGGACGGCAAAGAGAAGCGCCAGCGCCCGCAGTAATTTTTCGCGGTCGCTGCGTACTTTGGCGATTTTTTTCGCCGGGGGGCGTATGTCTCTCTTTGATTCGGCCATAATGGTATAATATACGCCGGTACGGGGGCTTCGTCAACCCTCTTTTCGGGCATTCGGTAAAATCCGTTCGAGATGGCGGAGAAAGTCCGGGGGAAGAGGGGCGGTGAAGCTGACCGTTTCGCCGGTTTCGGGGTGGGGCAGGGCCAATCTCCAGGCGTGGAGCAGCTGACGGTCGACGCCGGGGATGCGGGCGCGGCTGCCGCCGTAGACTTCGTCGCCCAGAACCGGATGGCCGAGGTCGGCGAGGTGTACGCGGATCTGGTGGGTGCGCCCGGTGAGGATGTCCACTTCGAGGAGCGCCACGGGGACGCCGTCGAGGAGGCCGGTTTTTTTCGTCCGGTAGCGGGTGACGGCGAGTTTGCCGTTGCGTTCGACGACGGCCATTTTTTGACGGTTGACGGGGTGGCGGCCGATCAGGTTGGAGATTTCGCCGGAGTTTTTCCGCGGCACGCCATAGACCAGCGCCAGGTAGGTTTTGGCGGTTTCACGCCCGGCGAAGGCGTTGCCGAGGCGGAACTGAGCGCCGGGCGTCTTGGCGATCACCAGACAGCCGGAGGTATCTTTATCGAGGCGGTGGACGATGCCGGGGCGCTGGTTGCCCCCCGGAAGCTGAGCGGCGAGAAGGGGATAGCGGCTGAGGAGGGCGTTGACCACGGTTCCGGCGGAGTTCCCCACGGCCGGATGGACCACCACGCCGGCGGGTTTATCGATGACCAGCATGGAGTCATCCTCATAGAGAATGGGGAAGTCGAAGGGTTCGGGGGTGGGTTCGGGGCTCTCCTCGGGGGGGATGTCCACCTCGATGTGCATCCCGGCGCGGACCGGGTAGCGGGGGATGGTGACGGGTTTACCGTCGGCCCGGACCATTCCCTCCTGGATCAGCTTCTGGAGCCGCGAACGCGAGGCATCCGGAATCAGCCGCGACAGACAGCGGTCGAGGCGGGTTCCGGCGTCTTCCGGGGCGATGTCAAAGGGCAGCGTTTTTGCGTCGGTCATGGCGGATGAAGTAGATTAAGAGGAGGATTCCGACCGGGGTGATGCCGAGGCCGATGAACTGGGCCGACGTAAAAATCGTCGTTCGCGAATGGTCGCCCCGCAGCAGTTCGTTGAGGAAGCGAAGGATGCCGTAGAGGATGAAATAGACCGACATCGCCACGCCGCGCGGCGCCCGCCGGACGAGGTAGAAGTAGAGCCCGAAGAGGAGGAATTGTTCCCCCGCTTCGTAGAGCTGAACGGGATGCAGCGCCTGCCCCGGATAGCGCTGCGCGGGGAGGGTCCCTTCGGGGAAGTGAACGCCCCAGGGCAGCGTGGTCGGCTTGCCGAAGCAGCAGCCGTGGAGGAAGCAGCCGATCCGGCCGAGTCCGTGGGCGACCGCCATGGCGGGGGTGACGATGTCGAAGACGCGGATGATGTCGAGCTTCCGCTTGCGGCAGTAGATATAGATGGCGGCGATGGCGCAAAGGAAGCCGCCGTAGAAGACGAGTCCGCCCTGATCGATCCGGATCACCCGCCCCAGCTGCCCCCGGAATTCGTCGAAGAACTGCACCACGTAGAACAGGCGCGCCCCCAGGAGCCCGAAGATGAGCCCGATGAAGAGGATGGTCGAAGCCTGGTCGCTGGTGAGGTTGGCGTACTTCCGGTTGAGGTTGAGGAGCCAGGCCGCCGCCAGGAGCCCCAGCGCGGCCATGGCGCCGTAGCTGTGGACGGTGATGGGGCCGAGGGTGAAGAGGACCGAATGCATGGTTTTCAGGCGTCCTTGGTTTTCTTGGCCGCGGCCTGCTTTTCGAGGTGCTTGGCGATGCCTTCGAGGACGATGACGATGACGAAGCCGGCGGCGATGAGTCCGATAGCGGTCCAGAACTGGGCGTCGAAGGTGCGCGGAATGATGTTTTCGGCGTCATCGGCGAGGCTGGTTTTCCACGGCCAGACCTTGCGCAGCGAACCGATCATGAAGCCGATCAGGAGGGCGACGGAGAGATCGTGGTGGTGCTTCAACAGCCAGCCGAGGCCGCGGACGAAGAGGCTGAGCCCGATGACGATGCCGACGATGAAGACGATCACCAGCACGAGGTTGGGGCCGACGTTGGTGAAGCTCTTCAATTCATCGAGGGCGTTCAGCATGACGTAGTATTTCCCCATCAGGAGGAGGATGAAGGCACCGGAGATGCCCGGCAGGATCATCGCGCAGATGGCGCAGGCGCCGCAGATGCCGATGTAGAAGAGGCTGTCGGGGGGATTCTGGAGGAGGGGGAGCCCGACGACGATCCATCCGGCGGCGGTTCCCACCAGCGCCGCGAAGATGGCGGCAACGTTCCACTTGCGGACGCGGTTTACGACGGTGATGATGGAGGCGGCCACCAGGCCGAAGAAGAATCCCCAGATGTAGATGGGCTGGGTTTCCAGCATGTGCTTGATGATGGAGACCAGCGACAGGAAGGCGGTGACGACGCCGAGCCCGAGGGTGAGCAGGAAGGGCCAGGGGAGGGTGTTCCAGGCTTTTTTGACATTGAAGGTCAGGGCGATGCGGATGGCTTCCGGACTGGTGAAGCGGCGGATCGATTCGAGCAGCTCCTCATAGACGCCGAGAATAAAGGCCATGGTGCCGCCGGAGACGCCGGGCACGACGTCGGCTGCGCCCATAATGAGGCCGGTGATGTAGATGCGGACATACTCTTTAATGGGACGCTTCGAAGCCGGTTTTTCGCTCATATGTTGAACCTTTATGCTCTTCTTTCTTGTGGGCATTCTTGTAATATACACCCATTTTTAAAAAAAACGCGCTGAAAAAGCATAACTCGTCTGGAAATTTCACAAAAAAGCGCTATTTTGTAAAGACGTCCGTCCCGCAACCCCGTGGTGTAACGGTAGCACAACTGGTTTTGGTCCAGTTAGTCTAGGTTCGAATCCTGGCGGGGTTGCCATTTTTTTGCCTTCAGCAAAAAAATGAAGCCGCAAGGCTTCGCTTCATACCGCGCAGCGGTGCTTCATATCTCCGATGCTTCATGTGCCGAAGGCACGCTTCATTCTTCCCGCCTTGCGATGAAGCATTGCCGCCGGCGCGGCAATGTGAAGCAACTTCGCTATGCTGCGTTATGAAGCGCGCTTCGCGCATGAAATACAGCATCAGACCGTTTCCGGTTTTTTCCGGGTTCGCTTTTTTGTACCCTGCCAAGTCTGATGCGGTTTCAATCTGCGTTTGCTGCAATCCAGCAGATAGGAGTTGATCAAGGCCTGATAGGGTTGTTCCATTTCTTCCGACAGCGCCTTGAAGTATTCCACGACTTCTGGAGAAAGCCGGATCGTGACGGCCTTTTTCAATTCTTTCGCATACGGGTTTTTAACCGCTTTCGAGAAATCATATTCCGTTCTCATATTTCACCTCCGTATTGTTTCGCTTCGTTCCTGGTTGCCTTCCGCGCCGAAATGATTCGTATCGTGGATTCATTGTCTCTAAAGCAGTGACATACAACAAGCATGCGGGCTTTTCGGCTGAAGCCCAATAGAATGAAACGCTGCTCATCTATTGAATGATCCGGGTCAGGGATATTCAGTGCGTCGTCATCATAAAAAACAGATTCGGCTTCTTCAAACGTAACCTGATGTTTTATTTTATTCTGCGCGGCTTTATCATCGTCCCATTCAAACTTAACCATGCTTTTCCCTTGTTTTCCACGCCTTGTCACTGTAAATATAATGTAAATACATAAAACATCAATAGCAAAGCTATTTTTTTATATAAAAAATCTTACGGCCAGGAGTTCGAGAAAGTCAAGGTGGGGTTGCCACTCCGTATGCGGATTTTCGTCATTCTCACTCCCGTTCGCAGAAGCCTCTTTGTCGGTTTGCACACGGCGTATTTTAAATTTTTTCAATATTTTTCAAATGGGTATTGACAAATCGATGCGCTTAGGGTATAATTATCCTAACTACTTAGGTTGTCAAAGATGAAAATTGTCGATCAAATTCGCGGTTATGTTGAAACCGGACTCAACGATGGCTCGCTGAAGCCGGGAAGCCGGTTGCCGTCCAACCATGAGTTGGCCCGGATCTTCAGCATCACCTATAATACTGCCCGGCTTTCTTTGCAGAAACTGGCGCGCGAAGGGCTGGTGGAGGTCAAGAATGGCTCCGGTTCCTATATCGCCGGAGCTTCCGAACTCAAGGTGCTGATCAATCTGCATCCCACCAGCATCTCCTTCAAAGAGATGCACCGGCTTTTAAAGAAACACACCGCCAATGCCGATCTTCACCTCGACTTCGAATTCCAGGCGGTGGAGAAACTGGCGGAGCCCAACCGGATACGCGATATCAGCCAGAATTACAAGGCCGCCCTCTCTTTGCACTCGGACGTGGTCAACGAGCAGGAGCTGCCGGCGACGCTGCTCAGCCAGTTCGAAGATTACCATCGGGTGGCCGGCCAGCTGAACGACTTCTCCGGTTCCGGTCGGGAGACCGCACTGCCCTTTTCCTGCATCTCCTACCAGATGGGGGTGAACCGGAAGCTGCTGGCCGAGGCCGGCTATGAATTGACGGACCTGACCCTGGATTTTGCCTGGTGGGATGATTTCGTCGCCGGCTGCCGTCAAAGAGGTCTGATTCCGGCCAGCATCGATTATGTGGAGATGGCGGCACGGGTATTTTACAATTTCATTCCTCTGATGCTGGCCCTGATGCCGTATGACGAGCGGCGTTATCACGGTGACGGCAAGCTCTGGAATTCGCCGGAAGGGCGATGCATTCTGCAAGTTGCCAAGGATTCCGAATGGATCAGCAACATTTTGTGGGACAAGCGGAGCTTCTACCAGAACGGCGCGGTCTTGAACCCCTTTGTCGGCAGCTGGATCCTGGTTCAGAACGGTGTCGCGGAGCGCCCGGATAAACGGGTCGACGAATTGGCGATCGTTCCGTACCGCAACTCCGGAGGGAGGACTCCCTTCCTCATTCATACCGAATATCTGAAGGCGTTCATGCGTCCGGATATGAGCATCGGCGAAAAAAAGCGCGTATGGGAACTGATGAAGATCATGGTTTCGCGAGAGTTTCAACTGGATTACTGCGGCGCCGCCGGGCTGATCTCCGCCCGCAAGGGAATTTATCCCGGCGAATATTTCTGGAACCGCAGCGGACAGGGCGAGGCATTCTTCCCGAAAGCGGGCGATCCGGTGTTTTCGATCAACGAGCTCTTCACCCTGACCCAGCGGACCGCCTTTTCGGTGCTGCTGGAAAACTGGAAATTTTTCGGCAGCAGTGCAAAAGAAACCCTGCTGCGGCTGGACGATAAGAAGAAATTTCACCGTATCGACGTCATCGGCGATCATTAAATGCAGAGGAGGGAATCAAAATGACCGGCAGACAAAAATTCACGCTTATCGAACTCTTAGTGGTAATTGCCATCATCGCCATCCTGGCGGCGATGCTGCTGCCGGTTTTGAGCAAGGCGCGGG
Source organism: Victivallaceae bacterium (assembly GCA_031547585.1). GTDB lineage: Bacteria > Verrucomicrobiota > Lentisphaeria > Victivallales > Victivallaceae > Victivallis. Next base: position 6,373 of record JAVBRV010000028.1, read on the forward strand.
AGAAGTCGCGCAACACCAAATGCATCAGCAACCTTCGCCAGATTCTCAGCGGTTCGAACAGCTATTCGCTCGATTACAACGACTACATCCCCCCGGACGGAATCAAAAACAACAACGGCGTCACCGATTCCACCACCGCACAGTGCTACCGGAAATGGTGGTGGGGATTGATCTGGCCGTATACCGGACCCGGGCCGGCTCCGGAAATGGCGTTCAGTTCCTATCCGGAACGGGTCGCCACGCCCGGGGGGTTCGGTAAATTGATCTTCTGCTGCCCCTCCAGCAAGCATGACTCCCTGGTTTCGCCGGATATGCGCGGCCACATCGGTTACGGAATGAACAAGCTCATCCACCCCTCCGGCAGGTACGACCTCTGGTTCAAAACCACCAGCCTCAAAAGCGCCTCGCAGACCCTGCTGTACGCCGACGGCGGCATGACCGGTGTCGGGAATTTAGCCATGCTGATCCTGCGGGGTGAGGCCAGATACCCGAGACTGCGCCACGGTTCCGCGGCTCCCGACATCGAAACCGCCACCTGCTGGAGCTCCACGCAAATCGGGCGCGCCTCCTCCGGTTTCGCCGATGGTCATGTAAAGCAGCTCGGTTATCATGAATTGACCGCCGACAATTACATGCTGTTCCGTTTCAAATAGCCGATTCGAGAGCGAAACCATGAAACTATTGCAACTGTTCCTTCTGGCGATCCTGTTGCCGCTGAGCGGCGGTGAAACAACGTACCGGACGTTTGAACCCGGCGCCGACTGGCTCCCGTATTCCATCGACTGGAAGACGACCGGGGAGCCGGTCTGGGATTTTGGGAAAGCGTTCGATGCCCCGGCCGGGAAACACGGTTTCGTTACGGTCAGGGGGGCGGATTTCGTCTTTGCGGACGGCACTCCCCTGCGGATGTGGGGAGTGAATCTTTCCGCCTCCGGCTGCTTCCCGGAGAAACAGGAGGCGGCGGCCGTCGCCGCTTTCCTGGCCCGCTGGGGATTCAACGCGGTGCGTTTTTCCCACCTGGAGCCGGAATGGGCGCGGGGCATCATCGATTTCAGCGTCAAAGACAAGCTGATCCTGAAGCAGGACCGCCTTGACCTGCTGTTTTACTTCATCGCCGAATTGCGGAAGCACGGCATCTACTACATCATGGATGGCTTTCACAATTTCGGCATTCACACGGCGGAGTATAAGGATCTCGACTGGAGCTGGCGGAACACAAAACTGAAATTCCTGCTGACCTTTCACGCCCGGGCCCGTCGTTACCATGAGGATTATCTCAAGCAGCTGTTCACCGCCGTCAATCCATATACCGGGGTCAGCATCGCCGACGACCCCGGCATGGCCGGACTCCAGATTCTCAACGAAAGCTTCTTGAACAACAGCCTGCAATTTGCCGATAAACTGGAGAAGCTCCCGGCGCCGGCCCGCGGCGAATTTCTCGAACGCTGGCGTCAATGGGCCGGCGGGAACGGCGTTGGCGCTTCCTACAACGACAGCACGGTCAACGATCGCACGGCGTTCTTTTCGGATTTGGAGCGCGCCTATTTTAAGCAGCAATATCGATTCTACCGGAACGATTTGAAAGTAAAAGCCCCGATCTGCACCACCAGCTGCTACGTCGGGGCCTTCACCCTGCCCTCGGCCCTGGACGGCGATTACACCGAAGGGCACGCCTATTACGGTCACCCCAAAAACGAAAACGTCAACGGCAAATCCATGGTCAGAGTGGCGGACCCCGCTTATCTCGGCGGCAATTATCAGACGATGATTCCCTTTTTGCTGCATCAGCGCGTCGGGTATCGCCCGTTCGTTGTCGGCGAGTGGAATTCATGCGTTCCGGAGCGTTTTGATATGCCGCTCATCATGACGGCCCTGGCCGGCATTCAGGAGTTCAACGGCACCTTCCTGTTCAACTGGATTCAGAGTCCGTGGAGGAGTATTCGCGAACGCAACATCGGAACGTTCATCTCCTTTGAAAATCCTTCGATTATGGTGAATATGATTCCGGCGGCGCTGGCATTCCACCGCCGGATGATTCCGCGCGCCGCCGAAGATCTCGGCGTAGTGATTCCGAAAGAGACGCTTTACCCCGGCGGTGGAACCGAAGAGCGTCCGCCGGAAAACATCGGCAGGGTTGTCGATGCGGAAAATCGCGAAATTCCCATGGTCGCCGGTAAATATTCCACCCGGATTTTCCAGGAAAACGAATTCCTTTTCCGACTGTTTTCCCTGCCGCAGGTCGACGGCGCCGCCGAACCGCCGGCGGGCATGCTCCAACTGCCGTTTCTGGAGTCAAGCGCGAAGCATTACGCCGCGAAATACCGAAAAGCCGTCGCCGCCCTGCCGGTCAAGACCGGCGGCAATATGGGTTCGATTCTGACTCCGGAATTCATTGCCGTCTGGGGACGTTTCGCCGAACGCTCCGTTTCCGTGGGCAGACTCGGGGTCGCTGTCCCGTATGAGCAGGATTTTTCGGTTTCGGTGATCTCGCTGGACGGCACTCCTCTCGATCGCTCCGGCAAAATCCTGATTGCCATAGGTCCGGTCAGTTGTTCCGCCAACATCCGCTATCTGGAACAATATGACGCAAAAAACCGCCGAATCGGCAGATTCATTGAAAAGCCCGCAAACGATTCCCCGGTCGCCAAACCGGTCGAATGCGAACTCTCCTTCTCCGGGAACGGTTTGAAACTCTATCAGGTCAGCAACGCCGGCATCAAAGGCCGGTCATTGCCGGTAAAATACACGGGCCGGCAGATCATCTGGAAGGTTTCCGCCGCCGACAACGCCTGGTTTTATCTGCTGGAACGTTGACTTTGGCAATTGGCTCTGTTCCCAAACGTACTCCGTTTTTCTTGAGGGAATGGATGGGGGTTCGGGGGAAG
>JAVBRV010000059.1:0-5061 GCA_031547585.1 Victivallaceae bacterium
GGCGCCCGCGACGTGGCTCAGTATGGAATTTGTAAGCCGTTGACGAGCAGGCTTTCGGCGTTTGCTTTTACGACGGCTTTCTCTTTGCCGAGCACCGCCCAGAGCCGGGCTTTGCTGCTTCGGGAGGCGGGGCCGTAGGTGATTCTCCAGGCGTTGCCTTGATCGGCTTCGCTCTGTTGTTTGGCTTCGTCCCATTTGGGGAACCGTTCGGAGACGACGTATCCTTTGCCGACTTCCGTTTGTCCGCCGGTCTGGATCCAGAGGGGGGCTTCGGGGTGGCGGTAGAGAAAGACTCCATCCTTCTCCCGCCGCAGCTCCGTGTTGTGGAAAATGTCATTTAGATGCAGCCGGGCCTTGAACTCGTGTTCGCCGGTCTCCGCTTCGATCCGGTCGGCCACGACGAGATGGCCGCTTTTTTTCAGCCAGGCGAAGGTTCGTTCCATTCGTTTCAGGGGTACGGGGTAGGCGGTTCTGAGGTCGCAGCGGATCAGGGTCATGTCATCGTTGTCGATGAACTCCGTATAGCGGGTATTCTGTTTCTCCGCCCCGAGTTGTTCGCCGCCGTCGATGGTCACGGTATTCGCGGCGGCGGTAGAGGTCGAAAGTTGGTGAATGGGGCGCCGGTACAGATTGGTGTTCCCGGAGTGCATAACGAGGGGAATGCCGTTATAGCCGAACATGAAGTTCCCGCTTTCGCCGCGTTTATGGCTTCGTACCTTGGTCGGGTGCACCAGATAGGAGGCGAAAAGCGCATCCTCCTTTTTCCAGCCGGAGCGGATAAACGCCTGGCCGTTGGCGAATTTCGCCGCGAGCGGCAGGGAGAGCGTTTCCGGTGGAGCCGCCGCCGGTTCCTTCCCGTTGCCGATCAGGTGCATGTTGACGCTGAGGTTCCACCACGGCTTGCTTTTCCCGGCGGACGCCCCCAGCAGCGCCGCCACCGGGTCGTTATACGCGGCGGCAAGCACGTAGAGCATGGAAAACGAGAGCGGCTCGAAATAATTGTCATCGCCGAAAGCCACGCGGTAAAATTGCTTTTTATTGAGGAAATCGTGATAGAGATACCAGCGCGAGAGTTTGGCGAGCGGCAATTCGCGGAATAATTTTTCCCGCTCTGCCGCCGTCAGGTAGGGGTAAACCAAGGGGAGGGCGCCGGTGGCATAATTGCAGTAGCCGAAGCCTTCCCCGTAGCTGCCGTCTTCTTCAATCGTGTCCAGGAAGGTCCCGGTCAGCTCCTCCAGGGCGAATTCTGCTTTGGGGGCGTCGTCGAAGTATTTGGCCGAGAGCAAGAGCGCGCTCGCCAGCATGGCGTTCCAATTGTTGCGCGGCTGTTGCCACTTCCGGCGGCGGAGCAGATCTTCGTTGCAGGATTCCAACACATATTCCCGGTATTGCTCTTCGATCCGGACGATTTCTCCGGGGGTGAACAGCTCCCGGCAGCGGGTCAGGAGCGCGTTGAAAATGCGCGCCAAGGGCAGGGTCTGCAAATCGGCGTAGCGCATCTTCCCGTCGTGCTTGCGGTAATCGCGGAGCGTCTGGCCCATCCAGAACGACTGATCCAGCGTCATGGCGTGCATGGTGTAATCGTGGATGAACTTGCCGATCCATGGATTCCCGGTGAAAAAGTAGGCGTCGATCACCGGATCGATCTTCACCCAGCGGGCCTGGTACATCGGCAGGTATCCGGGCGGGAAGTTCCAGTCGTTGACCGCCGGCAGCACCTGGGTGCGCAGAAAGGTCTGCCAGAAGTCGCGCCCTTCCGGGGTATGGCGGTAGAATTCACCGATCCTGACCCAAGCTTCGCGGGGGGCGGGGAGGGGGCGGAATGGCCGCAGCCCCCGGATTCGCTCCGTATCGACCCGCAGCTCTTCGGCCTTGAGCACCCGGAACTCCGCCGGTTTGGGCAGGCGGAACTCCCGCATGTCCGGGTAGATGCCGTAGAGCAGCTTCACTTCTCCGGCGACGGCGGGGTAGATCAGCATCGTCATGATCATGAAGAGAGCCCTTTTCATGATCACAATCCGTCGTAGTTCCATTTGGGCCAGCACACGCCTCCGGCGGTGGTGGCGGGCACGTCGTAGAGATCCGCCGACCGGTAGCTGGCGGCGTGCCCGTCGAAACAGAGCGCGTTGACCCGGTCGCCGGGATGGCGGTAGGCGGGGTGGTTGTAGAATCCGCCCCCGGCGCGGTTTTCACGGACGATGGCCCAGGCAACGGCGAACCGGGCCTTGTCGTAATTCAGCAGATTGCTGACGCTGTCGATGAAGTAAAAGTGTTTGGAGGGATTCCGGATTTTTCCGGCCCGGACGAAAACCCGGCTGTTCCCATCCGAGACATTCAACCCGGAGACGACGCCGTAGCTGCGCGTGATATCCGACTCCTCCATTCCCGGCGTGTATCCGGTGGTTCCGGCCAGGCTCAGCGCCGGGCAGCGTAATTTCCCCCAGTTGCCGCCGCTCGTTTTGCCGAGATAGGGCGGCAGCGCCTTCTGCCAGACGCTGTCGCCGATGCCGGTGGTGCCGACCGCCACCGAGAGTCCGCCGAAATCATGGGTATACATCGCAGCTCCGGAGCCGAACTGCTTCAGGTTCCCGATGCAATTCGCCGTCCGGGCTTTTTCCCGCGCCTTATTCAGCGCGGGCAGCAGCATGGCCGCGAGGATGGCGATGATCGCGATTACTACGAGGAGTTCAATGAGGGTGAATGGAGATCTTTTCATCTTTCACGATTCCTTTCCGTACTTTACATTCAGAATACCCGGATTACAACCTCGCCCGGCTGGAAGTGATGCTCTTTTACCGGAGAGGAGGAGTCGAAGGTCGCGGCGACCTCCTCCCGGCTCAGGTTGACGGCGATGAACACGTTTTCCGCCGGCAGCGTCCGGCGATAGGAGAGGATGCTTTGGGGAGCGCTGTTGTCGACCCAGGCCAATTCGCCGCGCGTCAGCGCCGGGTGGCTGCGCCGCAGGGCAACCAGCTCCGCAACCCGCTTTTTTCGCTTTTCGCCCTCGGGGGTCAGGCCGAGCGCCCAATCGACGCCGAGGATGCCGCCGCCGAAAATCGAATGCCGCCGTCCGTCCCCGATCTCCTGCCCGTTGTAGAGGAAGGGGGTTCCATCCAGGGTGAAAATGACGGCGAGCGCGGCCTCGGCAAGCGGGGAGACGCCGTCCTTCTCCGGGCGGTTGTCGTAATCGTCGTTGGCGATGTCGTGATTGTCGAAGCCGCGAAGGTAGAGAAGTCCGGGATGGGCGGAATCAAACTGTTCGCACCACGCCGTCCGCAATTCGCCCGCCTCTTTTTCGCCCTTCACGATATGATGCAGCATATGCGAGAACGAAAACGAGTAATTGGCGTCGAACGCGCGGCGCTGATCGGCCGCCGGATCTTCCACGCTTTCGGCGATCATGATGACATCGGGCTTCAGCGCCTCCATTCGCCGCCGTCCCTCCTCCCAGAAGTCGAGCGGCACCGCGCCGCTGACGTCGCAGCGGTAGCCGTCCGCCTTGAATTCCCGAATGAAATACTCCATGTTTTCCCACAGATGGTTCCGCAGCTCCGGGGAGTCGAAATTGAGTTCGGGGAAGCGCCACCGGCCGATCTTGACCTTGCCGTTTTCGTCGCGGCGAACGAAATCGGGATGGAGGTCGATAAAGCGCGCCGTCGGTCCGCAGTGGTAATAGACCAGATCGAAAATCACTCGCAGGCCGAGCGCATGCGCGGCGTCCATAAACGATTTCAGATCTTCGGTGTCGCCGTATTCCGGGTCGATCCGGTAATAATCGCTCAAACGGTAGAGACTGCGGGGGTTGTTCAGGCGGGAGAGCCGCTGGCGGTCGCTCCAGAATTCGGTCCGGCGGTCGCCGTCGGCTTCCACGAAGGGGCAAAGATAGACGACATCGGCCCCGGTGGAGGCGATGTGGGGGAGCAGCTTCTCCGCCGATTTCAGCGTTCCGTCGAGAGTGAAGGGGCGCAGCGAAATTTGATAAATCACACTTTTTTCGAAAAACGCCGGCGTGGTTTCTACAGTCATGGCAAGCTCCTTGAAATAATGATTTTCCTGCTATATAGTATAGCAATATCCGGCCGTTTCGGCAATGATGAAAATGACTATTTTTTTAACCAGTGTGATTATCGTATGGAATTGACCTGGCTGGACGCGGCAAAAACTTTACCCCGGCCGCAAAGTTTTTTTCGCGGAAAGACCGCGCCGGATTCGTTCCGGCTCCCCGGGAGCATCCTGCTCTACTATCACGACTTCCCGTATGAGAAAACCGTGGTCAGCAGCCGGTATATGCTGATTCTGCCGACGGTCTCCCTGGATTATCTGGTCAATGGAATACCGATCCGGCTGAATGCGGGTGAAGCGTTGCTGATTAAACCGTATCTGCAGCGCAGCGTCCCGGGGGGCGGCGTGCATTACGACCGGCTGATCGTCTCGTTTGAGGCGGAAAGCAATCAGGAATACCTCCCCGACGAACAGCTCCTCCGGGTCAGCCCGAAAGCGCAGGAACACATTCTCAACCTGGTGAATTTCTATCTCGCCGAACACACTGCGGAAGCGTTGGCCGAACTCACGCTCCTCTTGTACGAGCTCGCCAAATCACCGGCGGGCCATTGCATTCCGCCGCTGTCGCCGAAGCTGAATCTGGTGCTCTCCCGCATCAATCAGGATTTGATCCGGCCGCTGACCGTCAAGGAGATCGCTGAAATCGCCGGTCTCTCCCCCAGCCATCTGCGTCTCTGCTTCCGCCGGGAGATGGGAATCTCCCTCGGCGAGTATTTGATCGAACAGCGATTGGTGGCCGCAAAATGCCTGCTGGAGGACACCACGCTCTCCATCGGCGAGATCGCCCGTCAAAGCGGCTATCAATCCATCTACGCCTTCTGCCGTTTCTTCCGTCACCGGGTGGGAATTTCCCCCGGCAACTATCGTAAGTCGCACGATCGCAACCATTAGTTTATTTTCCCCAATTCCCATTCTCCGCCAATCGCCCTTTGCCAACGGCAAAGGGCGATTGGCGTCATCACGCTTTTCTTGGGAAGGTGGATGGGGGTTCGGGGGAAG
>JAVBRV010000169.1:0-2707 GCA_031547585.1 Victivallaceae bacterium
AGGCAGCCCGTTATCGCACAACACCAGCAGCCAGTTTTCACTCATTTCGCGCCACGGGAAGGCGGCGAACTCCTCCGGCGAAAGCCGTTTGACGCCATTGCGGCAGGGGACCAGGAGCCCCGTCGGCCGGTAGGCTTTCCCGGCCAGAACGGTCAACTGCACCGCCTTCGTTTCAGCGGTGAACAAAGCCCCCGGCGCCAGGCGGCTGATCGCGACGCTCCACCCGAACTCTTTGCCATCGGCATCGACACAGCGGTAACGCCAGTCGCTCGAACTCCAGTCGGTCTCCGCCGCTTCGGGATTCCCCTGCCGGAATGTTCCGGCGGCGGGCCGGAGGAGCAGCCCCGTATGGGTGTTGTCGCGGTTGGTGAAGAAGTTGCGCTCCACCCGGTCGGATTTGACGGTCAGCGCCAGCCCCTCCCGGTTGCCGAAGCGCCAGCCGAAGAGCCCCGTGCTGGTTTCACTGACTCCCGCCTGCCAGCTGCCGTCCCGGAAGGCGCGGGCGCTTTCGTCGCGACGAAGCGCTTCCTCTGCCTCTTTCAAGCGGCGTTCCCGGACGAGGTCGCCGTGGAGTTGTTCGAACTTTTGATCCAGGGCGAGGGCGGCGGCATAATCCGGTTCGGCTTTCAGCTTCCGCAGCTCCTCCTGCAATTTCCGCAAGCTGTCGGCGGCTTCGGCCGGGTAGGGCTGGAGGGATTGGAGCAAGGCTTCCATATCCGGCAGCTTCTCGCCGGCGGTCGCAATGATGTTCCGGGTGGCTCCGGCCTCCGAGAAGCCGATCTTTATATAGTCGAGTATCACCTCTCGCTGCCCTTCCACTCCATCGACATTGACCAGGGGGTAGAGATAGAGCGTGAAGCCGCGGCTGTTCTCCTTGGGGTGCTGGAACTTGGCGAAATCGATCCGGCAGCTTTGAAACTCCTCATCCGGGGTCAAAGGGATCAGTTGCTCGCTGCGGCCGCCCCGATGCCAGCGCAGTTCCGCTTTCAGGCCGACGCCGCTTTGGCGCACCTTCAACCGCACCTCCAGCTCCCCCAGGTCGCGGTTGTCGTAGGGGATGAACATATCATGGGCGGAGCGCAGGAACGCCTCTTCGGTGCCCTTTCTCCACTCGCAATTGAGTTGGAGCATCCCCTCCGGAAGTACTTTGACGCTTTGAAATCCCTGCGGCCGCAGCCCTTGCTCCGCCGCGCCGAAGCCGGGGTCGAATTCCCACGCGACTTCGGGGGCGGCGCCGGCAAGCCGGAGCGTGGAGAGGAGGATCAGGAGTGCGGTTCGCTGTATCAGTTTCATCGGGATTCCTTTGCTTGGGTGGCTTCGATTAATTATAGTGGATTTACCTCGAAAAAACAAGGGGGCAGGGGAGACTTGTTCCGAAAACCACCGAAAATGCCATTTGCTTTTTCCCCGAACCGCCGGTATAGTAGAGCGCCAATTGCAAAAGTCATTCCGGCGGCTTTCATCGCCCTCGTCAAGGCTGAAACCGGGAGCGCTTTGAGCGGTTACCCTCCAGGTAGCCGCTCAAATCTACCCGGCTCCACCCTTGATGATGCCGATAAAATCCACTCGAACTGACTTTTGCAATTGGCTCTAGTGTCGCGGAAAGGAACGCACGATGAAGCGGACATTTTTAAAAGACCTGGCCCGGGAATCCGGAATATCGATACCACAGATCTCACGGGCCCTGAACGGCAAACCCGACGTCGCGCCGGAAGTCCGGCAGCGGATCCACGAACTGGCCCGGAAGATGAACTACCGGAACCGGTCGGCGAAGCATCCCCTCACCGTGGCGATCCTGTTCGACGAGGTTTCGGAGTTCACCCGGGATCTGCAAAATGAGTTCATGCGCGAAGCGTCGAAGCGGAAAATCCGTTTGGCGGTATTTTCGCCGAAGCATATTTCCCTCCTCGACGAATGGCTTTTCGACGGGGCGATTACCATCGGCAGCGGCGTGATTTCGGGCTGGCACGAGCGTTTCAGTCTGCCCCTGGTCGCCGTCAACAGCTACGGGCATCTGCTGGATCGGATTCCCGGTGTCTATCCGGAGGGCGGAGTCCGTCTGGCCGTGGAGCACTTGCTCGCTCTCGGGCACCGCCGGATTGCTCTTCTGCAGCCGGAAGAATCCGGCAAGCAGCTGTCGCGCGATTGGCAGAAGGGAATGACGGAGCTGTCGAATATCGCGGAGACCTGGGGAATTGAGGGGGAGGTGCGCCATCAATTCCACCGCTGGGAAGAGCTGGAAGAGACCGTTCGGTCACTTCTGGCCGAGGGATTTACCGCCTTTTACGGAATTACCTGTTACCATGGGCCGCGTCTTTTGAGTGTGCTGCGCACTTGCGGCAAGCGGGTTCCGGAGGAGGTTTCCGTTATCGCCGGTGAAAGTGAATACGACTCGCTTTTTCTCGTGCCGCCTCTCTCCATGGTGGTTTACAATTATCCGCTGCTGGTCAGGAGCGCTATTGATTTGCTGCTGGCGGAGATCAACGGTGGTTCGGAACTGCGCTCGATTCCCTGCCCGTCGAAGCTGATCGTGCGAAATTCGACGGCTGCAAAAAATTCCCCTTACAAAACAATTTTAAAAAAATAGGCCGCAGGCCGTGCGCCCCCGGCCGAGCCGGGACGCAGTCCAGCGCGCGGACAGCGCTGGTCGCTCGCCGAAAGAATTTCGGTGAGCGAAACGCGGCTCAAGAGGCAGTACCGACCGGCG
>JAVBRV010000287.1:0-4736 GCA_031547585.1 Victivallaceae bacterium
GGTGCTCCGCAGTCCCGCCTTCCCCCTCAAAAAAGGCAATACCTATAGTATAGTCTTCAGCGTCGCCGCCGATCAGACCGCCCCGATGGCGAAGCTGACCGTCAGCCTCGAAGCCGATGGGAAACCGTACAATGCCGTCACCTGCGACCTCATCCGGCTCGAAGCGGGCTGGAACACCGTCGCCTACCGGGAAACCTACAACGGTCCGGAGCGCTCCGGCCGCCTGGTGATCCGCGCCGAGCGCGAAGAGAGCGCCACCGGCGGCGCCATTAACCTCGACCACTTCCGCCGCTGGACGCCGCAGGAGGCGGAGTCCGCCCTGGCCCCCCGCGGCGCGAAGGTCGCCGAGCGGCCGGAGATCGGCGGCTTCCGGGTGGAACTGGCGAATACCGCACTCGATTCCGGCAAAGCCAAGCGCTTCAAGCTCAATGCTCCCCCGGGACGCTACCGGTTGCTGGTCAAGGCGAAATCCTCCGACCGTTCCGGCAACGAGGGCGACTCGATGTACGGCGGCTACACCTACTGGATGCCCCGGATGCTCTACACGTTCACGCTGGATGGAAAGCCGCTCGCCCCCGAAATCTCCGCCCGCATGGTTCAGCCCGCCGGACGCGACGACAAAGGCAACGGCGTTTACGCCGGCTGGCTCGGCTTCCCGGAGCCGGTCGAAGTAAAGGCCGGTTCCGAGCTCGCGGTCGAATGCGGAGGGGACGGCGGCGTCATCCACCAGATCGTCCTCTTGAATGAAACCGAGTGGCAGGCCGAAAAGCTCCGCCTCTCCAACCTCTTCACCACCCCGCCGGGGCGCGGTTTCGGCAACGCCTGGGCCTCCACCCCCTGGCGGCCGACCCTCTACTACCCCCTCACCTCGCTGGAAACCTTGCTTCGCTCGCTGGAGCGCTTCGAGCGTCACGCGCTCCCTCTCGATGCTGCCCGCTTCCGGCAGGAAGGCGCGGAGCTGGCGGAAAAGGTCAAGACCTTCCTCGACCGCAAAAACCCCGCCGCCCCCGAAACAATCAAGGAGGGCGCAGAGCTCACCACCCTCTGGGAGTCCTACCGGGAGAAGCTGCGCAGCGAATGCCGCGAAACCCTCACCGCCGTTTTGAAAGAGCGCCTCGCCGAGACCGGCTCCGTCGCCCAAGCGGCCAACCAGAATTGCCACCCCGGCCGCGAAGCGGAGTTCAACGCCGTCACCGCCGGGAAGTACTTCGCCGCCGCCCTGCGCCAGTTGGAAGAGGGGGATACCGGCGAGATGCGCAACTTCCGCCCGGCCCATCTCCTGTTGACCAACATCGATAACGGCCTCCACTATCTCGCCAAAGCGAAAGAGTTCGCCGCCGAAGACCAGAAGACGGTCGAATTCCCCCAATTCTTCGTCGCCGCCAAGACCCAAACCTCCCTCCCCCTCGGCGGCAGCGAATCACTGCTCTTGAACGGAGTCTGGCAGTTCGCCGCCGGGAAGCCGGACGTGCTCCCCGCAAAGTGGCTGCCGGTGGCGATCCCCAACGACTCCCCCTTCGCCTTCTACAACATCGCCAGGATTTCGGAGGAGAAGTTCAATAAGAGCGCCGGCGCCTACTGGGACGCCGCCTCCATTCGCGACGCCTGGTTCCAAACCCGCTTCCGGCTGCCGGAGAGCTGGGCGGGGCACCCCCTCTACCTCCGTTTCAACGAGATCACCCAATACGCCGAAATCTTCGTCAACGGCCGCTTCGCCGGCTATCACTACGGCGGACTCATCCCTTTCGAGCTCGACGTGACGAAATTCGCGGTCCCGGGAAGGGAGAACCACCTCCTCATCCTCGTCTCCTCGGCCCGCAAGACCGGCATGGGCGAGGTCGGCAAAACCAACCGCTACCACAAGCTCCTCGCCCACTACCTCTACCCGATGACCGAAGCCCACGCCTACCCCTTGCGCATCGCGGGCGACGTGTCGGTTCTGGCCAAACCCCGGCTGCGGGCCGAGGATATTTACGTGCGGACCAGCGTGGCGAAACAGTCCTTCACCATCCGCACCACCCTCGTCAATGACGGCGACGCCCCAGTGAAAACAGCGCTCCGTCAGCGGGTGAAAGGGGGCCCCGAGCTCCCGGAGCTCCCGGTTTCCCTCGCCCCCGGCGAGCGGAAGACCGTCGAACAGACCGCAGCCTTCCCCGACCCGAAGCTCTGGGGCATCGGCGGGGAGTACGGTTCGCCGCACCACCGCTACACCCTCCATAGCGAGTTCGGGGGGAGCGTCGAGCATACCCCCTTCGCCTTCCGCGAAGCGACCATCGCCGGGCGGAAAGTCTACCTCAACGGCGTGGAGATGCCGATTCAGGGCGATTCGGTCACCATCATGGAGCGGGTGCTGTTCCGCAACAACAAATGGGCCGAAATGCTGATGAACCGCCTCCGCAAAGAGGCGCACATCAACTTCATCCGCTACCACCGCTTCAACCTTCAGAACTGGCTGGTGGCCGCCTGCGACGACGCCGGAATCCTCTCCGAAGGCGAAGGCCCCTGGTGGGGACTCTGGGCGCCGACCGACATCAACGGCGACAACAACATCCTCGACCCGGTCTGGCTCGAGAACAGCCGCGACTACTATGTGAAGACCATGCGCGCCTTCCGCAATTCGCCCTCGATGCTCTTCTTCTCGCTGGAAAATGAGACCATGGGAGCCGACAACAACGAAGTCTTCCGGCTCTTCCGCGAGTGGGCCCAGGCCGAAGCGCCGCATATGATCCTGATGAACCACTCGCACGCCTCGGCGGGGGACCCCGCGTCACCGGTGGCGGTGCTGCACGACTACGATCTCGGCAGCCGCCGGGTCGCCGACTACGCCCGGAATGCCGAAAAACCGATCGTCATCGGCGAATTCTGGAACCCCGAAGTCAGCAAGGCGCTGCACGACCCCCTCCAGGCGCGCGGCGCGGAGCGGCTGATGAGCATGTGGCTCAAGCGGTCGATCCAGTCCTACCAGAAAGCGGGGGCCGACGGGGTGATGCCCTACACCTTCGCCACCCTCGGCGGCATCGCCTCGCGCCGCGACGCCGCCTCCTGCGGCCCGTGGGGGGAATTCTACAGCGAAACACCGCGCACGGTCTACACCATCCCCATTCCCTGGCCGACCGAAAACGGCTCCGGGGGGATGCGCGTCCTCCGCCACGACCTCGACCGCATGTCGGCGATCTACACCTTGAACTTCTTCGACCCCTCGCGTCCGGCGGCCACGCCGACCCAGGTGGGCGACGCCTACCGCGCCTGCTTCCGCGAAATGCCGCTCGACCCGCCGAAACGGTCGCCGGAGCTGCTGGTTGAACTTGCGGCTGGCGGTCAACCGGTCGCCGGAGTCACCATCTTCAGCGAAAGCGCCATCGCCAACCGCCGGGCCATCCCCTCGGACGCGGGCGGCAAGGCGTGGTTCATCTTCGAAGAGGGGGGCGAATACGAGATCTCCGTCGAGTGGCAGGGGAAGCGCTGCCGGGAACGCGTGAAGCTCGAACCCACCGCGATGGAAGCACCGGGCTGGGCGTATCTGCCCCGGCTCCGCTTCGATCTCGCTACGGGCAAAGCGGAATTCGTTCCCGGCAAAAGTGTCGCCGCCGCCGCGACCGCCATCTCGAAAGCCGAAGCGAAAACCAGCCTCCGCCCCGCCAAAAGCAGCTACGAAGGGCGCGCGGCCGTCGGCCCCGAAGGGTACCTCCGCCGCTGGCTGGTATTGGGGCCCTTCCCCAACTACGGCAGCCGCCTCAACCGGCAGGCGAACGACCTCGACCGCGACTTCCTGGGCGGCGAAGCGGGGGTGATCCCCTCGCTCGACCTGCCGCCCGTCACGGTGGAATTCAAGAAGAATCCGGAAGCCTTCTGGGAGCCGGGCCGCTTCGAACTCAAGTGGGATTGGCTCGCCAGTGCCACCGACAAGGTGGACCTCACCGGGGCCTTCCTCTTCGATCATCCGGGCCTGGAAGGAATCATTCAGTACGTGCTGGGCTACGCCGCCTGTTACGTCAGGAGCGACCGCGATTGCGAAGCGGTTCTCTCGATCGGCAGCGACGACGGCCATAAAATCTGGCTGAACGGCGACCTCGTCGCCCGCCTCCAGATCTACCGGGCGAGCAAGCCCGACGAAAACACCTACCCCGTGCGCCTCAAAAAAGGCTGGAACCGGCTGCTGGTCAAGATCGAGCAGGAGACGGGCGGCTGGGAGTTCTACCTCCGCTTCCTCGATGGCGACGGGAAGCCCATGCTGCTCGAAACCGCGCTCACCCCGCCCTTCGAAGCGGTCCCCCTGAAGCGCGGCATGGCAGTGCGCGACTGGCTGCTGCTGGGCCCCTACCCCAACGCCTCGGAGCGTCCGGCCGCCAATCTCGACCTTCCCTCCTCGGAGCCGGACGGCAAAACCGTAACGGCCGAGTTCCCCGCCTGGGAAAAGGCCTACTACGATCCGGGCAAGGTGGAGCTGTACTGGAAGCGTTATCAGGCGTCGAAGGAGCTGACCGACCTCGGCAGCGCCCTGCTTCGCCCGGAGATTCCCGGTCTCGACGTGGCCCCCCTGCAATACGTGGCGGCCGCGGCCTGGACGGAGCTGGAGGTTCCCGAAGCCGGGGAGTACCAATTGGAAGTTTCGACCTTCAACCCGATCCAAGTCTACGTCAACAACAAGCTCGTGCTGGAAGACCGGGGCTTCACCTTCAACCGCGACCCCAATTCACCGGTTCTCCCGCCCTCCTTCCGCAAAGAGCTGAAGGCGA
>JAVBRV010000114.1:0-6272 GCA_031547585.1 Victivallaceae bacterium
GTTTATCCGGTTTTCGCAGTCGTTTTTCCAAGTTACGGCCCGCTGAAAGTCGGTCAGGCGGTCAGGCGGGCGCGGCCCTTCTGGCGGCGGCGGCGGATCACATTGCGGCCACCGGGAGTAGCCATGCGGGCACGGAAACCAAGACGCCGTTTGCGGCGGCGGTTCGAGGGCTGAAACGTTCTTTTCATCTTCGTACTTTCCTTATTTCGATCGGTTCATTCAAACGATATTGACGTATTTCGAAGCTATAACATACACCCTGCTTCTCTCTTCTGCAAGTCACCGCATTGCTTCCATCACTTTTTTTTCGTTTTTTTCACTTCCGCCCTTGCTATTTCAGACTTTTTGTGTCATAATTAATTTACGAAAATAAATGAAAGGAGTTTTCAGCGATGGCCCGACATAAAAAAGAGATCAACATCCGCCTGGTGGCCGAGGAGGCCGGGGTGTCGCTGGCGACGGTATCGCGGGTAATCAACAACCGGACCGACGTCAGCGAGGCAATGCGGCGACGGGTCTCGGCGGTAGTGGAGCGGTTTAACTTCGCCCCGACCAAGGGGGTGGAGCGGCGCTTCAATATCGGCGTGGTGGCGGCGTTGGAAGCGCCCGGGCTCGCCACCGACTACATGCTGCAAATCCTTGACGGGATCAGCAATTACAACAGCGACGGAACGCTCGACGTCACCATCATCCTCTACCGGACGGACAGTCAGCCGAAGCCGTTATTGCAGGTAATCCGCGAGCGGCGCTGCGACGCAGTGGCGTTATTGCCGCCGTCGCTCTTCGCCGGGCAGATTCCGGAGCTGATCGAGGCGGAGATTCCGACCATGCTGATCAACGGCAGCCTTCGGGGGCCGAAGCTGGGGTTCGTCAACAACGAATCGTATACGGGGGCGGTCCGGATGATGGAATATCTGGCGAGCCGCGGACACCGGCGTATTGGATTCCTCTGCAACAACTTGAACAATGATGATAACCATCAGCAACGGCTCCGTGCCTACCTTGATATAATTTCGAAAATAAATCCGGGCGCGCCCAGCCGCTGGATCATCGGTCACAAGCCGACGCCGCAGACGCCGGACGCGGGGTACAACCAGTGCGTGCAATTGCTGGAGAATTCGCCGGAGGTGACGGCGGTATTCTGTACGAATGACGAGATGGCTGTGGGAGCGATCAAGGCGTGCTGGGACCGGGGCTTGCGGGTGCCGGAGGATATTTCGGTGGTGGGTTTTGACGACATCCCCTGCGGACGGTACTTGCATCCGGCGTTGACGACGGTGAAGCAACCGCTGCTGGAGCTGGGGGCGCGGACGATCCGCTACCTGGATGAGTTTTTGAAGAATAAGCGGACGACGCTGCCGGGGGAGAGACTGGAGACGGAACTGGTGCTGCGCGAGTCGGTAGCTGAAGCAAAAAAATAAAAAACATAAAAAATAGACCGCAAAGCGGTCGTGCGCACCCGGCCGAGCCGGGACGCAGTCCAGCGCGCGGGCCGAACGTCGGCCTCGGGGTACGGCGCTGTTGGCGCCGCGCCGCTCGTTGGCGGCGTTCTCGAAGTAACCCCATCGCGACCAATCGGACTCGTCCGATTGATTACCTCTCGCCCAAACGGATGAAACGAAAAGGAAAAAATCGATGAAAACCATATTTGCACTATTGATTGGAGCTGTACTGCCGGTAGCGTCCTGGGCGGGGGAGGAGTTCCTGCTGACGGACAACCCAGCGGGAGAAATCTTCCCAGCTTCCGAAAAACGGATTGCCACAGGGGCTTCGCTTCGCTGGGTGACGGAGGGACAATATGCTGTCACCTCGCCGGAGCTGCTGAGTACCGGAAGCAGGCCGGATGGGAAGTGCCGCGTCCTTCAGGATGGTGTTCGCACCGGCGGGCCGGGACAGGCGTGGGGAAACTGGGGCAAGCAATACTACGCGACCTTCGTTCTCGATCTTCAGGAGCCTTACCTCGTCTCCCGCGCCGCCATTTGGTCGCAGCAGTCGCCGCAGCAGGGGTTCGAAACCTTCGAACTGCTGCTCAGCCTCGACGGGCAGAAATTCGTCCCGGTCGGCGCGGTGACCTGCCCGGCGGGACTTACCAATGAAAAGGCGAAATACGGCGAGAAGGTGGAGCTGAAACTGGAACAACCGGCGCTGGCGCGCTACCTGGAGTTCCGGGTAAAAAAACATCCGGCCCGGATGCAGATGGTCATCTCGGAAGCCGCCGTCTGGGGCGAACGCCCGCCCGCCGGAGCCGACCGCAGCGCCCTCCAGCCGGAGAACCGCCGTCCGGCCGTCCCCTTCACCGGAACCGGCATCGGCTCCGGCGCGCTGAAGCTCGACTGGAACGGCTTCGGCCTCGGTAATGCGGTCAAACGCTACCGGGTCTACCGCGCCAAACCATCGTTCACCCGCATGACCGAAGAGGGCGTCGAGAAGATCGGCGACTTCGAGGCGAAACAGCGGACAATGCTGCTCTACCCCCTGACGCCGGGGGAGGAGTTCCACTACGGCGTCACCGCCGTCTACGAGGATGGCGAAGCACCCCTGGTTCAGCCCTTCCGCTACGAGCCGCCCGCTCCGGCGGAGTGCCGCAATTTCGGCGACATGCTGGCGGTGAACCACTACTGGGGCGGCGGGAGCGCGCGCCACGCTTCGCGTACCCGCGAGTGGGAGTCGGTCGCCGTCGACCTTCTCGGTGATACGCCGTTCAAGGCGGTCCGCTGGTGGGAGTGCTACCCCGAAATCATCCTCAAATACTACGAGCGCGGCATCGCGGCGGCCACTTCGGCCACGGAACGCAACCTCAAGAGCGGCCCGAAGCTCGGCATTCACCTCTACGGGGCCGCCAACGAACCCCACCTCCACGGCATCCGCCCGGCCGACTTCGCGGCACGGGTGACGAAGCTGCGGGGGGAGCTGCGCGCGGCCTGCCCCCCGGCGCTCCTCTACGCGCCCACCGTCTGCATCGACCGGATTTCGCTGGAGTGGCTCGACGCCTTCTACGCCGCCGGAGCGAAGGAGCATTTCGACCTTCTCGACATCCACACCTACGTCGGCACCACCTCCGACTTCCCGGTTCCGCCGGGGTATCCGTTGGGGAGTCCCGAGGCGCTGTTCGGCCGGGTGGCGAAGATCCGCGAAATCATGGCGAAATACCAGGATGAGAAGAAGCCCCTCTTCTCCTCCGAATACGGCTATACCGACTGCTCCGTGGCCAACCCCTCGGGCGACATCACCCCCGACCGGAAGGCGGCCTACCTGGTGCGCGGGCTGGTAATCCACCACATCCTCGGCTTCCGGCGGGTTTTCGTCTACAGCTTCTGGGATGAGGGGAACGACCCCGATTTCACCGAACACCACTTCGGCCTCCTTGACGATAAACTTCAGAAGAAGCCCGCCTACTTCGCCATGCAGGCCCTTGGCCGCGAACTCGGCGACGCCGTCTACCACGCCCCCATGAAGGGTATGAACGAGGTCGATTACGGCTACTCCTTCAAGCGTCCGGACGGGCGCTTCATCACCGTGGTCTGGAACGGCGCGTCCCGCATGGCCGGGCGCTTCCAAACCGCCCCCGGGACCGTCGAAACCGTAACCCTGTACGGTGAAAAAAGCACTTTGAAAACCACGTCGGGGGGAGAATTCCGCGCCCTGTACGGCCCCCTGCCGGTCTACCTCGTCAGCGCCGCTCCGGTGGAACGGCTTTCGGGCGAAGCGGTTCCGGAGGAGGCCTCCCTTGATTACCTCCATATGGAGCTGCCGGTAAAGGTGACAGTCGCCCTCCCCGGCCGCTCCGCCGAAATCAAAGTCGCGCTGGCGAACCCCACCCGCGAGGCCGTCGAAGCGCACCTCACGCTCGAAACCCGCGAGGGGAAGGTCCTTGGCAGCAAGCGCCTCCCCCTCGCTCCGGGGGTGAAGGCCGACACGGCTTTCGCGGTTCCCGCCGCTTCGGGGCTGATTCTCGACCGCTATGAAGTGGCCCTGCAATATGAGGGTAAGTTCCAGAGCCGTTCCGAGCGGCGGACCGCCTTCGTGCGCCGTCTGGCGGAAAAACCGGGCGTCACCACCGCCCGAATGGCCGGCTATGAGGACGAGGTCTACCGCCTGGTCGACGACGCCCTCGAAATCACCGTCGACCCGAAGCGCGGCGGACGCATCCTTGAAATCTTCGACCGGCGCACCGGCGCCAACCAGATCACCGCCACCTACGACCGGCTGGCCGGACTCCACAACATCCCCTTCTACTACTCCATCTGGGATGAAGTGCGCGCTCCGCGCGGCCTCGAAATCAACCGCAACGCCCCGTACCGGGTAAAAACCCTGCCGAACGGACTCGAACTCTCCGCCGAAAGCTCCGGCAAGCTCCGGCTGGTAAAAACCCTATTGCTTCAGGACGGCGGCCGTTTCGAGCAGCAGACGAACCTCACCAATAACAGCGGCGCGGAAGTCGCCTGCGGCTACTACCTCCACCCCGAATACACCGTGGGCGGCGTCGCCGACAGCCACGCCGACTACCTCCTGCTGCCCCTCGGCGGCGAAGCGGTGAAGCTCCCCTATTGGAGCGCCCTCGGCGACCGCTCGACGGCGGAGTTCTCGGCGGGCTGGTGGGAGTTGGTCGATCCGGTGCGGAAGGTGAAGATCCGCCAGGAGTTCGACCCTGCCGCTTTCCGCAAGCCGCGGCTCTGGTTCGGCGTCGGCTGCTGCAACCTCGAAATGGAGAGCCCGCGCGGCATGAAGCTGGCTCCGGGGAAGAGCTGGCAAGGCGATTTGAAATGGTATTTCGGTCCATCCGAAGATAAATAAGAAAAGGGAACGCACTATGAAACGGCATTTCACCCTCATTGAACTCCTCGTCGTGATAGCGATCATCGCCATCCTCGCCGCCATCCTCCTGCCCGCCCTCAACCAGGCGCGGGAACGGGGAAAGATCGCCAGCTGTACCGGCAGCCTGAAGCAGCAGGCTTCGCTCGCCCAGCTCTACAGCAACGATTACAGTGACCGGATCGTCTCCGGGCGCGGCGGCAATTGGTCGTACAACCACGGCTACATGTTCGTCCGCGCCGGATACGCCTTTGACGCCAGGCTCTTTCAATGTCCGTCGCAACCAACAAAGGATTTCGGCGAAGACCCCCGAAAGTTCCGCGGCAGCTACGGCATGAACGGCTGCAATAAAACCTCCATCGAGAGCGATACCAATTGCGGACTCATGATGAACCTTACCGCCCTCCCCGACGGAACCTTCCCCACCCGGAAGGTCACCCAGGTGAAAAGCACCTCCGCGGTACTGATGATCCTGGAACTGGCCACCAACTCCATCATCTACAACTCCAGCGGAAACATCAAGGACTTCGACGGCAAGGGTTTGGACGGAATCCGTCACAAGAACTCCGCCAACTACGCCTTCGTCGACGGGCATGTCATCAATTGCTCCCGGCCGGTCATCTACAAAGATATCGCTTACGATTCCAGCACCTACAACGGCCCCCTGTGGTACAAGTACACCGGCCGAATGCAAGTGCTGAATTAAAAATCGACTAAAAAGCGGATTTTGGGGTTGACTTTTCCCAAGGCTGGCTTATGTTAGATAATAAGGCAATCGCGGAACGGACCGCGGTTGCCTTTGACCTATGGGAGAGGTCCCCAGACCCCTTGATGCGGAACGTATGACCGGTAAAGACAGCCAGCGGTTCAAAGAACTGTACCGCTTCGTCAAACCCTATCGCACCATGATCGGCGTCAGCGCCGTATTCCACATGGTAAGCACCGGGCTCGGGCTCCTGATGCCCCTCGTCCTCAAGATCATCATCGATAAAGCGCTCGGCGGCGGCGACCTCCGGCTCCTCTTTGTACTGCTGGGCGGCGTCATCCTCCTCTACTGGGTGCGGGCCTTCTTCTTCTACACCTGCAACTATCTGACGCACTACCCGATTCACCGGATGCTCCTCGACCTGCGGGTCAAGCTCTTCAAGCACCTCCAGAGCCTGTCGCTGCGCTTCTACCAGGAGTACCGCACGGGGAAACTGATCTCGAACATCCTCACCGACGTCGCCTCCCTCCAGGCGATGATCTCCACCGTGGTCGTCGGCATCGCCTCGAACCTCTTCTCGCTGGTCTTCGTCACCATCATGCTGGTGGTGCTGAGCCCGACGCTGTCGATGATCTGCCTCGTGGTGCTGCCGGTGGTGTACATGGTCTTCTCGAGCTTCCGGAAAGTGCTCCGGGTGCGCTCGATGGAGCTGCGCGAGCATATGTCCGAAGTCTCCGCCAACCTCGCCGAAGTC
>JAVBRV010000161.1:0-6753 GCA_031547585.1 Victivallaceae bacterium
CAGCGCCGAGGAGGTTCGGAGGAGGTGCAACCTCCTTCGACTCCCACGACGTCTCTGCCCACAGACGGGGGGTGGTTCAGGAGGGGGAGTCAGGCCCCCTCCTGACTCCCACAACATAGATATGCATATCGCGCAGACAACTCGCGTACAACACGGAGGAACACGGCGCGGGCTTTGCCCGCAACCCAACCTAAAGGCTGTTTGCAAACAATGCTTTTGGTTATGTGAAAAAGGTTTAACCCGTATTGGCGGCCGGCTCTGTCGGACGGGTCGGACAAGTCGGACTGGTCGGACTGCCGAAAAGCTTGAATCGCAAAGCATAACTCGAAAATCATCGCCAAAAGCAAGATTTTGGTCGAGCGTAGTTCGGAGGCAACACTGGCAAAAATCATTTTTTTTCGTTTTCGCCTATTGCATTTACTTTGGAAATCGTCTATACTATAATAAATCAAATCGTTTTGACTGTCATCATACACGTTCAAAAAAAGGGCGGAAAGGAGACCCGGTTTATGAGAGTATCAAGGTTCCTGTCGGGGGCGGTTGCGCTGGCGCTGCTGCCGCTTTGCGGCGCGGAATTGATCCGCAACGGTTCATTTGAGGAGTTCGGCGGCGACGGAGTGCCGACGGGCTGGAGCTTTACAACCGCGGGTTCGGCGCCGGTTACTTTCTCGCCCGCCACGCCGGGCGTTCACGGCGAACGCTGTTTGCGGGTGGTCAACCGGCTGCCGAAGACGACGCCGCATACCTTCGGCGTTCTCACCCAGATGCTCCCCCTGAAGCCCGGAACAGATTATACGCTCCGCTTTATGGCGCGCGGCCGCGACGTTTCCGGCGCGCTCTGGGCGATCGGCAAGGGGTGGGCGATCCGCAACGGCATTGCCGGGGTGGGGGATGAATGGAAGGAGTATTCCTTCGACTTCAAGGTTCCGGAAGACCGGATGGAGGGGAATGGACTCTGCGGACTCCGCCTGATCTCCGAAGGCCCTTGCGCCGAGTTGGAGATCGACGACGTCCGCGTCACCCCCGCGCGGCTCAATCTGGTGACGAACGGCTCCTTCGAAGGCAAGGCGGGCACGGTTCCGGCGGGCTGGAACTTCCGCATTTCGAACGGCGCGGAGGTCAAGGTCGTTGTCGACGACAAGGTCGCTTCCGCCGGGAAGTGCTCGCTCTTCATCACCAACAATACGCCGCGCAAAGCTCATGTCTACGGCGTTCTGACGCAGTGGGTAAAACTCACCAGCGGCGTCGATTACGTGCTTCGCCTTCGTGCGAAAGGGGAGGGGGGCAGCATCAATCTGGCGGTCGGCAACCGCTGGGGGAACCGCCTCGATCTCCGGCTGCTCAGCGGCGATTGGAAGGTGTATGAGCAGACCTTCCGCCTGGCTCCCGAGGATCTCACCGCGGGCGGCAATGCCCCGGTGATGATTATCTCCGAAGGGCTGGCCAAAGGCATCTGGATCGATGAACTCACGATCGAACCCAAAGACCCCTGGAACCTCCCCGAAGCCCTCTGGCAGGAGCGCGGCGTCTACTCGGTCGCCCGGCTCGCCGCCGGATTCGATGGCCTGAAAGCGATTCCGGCCGGAGTACCGGTTTTGCAACTGCCGCTCACCGCCGCCAACGCGGTGGGAGCCATGCCGAAACCGGAGGATTTCTCCGCCCGCGTGGCCCTCGCCTTCGACGACGCCGGACTGGTGCTGTTGGCCGAAGTCACCGATAATACCGCCAATCCCGAAGTCGGGGAGAACCTGTGGCGGGGCGACAGCATTCAGCTTCGCCTCGACCGGGGGGCGTTGCGCCTCCCGGCGGCGGCGGCCGGCGATCTCGAGGTGGGTTTCTCCGTCGGGCGCGACAACCGGGTGAACTCCTGGTGCTGGGATGCCGGACGCGACCCGCTGGCCGGTGCTCTCCCGGCCGACCGGCTGAAGGCGCATGGGGTCCGCACGGCCTCCGGTTACTTTCTGGCGGCGCGGCTTGACTGGAAGCTGCTGGGGCCGATGCGAGATTCCGGTAAATTCGGTTTCACCGTCGTCGCCAACGATTCGGATGCACCCGCGCACCGGGCCGTCTACTTTCTTACCCCGGGGCTGCATGACGACAAGCGTTCCGACCGCTACCTCCAGGCGGTGATCGACCGGGGCGAACCGGTCTTCTGGACCGCCCTGCAGAACGAACCCTCGCCCGAGCGGCTGGAGGGGCGGCTTCTCCTCTCGCATCCGCCCGCGAAGGCGGCCTTTTCGGCCGAGCTGACCGATTCGACGGGGAAGCAGATTACCCGTGAGCTCGGGCGGGTCGAACATGCGGAACCGGGTGATCTACTGCTCATTCCCTTTTCCCTTCCGCTCGACGAGGTGGCCCGGGGCGACTACCAGGTGGCGTTCAAGTTGAACGGAACGCCGCTGGAAACCTGTTCCGCCGCCAAAGTCGACCTCGCTGAACAGCAGCTCGCCTCGGTCACGGAGCTTTGCGCCGAACTGGAACGGCTGAAGAAGGCCTATGCCGACTTCTACGGCGACCGCCCGGCTTCGGAGTACGTTTCGGCCGCCTTCACGATTCTCGACCACCATCTGCCCCGGCTGAAAAAACGGCTGGAAGCTACCAAGGACGGCGAAGCGCGGAAGCACTTCGCCCGGCAGGCGGCCATGACCCGGCAGGACACCCGGGAGGCGCTGGCCGACCTGGCCGGTACGCTGGAGCGCTTGCAAAGCGGCAAGCCCCTGCCGGTGGCGTGGAAATACCACTCCGCCCCGACCGTTCTCGAAGGCGGCTGGCCGGTGACCCTGGCGGTGAACGAGAAGGGGGAGAAGGCGCAGCGTCCGGCGGTTTTCACCGGATACGGCCACTTTTCCGACATCGACCGCGACATTGCCACCTTCCAGCACATCGGCGCCAACGTGGTTCAGGTGGAGCTGGGCCCCCGCCACCTCTTCCCCAGGGAGGGCAAGGAAAAGGAGTTCGAACCCGATTTCGCGGCCCTCGAAAAGCGCTACCTGCCGCTGCTCGAAAACGCCTGGAAGAACAACGTCAAGGTCGCTCTTCTCATCTCGCCGCACTACCACCCCGCCTGGCTGCTGAAGAAGTACCCCGAGCTGGCCGCCTCCTCCGGCTTCTTCCGCTACGAAGTGACCCACCCCAAGGCGCTGGAAATGCTTCAGGCCTACATCCCCGCGCTGATGGAGAAATTGAAGGCCAGTCCCTACCGCGAGGCGATCCACAGCATCTGCCTCTCCAACGAACCGGTCTACTCCGACTGCCGCCCCGACAACCCCTATTCGGCCGCCGCTTTCAAGCGCTTTATGGAGAAGAAGCACGGTTCGGTCGCCCAATTCAACCGCGAAGCCGGCCGCGACTATGCGGATTATGACGCACTGCTTCAGTCGGTCCGCAAGCACGCCGCCGCCGCCCGTTATGCCTTCTATGACTTTTCGCGCGAAACCTTCGCCGGGTGGCACCGCATGCTGGCCGACGAGGTCAAAAAGGCCTGGCCCGGCATGCCGGTTCACACCAAGATCATGGTTTTCGCTTCGAGCTTCGAATACAGTTCGGGGGTGGATCCGGAGCTGATGGCCGCCTTCAGCGACTACAACGGCAACGACAACTACTTCCACCGTCGGGGCCGCTGGATCGCCGACTGGAACGTGACCGCGCTGACCCATGAAATCCAGATCTCGGCGAAGAAGGGGTCGGTGGCGAACACCGAGAACCACCTGATTCCGGACCGCGAAGCGGGGCCGGTGGCAAACGATTTCATCTACACCGGCAACTTCCAGCAGTTCATCACCGGGGCCTCCACGCTGGTCACCTGGGTGTGGGCCGACATCACCTGGGACTACGCCCGGCAGTCGCCGAAGGGCGTCTTCATCGGGAACATCTTCCTGCGTCCCGGGAATCTCGTGGCCCACGCCCGCGCCGGATTGGACGGCATGCGGCTGGCCCCGGAACTGCGCAAGTTCTTCGATTATGAGCCGGAAGCGGCGATTCTCTACCCCACCACGGCGCTGCTCCATACGCCGGGCGAGTGCCGCGCGCGGTTGGATGAACTCTACACGGCGCTCGCTTTCACCGGCTACCGGGTGCGCTTCCTGACCGAGCGGCAGCTGGCCCGGGGGGATTTCGGCAAGACCCGGCTGCTCCTGGTGACGGGGGCGAAGAACGTGTCGCGGGCGGCGCTCGCCGGCATGGCGAAGTTCACCGCCGGCGGCGGCCGGATCGCGGCCGGCCCCGGGAATCTCACCGAGGACGAGTACGGCAATCCGGTAAAGTCCGGCTTTGTCGCCGGGGCGCTCCCCGGCCTGTCGCCGGAAGTGCTGCGCAAGTTCCTCGAAGCGAACGTCTCCCCCCTGCCGGTGCGGTTGGCGGTTGAGCACCGTTCCGGCGCGGAGGGAATCTTCTTCCGGATGGTTCCGGCGGGGGACGGCTCCTGGCTGGTCAACCTGGTGAACTACAACCACGAGCCCCGCAAGCTCCGGCTGGAAGGGGAGGGGAAGTGGCGCGATCTCATCGCCGACGAGGCGTGTTCGGCCGACTTCGAGCTCCCCCCCTTGAAACCGAGGCTGCTGCGCTTTACCCGATAAGCGGACGCAACGATGCCGGGGTAGATATTATGAGAGACGCGGAGGTGAATGATGCGTCTCTCATAATATCTACCTGTGACGTCGGCAGTTATTTCACCAGCGGCCGCAGCTTTTCGGCCAGGTGGAGACCCATGACCGCGTGGCCGAAAATGCCGGGGTGGACGACGTCGCCGGAGAGGCACGTGACTTCATCCAGCATCTCTTCGCCTTCGATCACCGTTACCTGGTAACGGGCGGCGAGGCGGCGGAAGATCTCGTTGAAGGCGTGGAAGTTCCGGGTTGCGTCGTTCGCTTCGGCAAGGAGGCTGGCGTGGGTCGGGAAGATGGTGATCGCCGCCGCCGGCTTCCCGGGATGGCGCTTGCGGATGGTCGAAAGCATATACTCCACCCGCTTCTCGTACTCCTCGGGCGTGATGTTGAGGATGTTGATGCCGATTTCGAGGGTGAGGATATCCCAGTCGTCGCGTTCGGCGATGAAGTCGGCGATCTCCCCTTCGGCGGCGCAGCTGCCGCTCAGCCCGAGGTTGCAAAGCTCGGCCCCGAGGCGGCGGGCCGCGACGAAGGGATAACCGTCGAGGTGGCTGTGGGTGATGGAGGAGCCGTAGGCGAGATAACGGAGGCGCGGTTTCTCCTCCGGCTTCGGCGGCCGCACCGGCACGCCGAAGGTTTCGAGCCCGCAGAAGACGGCGGTCGCGCCGCGCCCGAAGGCGATCCGCCAGACGTCGGGCGAAAAGTGGTTGTGGAGGGCGTCCGGCCGGATGCCGTTGAAGCGCTCCAGCGCGGTCAGGCTGAGGGTGATGACGCCGCCCCCCGGCGGAATGGCGGTGAAGGGAAGCGCCGGTACTTCAAAATCCCCCTTGAAGACGCGGAAGGCGAGTTCGCCCGCCCCGTCGGTCCGGATCTGGGAGAGGTGGAGCCGGAGGTTGGGGGCTTCGGTGACGAAGCGGATCTCGCAGCCGGTCGACTCGCCGGAGACGTAGCGTCCGCGCGGGTTGAGTTTATGGCGCACCGCCTCCGGATAACGCTGCAGCATTTTCCCGTTCAAGCCGGGAGCGTCCGTCAGCTCCGCGACGTTGTGGAACTCCAGGTTCTGGTAAATCATGAAAATCCTCTTGTTTTAGGGGGTATCTTCTTATTACGGTTTTCGGTTTTAAAAATCGTATAACATAGACGGCTTCGGCGCGAAATGCAATGGCGAAAGATTTTTTCAGATTTTTTTCTTGAGTTCCCGGGCCGGGCGTGCTATTGTATATTCGCATGAAAGAGAGTTTTAATGAATACACAAAGCGAAGCTGATGTAAGCATGGGCGTGCCGGATGGGAAGATTCCGGCGGTCTGGTGCTTTTTCTTCCTGGTTCTCCTCTTCTCCGCCGGCGCGGTCGGGGTTGACATCACCCGCATCGACGTCCGCTTCGCCCTGATGACCGAAGAGATCGCCACCCACGGGCTCGGCGTCTTCCCCACCGTCAACGGCATGCCCTACGCCGATTACCCGTCGCCCTTTCTCTACCTCTCGTATCTCACCACCCTCGGCGGACGCTGGATCAACCTCTGGAGCCTCACCCTCCCCACCATCCTCTTCGGGGCCTACACCTTCACCATGACCTTGATGGTCGGCGAAAAAGCCCGCAAAGGGCTGGGCATCGCCGCCCTGGCGCTGTCGCTCTTCAGCTTCGAATACCTCCGCATCTTCACCGGCGTCAGCATGGACATACCCGTCGCCGCCGCCGGAGTGACCATGCTCTACTTCCTCCAGATCCGCCCGGAGAAATACTCCACGCTTCTCCTCTTCGCGGTTCTTCTCGCCTTTTCCTTCATCATTCGCGGCCCCCTGGGGGTGATCCTCTTCGGGTCCGCCTGCGGGGGCTGGCTCGCCGCCGAACGCCGCTGGAAGTTCTTCTTCCTCTATGGCGCCGCCGGCGCTGTCGTCACTCTTCTCGTCGCCGCCGGAGCCATCGGGCTCATCTTTTTGCAGGGTGGCGGCACTCTCTGGCAGCAATTCCTCGATTGGCAGATCAACAGCCGCATTCGTGGCGGCGGCGGCTATCACTACTACTTCACTAGCGCGCTCGGATCGTTCGCCCCGGCGACGCTGGCGGCGGTCCTGGTCCTCGTCATCTGGCGGCGCGAACTTCTCCGCCGTCCCCCCGCGGGCTGGATCGGTTTCATCCTCCTGCCG
>JAVBRV010000300.1:0-8661 GCA_031547585.1 Victivallaceae bacterium
TTCGGCGAGGCCGTTTTCTTCCAGCAGGCGGCAGGCTTCGCGATACGCGTCGCTGCGGCTCATCCCCAGCACCAGGCGGGGGCCGAGCATCAGGTTCTCCACCAGCATCCGGTGGGGGAAGAGTTCGAAACCGCCCTGGACGAGACCCACTTTGCAATGCACGTCGCGGTTGGAGACAGAGGGGGAGAGGAGGTCGATTCCCCCCAGCAGGAACTCGCCCCGGTCGGGCGTCGCCAGGCGGCTGAGGCAGTGCAGCAGGGTGCTTTTGCCCGAGCCCGGAGGACCGATCAAAGCAACGGTTTCGCCGCGTTCGATGGAGAGGTTGAACTCCCGCAGAGCGGTGAGGATGCCGAAACGCTTGGAGAGATTGCGGATTTCAATCATGGGTCAGACTCCCTTCACCTGTCGCGGCCGGCGGGAGGGGTCGAAGCGGCGGCAGGCCGCCCG
This sequence comes from Victivallaceae bacterium, assembly GCA_031547585.1. Classification (GTDB taxonomy): domain Bacteria; phylum Verrucomicrobiota; class Lentisphaeria; order Victivallales; family Victivallaceae; genus Victivallis. The sequence goes on from JAVBRV010000300.1 coordinate 448, forward strand.
CAGCAGCTGGGTTAAGAGGTAGGCCAGTACAAAATAGATGATGGCGGTGGTCACCAGGGGGAAGAAGGCCTCGTAGGTCCGCCCCCGGATGATGTCGCTTACTTTCGTCAGGTCGAGGATGGCGATATAACCGACGACCGAGGTCATTTCAAAGAGCGTCACCACCGCTTTGGTGTAGAAATCCGAGAGGCTGTGGATGAATTGCGGCAGCTGGATTTCGCGGAGAATCTGGCTTCGCCGCAATCCCAGCGCGCGCGCCGCCGCCAGCTGACCTTGGCTCACCAGATCGACGTTGTAGGCGAAAGTTCCGGCAATCGAGCCGCCGAAGTCGATCGAGAAGGCGATGATCGCCACCCAGAGGCTGCTGATGTCCACCCGCCCGAAGACGATGTAATAGAGGATCATGAGCGTAATGAGGACCGGAGTGCCGCGGACGGCCACGATCGCCGTCTTGGCGAGCCCCCGCACCGCTCTGTACCGCGAACGGGAGAGCGCCGCTCCGGCGATACCGAGGATGGTTCCGGCCAGCACCGAGCTTACGGTGAGGAGGAGCGTCACCCCCAATCCCCTGAGGATCAGGAGATAACGGTCTTCGGCAAGGAAAGCGCGCGTGAAGCCGGCCTTGATTTCGCCGGGCAGCGTGAAACGCAGCGGCGACGAAACCGGCTGGCGGGCCGCTTCCCGGGTCAGGGCGACCACCGAACCGCGGTAGTTCGGCGAGGAGAAGAGCATCTCTTTTTTGCGGTCGTCGGTAATGGTGATGCAGCCGGCGGCCAGGTCGAAGCGTCCGGAGCGGAGAAGATCGGACAGCGGTTCCGCCGGGGCGCGGGTGATTTCGAGCTTGAGATCGAGTACTTCGGCGATGCGCTGCAGGACTTCGATGTCGTAACCGATGATTTCTTCCTTTTTGACGTAACAGAAGGGGGCGAGGTCGGTGTTGACCACGACCCGCAGCGTGCCGTGCGTGCCGGTATGCGCGGGGCGGCGCAGGGTTTTCTGGGCCTCGTTCCGGCCGAACCACTTCTGCTGGAGCATGCCGAGGGAACCGTCGCGTTCCATTTTGCGCAGTTCCTGGTCGATCTGGTCGCGCAGCCCCTCTTTGCCCGGGGGGAGGGCGTAACCGTAAAGCGTGTCGGCGACGGGTTCGTCGAGGACGTGGATGCCGGGAATCCGGGCCGCAAGGGCGCGGGCAACGGGTTCGTCGAGCAGGAAGGCGTCGATCTTCCGGGTTGCCAGCGCCGCCGACATTTCGGTGACTGTCTGAAGCGGCACCACCTGGGCGCCGACCAGGCGGTCGCGGGCGATGCTTTCGAGGATGGTTCGCGACAGGACGCCGATCCGGCGGTCGAGCAGCTGTGAAATTTCGGTGATGTCGGCGGCTTCGCGCAGGCGGGCGGCCACCTCCTTGCGTACCAGGAGGCGCTGGGGATTGTCGAAGTAGATGTCGCTGAAGTCGATCAACTTGGCCCGGTCTTCGCTCCAGGAGAGGTTGGAGATCACCACGTCCGTCTCGCCCGCCCGGAGCGACGGAATCATCTCGTGGAATTTCATATTGCGGAATTCCGGACGCATGCCGAGGTCGAAGGCGATCCGGCTGATGAGTTCGATGTCATACCCCGCGAATTCGCCATTTTGCAGGAAGGAGATCGGCTCGCGTTCGGCGGAAATCGCCACCCGCAGCACCGGCGCTCCCTCTTCATGCATTCGCGGTTCGAACGGGGGGTAGGGGCCTTCGAATTGCAGCCAGCGGTTTTCAAGTTCGCGGAGGTAGCCGGAGCTGCGATATTCCCGGAGCTGCCGGTTGATCTTGTCGCGGAGTTCGGTTTCTCCTTTGCGGAGGGCGATGGCGTTGCCCTCCGCCTGCAGCGTGACGGACAGAAACTCCAGGCGGTCGAGATGGGTCCTGGCGGCGTGACTGAGCGTCACGTAGGAACCCGCGCCGGCGTCGATCCGGTCATCCAGCAGCGCGCCGATCATGTCGGGGAAGTTGGTGAAGCTATGCAGCCGGATGCTCGGGTACTCCCGCGTCAGCAGCCGTTCGCTGGTGCTGCCGAAGTAGACCCCCGCCCGGGAGAGCGACAGAAAGTCATGGGTGACGGCGTCGATGCCGCTGCCGCCCCGGGCGGCTACATCGCGGCGGTTCACCAGCAGCACCACGCCGCCGTAGTGGTAGGGAATGGTAAAATCGGCGATCTTTTTGCGCTCTTCGGTTACGGATAGCGTGGTGACGGCGACGTCGGCCCGGTTGGTCTGGAGCGCTTCGAAGAGGGCGTAGAAGGTGGTGGGGGTGAATTCCACCCGGTAGTTGAGTTCGCGGGCGATCCGGTGGACGAGTTCGACGTCGAACCCGAGTGATTCATTTTTGCTGCCGACGTAGCTCATCGGTTGGGTGATGGTGTCGTGGACGACCCGGAGCACGCCGGCGGAGCCGTTCCAGGCGGGATTATTGTCGATGGGGGGCATCGGTTTGTCGGCGAGGCCGCTGCTCAGCCAGTATTTGCGTATCTTCTCCAGGGTTCCGTCGTGCTGGAACTTCTCGATGACCCGGGAGAATTCGGCGGTGTAAGGGGAATTTTTACGGAGGGCGATGCTGTAGCGGTCCTCCTCCACCATTTCGGGGAAGATGGTGAGGTCGCTGAAGGCGCTGGCGTAGAGCCGGGCCACCGGTTCATCCTGGGCGACGGCGACCACCTTGTTGCTGCGGAGGGCCGAGATCATGCCCGGAACATCCTGGTAATTGGCGTGGGTGACGCCGGTGAGACGCCGGTCGAGGACTTCGGCGAAGACCGAGCCGTTGATGGAGCCGATGCGGGTCCCGTTGAAATCGTTGAGCCGCCGGAAGCGGGCCGTCTTGCCGGTTCCCGCCAGTCCGCTCGGCAGGCGGCGGCGTTCGATCAGGAGGCCGATATCGGTATCGAGATAGGGGAGCGAGAGCGCCAGGCGCTGGCGGCGGGGGGCGTTGCTTTCGAGGTTGGCGATGACGAGGTCGATTTCGCCCTGCTCCAGGGCGTCGAGGAGGGGGGCGGTTTCCATGGTCACCACTTCGGTCTCGGCGTCGAGGGCGCGAGAGAGGCGGAGGATGAATTCGAGGTCGTAGCCGATGAGTCGGCCTTCGGCGTCGCGGTAGCTCATCGGCTCGGTATGGCCCTCGGTGCCGACCCGGAGCTTGCGTGCGGGAGCGGTCGGCGGGGGGAGGGGGGGCATGCGGCGTTCGGCGCCTTCGACCCAGCGGCGGTACATGTCGCGGCTGGTTCCGTCGGCGCGGCTGCGGCGGATGAAGGCGTTGACTTCGTCGATCAGCTTGGTCTGGTTCGGCGCGGCGGCGACGACGATCTCATTGTCGCCGATTTTTTCGGGCAGTATGGCCAGCTCGGGATTCTCCCCCGCCGCGTACTGCAGCAGGTGCCGGCTGGAGGCGAAGGCGTCGAGTTTGCCGTACTTCAGCGCGGCGAAGCCGTCGGCCGGACTGTCGAATACGCGGATGCGTCCCGAGGGGAAGCGTTCGGCGGCGGCGGTGGCGGCCTGGCTTTCCGCCTCCACACCGATGGTGAAGAGGGGGGAGTTCAGCTTTTCGGCGGAGGGAATCACCTGCCGTTCCTGCTGCCGGAAGTGGTTCCGGAGCAGGATCAGCGCCGTCGCGACCGCCAGGAGAAGAACAAAGAGAATCGGTAAACGAAAACGTTTCATGGCATCCCATTGGCGGCCGCCCCGGCGGAACCCGCATTACACAAAGAACAGATCTCGACCCGGGAAATTCCCAACACCCGGATCATTCGCCATACTTTACCATGGGAATAGTGTTTTTTCAAATCGGGAAATACGAAAAATGATATTATGCTTCCCAGAGCGCTTGGAGTTCGCCGAGGTCGTTCACCGTGAGGTCGGGAACGATGTCGGCGGGCGGCGCGAGTTCGGCCCCCGGGGAGAGGATGCGGCAGGTCATCGCCCCCGCGCCGATGCCGAGGGCGATATCGGTTCCGAGGCGGTCGCCGACCATCAGCACCTTCTTCGGTGGAACGCCGCGCCGCTTCGCCGCGAGAAGAAGGTAGCCGGGGTCGGGTTTCCCCAGTACCGTGAGGCGGACGCCGGTCGCCGCTTCGAGACAGCGGGTGACGGCGCCGCAGTCGGGCAGCCAGGTGGGCTGATCGGTCGGGCAGAAGACGTCCGGATGGGTGGCGAAGCCGGGGACGCCCTGGCGCAGGAACCAGGCGCTCCGGCAGAGTTTCTCATAGGTGAGGGTGCGGTCGAAGGCGACGATGACGGCGTCGGGATTCTCCTCGACGATCTCGAAGCCGGCTTCGCGGAAGGCCGGTTCAATGGAGGCCATGGCGAGAAGATGGAGCCGTTTGCGCTCCGGATGATTGGTTTTCAGGTAATCGATGGCGTAGTCGGTGGAGATGTAGAAGTCGCCGGGTTCCGAGGGAATGCCGAGCCGGGCGAGCTTTTCGACATACTCTTCGGTACTGTAGGAGGAGTTGTTCGAGAGAAAGGCGTATCCGATGCCCCGCTCGCGCAGGAATTGCAGGAAGGGGAGGGTAGTGGGGAAGAGCGTTTTCCCATGATAGATGGTTCCATCCATATCGAGAAAAACCTGGCGGATGCGGGCGAGCTGTTTCATGCGACGAACCTTTGTTTACTTGTCTGTTTACTTAAAATAAACCATCAAGTGAAGAAAGTCAAGCCGCATACGGCGATTGCGGAAAACGGGGAATTGAAATTCTATACATGTGATTTTTTTTATTCATTAATTAGTTCATTTTTTTGTCGAATTGTACTTGAATTATAAGGCATCGGCGTTACTTTTACGATAAAAATCGTCAATACAGGAGGAGGCATGATGCAGGAAGCCCGACCCGGTCAATCTTTGCTTTCGCACTTGCAAGGCGTCGCCTGCCAGGCGGCGTTGCAGGGGGGGAAATTCCGTTCTTCCCGTCTTTGTGAAACGGCGGCGCTGTTGCACGACTACGGCAAGGCGGACCCGGATTGGCAGCAATACCTGGTTGAACAGCCGAAGCAGAAGATCAGCCATGCGCCCGAAGGCGCGGCTCTCGCCATGCAGCTTTGCGGCTGGGTCGGGCAGCTCCTGGCCTATGCGATCTACGGGCACCACTCCCATCTGCCGGATTGGAACGGTACGCTCGATAAGCAGGCGAAGCGGTTGCAGCCGGAACTTCTCCGGGCGTTCGATCCGGCGGCGGTGCTGCCGGAGCTTGCCGGCCTCCCCGGTACGTTGGAGAAGGAACTGACGGGGCGAATCACCACTTTGGCGTCGCCCCAGCTCTGGATCCGCATGGTGACTTCGGTTCTGGTCGATTCGGACCGGCTGGACGCCGAGGCTTTCGCATCGCCGGAAGCAGCTTCGCTTCGGGGACAATACGACGGTTGGGAGGTTCTGGAGGAACGCTTTCAAAGGGATATGGCCGCGCTGGCGGCGGGAGCGAAGAAGAGCGGGGTCAACGCCATCCGGAACGAGGTTCTTGCCGAAGCGGTGAAGCGGGCCGGGGGGAAGCCCGGCTTTTACCGGCTGAACGTCCCCACCGGCGGCGGCAAGACCCGCACGGCCATGGCGTTTGCGCTGAACCACCGCCGCGCCAACGGGATGGATCGGATCATCATGGCCATTCCCTACAATTCGATCATCGAACAGACCGCGGCGGAGTACAAAAAGATCTTCGGCGAAGAGAATGTGCTTGAACACCATTCGAATTTCGACCCCGGCGATGATCCGCGCCACCAACAGGCGACGGAGAACTGGGATGTGCCGATCGTGGTGACCACCAACGTCCAGCTTTTCGAGTCGCTGCTGAAATCGGGGGTTTCCGGCTTGCGCAAGCTGCATAATATCGCCAACTCGATTTTGATTCTCGACGAGGCGCAGATGATTCCCGGGGAACACCTGGAGCCGATTCTTTCGACGCTGCGGGCATTGGTTGCCGATTTCGGTTGTACGGTGGTGCTTTGTTCGGCGACGATTCCGGCGTTGGAGGGGGCGATCCGCCGCTCCGACTCGACCCGTCTGGAGGGACTTCCCCCCATTGCGTCGCTGGTCGCCGACGCCGAACGGCTGGCGGCGGATTTGCGTCGTGTCCGCGTCCGGCACCTGGGGAAGCTCCCTTTAGAGGAGGTCGCCCGCAAATTGGAAGCCGAGGGGCAGGCGCTCTGCATCGTCAATACCCGGAAAAGCTGCCGCCGGCTCTTCGAGCTGGTGAACGCTCCGAAGAAATATCATCTGTCGGCCGCCATGTGCCCGGCGGAGCGGAAAAAGCTGCTGGATGAAATCCGGGAGGCGCTTAAGCTGGGGGAGGATATCATTGTCGTGGCGACTTCCCTCATTGAAGCGGGGGTGGATATCGATGTCCGCACCGTTTTCCGCGAGCTCTCCGGGCTCGACTCCATCGCTCAGGCGGCCGGGCGCTGCAATCGCGAGGGGAGGGCGGAGTGCGGTGAATCCTACACCTTCGAATCGGAGGAGGGGGTGGTGCGTTCGCAGCAGTCCCGTTACAACGCCGCCATGAAAATGCTGCCGGGGGAGGGCGGGGAGTGGGATCTGTCGCCCGCGTCGTTTCTGCACTATTTCCGGAACTTCTACGCGCTGCAGAAGACCTTCGATCAGGCGGACTTCCGCCCGCTGCTCTCGGGGTGTTCCGGGGAGTACGGCTTCCGGACTTTCTCCGACGCCTTCAAGATGATCGACGACGATTACCAGGCGCCGCTGGTGGTTTTGTACGGCCACGCCGCGGATCGCATCGAGGAATTGCGGGCGGCGGCGGAGCATCCGACCCGGAAGCACTACCGGCAGCTTCAGCCCTATACCGTCAACGTGCCGAAGGAGGTTCTGGAGAAGTGGCGCGCTTCGGGCTGCGTCGAAACCATCGCCGGCGTCGACGTGCAGTGCGCTCCGGGACTCTATACGAATGGACTTGGGCTGGATATCGGCAACGATCAATTTTTCGGTTATTAATATAGGAGGTGCGATTTTGGAAAATCCCCGTAAAAACTACTGCCTTCGGGTATGGGGGGAGTTCGCGGCTTTCAACCGCCCCGAGCTCAAGGTCGAACGGCTCAGCTACGACGTCATTACGCCGTCGGCGGCCCGGGCGATCTTCTCCGCGATCTTCTGGAAACCGGCGGTCCGCTGGCACGTGACGAAGATCGAGGTGCTGAAGCCGATCCGCTTCAATTCGATCCGGCGCAACGAGGTGGCCGCGCTGGCCTCGAAGGGGAAAACGGTCTACATCGAAGACGCCCGCCAGCAGAAAGCCGGCGTCTGCCTCGCCGACGTCGAGTATCGGCTCCACGCCGACCTGGAGTTCCTGCCGCCGGAGCAACGTAAAACGGATAAGCCCTCCGAGGCGAACGGCCCGGAGACGCCTTCGAAGTATTTCTCGATGTTCGAACGGCGCGCGGCGAAGGGGCAATGGTTTTTTGCGCCCTATCTCGGCTGCCGTGAATTTACCGCCGATGTGGAATTCATTCCGGAGGAACGGCTGGCGGATGAGGTTTTCGCCCGTCCTCCCCTGGGGAGCGAATACGACCGCGATTTCGGGTTGATGCTGTTCGACCTCGATTTCGAAGCGAACCCGGAGTCGCCGGAAGCGATGTTCTACCGCCCCCGCATGACGGGCGGCGTCATCGAAGTGCCGGACCGTCACTCGCCGGAGGTGCTGAAATGATTCTCCAGTCGCTGTATGAGTATTACCGGCGCTGCGACGAGCTGCCACGCTTCGGCCTTGAACGCAAGGAGTTTAAGTACCAGCTGGTGATCGATGAAGAAGGGAATTTTCACGATCTCGCCTGTCTGCTGACCGACAAGAAGCGCGGAACTGTTTTTCTGGTGCCGCGCACGGTTACACGTTCCGGTCCTGGAGCAGAGAAATTTCCGCAACTTCTCTGGGATAGTGTCGAGTTCGTATTGGGAGAAGTTTCCTCTGCAAAGGATAACGATAAGAATCGGGCGACGGCACTCCGCAAGCGCGATAATTTTGTTGCCCGGCTGGGACGACTGCCGGAAGAGGTGCGGAAAACGCCGGGCGTTCGTGCGGTGTTGGAATTTTACCGCAAGGGGGAGTACGCCAAAGTTCCGGCACACCCTCTGTGGGCGGATCTCCTGAAATCGAACAGTAATCTTACCTTTCAGCTTCGCAGTGAAGTTCTGCCGGTGACCGCGACTCCTGAGCTGATGGAATGTGTTATGTCCGGGGCGGACGGAGGCGA
>JAVBRV010000338.1:0-4245 GCA_031547585.1 Victivallaceae bacterium
GAGCGCCCCCGCCATGGCGCTGATCCGCGAAGAGCTCGATGACGTCGACAACCACTATTATTGGGATCACCCTGTCTCCGGTCCCAACGGTCGGCTCCCCTCCAGCATCGGCAACCGCAGCGCCATTCATGAATTCGTCGGCGGCAGCTCCCCCTTCTATCTGCCCGGTCCCTTCGCGGCCCGACTGCTGGGAAAACCGTACACCATCACCGAGTTCAACTTCTGTTATCCCAACCGGTTCCGGGCCGAAGGCGGCGCCCTGGCCGGAGCCTACGCCGCGCTGCAGGACTGGGACGCCATCTACCGCTACGGCTTCGCCGGGAACCTGAAGCTGCTGGAGGAGGATGCCGGCGGCGGCGCGTTCGACACCCTGACCGACGCTGTGAAACTCTACAGCGACCGGCTGGCGGCCCTGCTTTTCCTGCGCGGCGACGTCGCCGCTTCGCGGCGGGTCGTTGCCATCCCCGTCCCCCGGAACTACCTCGATTCCACAGAGACCTGGCGAATGGCCGGTTTCGGCAGCGGCGGCGTCTATCCGCCGGAGCTGGCCAACCTCGGCTTCGCCGTCCGCGTCGGTTCGGTCATCGGGGAGGCCGCGCCCTCCTCTGATCTCGGCCCCGGGGCAGTCGATCTGCAGCGGCGCTTCGCCCGCAGCGACACCGGCGAACTGGAGCTGGACGGCGCCGCGGGAACTTTCAAGATTTCCACTTCCCGCACAGAGGCCCTGCTTTTTACCGGGAAAGGCGACTTCACCACCGGCAAGCTCCGGGCGGTGAACGAGGGGGAATTCGCCTCGCTCTCCTTCTCCGCCCTCGACGACCGGGCGCTGGCCGATTCCCGCCGGATTCTGGGGCTGCACCTGACCAACTCGCTCGATACCGGCATGCGTTTTTCGGATAAAAGCATGTCCGTCCTCGAAGCTCACGGCGGACCGCCCCGGCTGGCGCGGCGCGGCGTCGCCCGGGTCGAGCTGCAGCTTTCGCCCGGCCCCGCCCCCAAAGTCTTCGCCGTCGACCTGGCCGGGAAACGCCTGGGGGAAGTCCGCGCGGAATTCTCCGCCGAAGGGCTCCTTCGTTTCACCGCCGACACCTTCACCTTCGCCACCCCTTGTTTCGCCTACGAAATCATTCGCTGAAAGCCCATTATGTACAACACCCACCACCTCTCCACCCAGACCATCAACCTCAACCACTACCGCGATCAGGTCCTCGGCTGCTGGAGCGGCAAGAATGTCGGCGGCACTCTCGGCGCTCCCTTCGAAGGGCAGCGCGAGATGAATCAGGTGCGCTTCTATACGGAAAAATTGAACGGCCTCCCGGCTCCCAACGACGATCTCGACCTGCAGCTGATCTGGCTGACGGCAATCGAAGAGCAAGGCGTCTGGCGGCTCACGGAGCGGCTGCTGGGGGAGTATTGGCTCAACCACATCGCCGGTCCGTGGAACGAGTACGGCGTCTGCAAATCCAACATGCGCTGCGGGTTGTACCCTCCCCTCTCCGGCTCGGTCAACAACGAACGCTGGAAGCGGAGCAACGGCGCCTGGATCCGTTCGGAGCTCTGGGCCTGCCTCTTCCCCGGCTCTCCCGACGAAGCGGCCTGCTTCGCGGCCATGGACGCCTGCTGCGACCACGCGGATGAAGGGATTTACGCCGAAGTCTTTACCGCCGCCCTGGAATCCGCCGCCTTTGTAGTCGGCGATCTCCGGCGGCTGCTGGCGATCGGCCTGGCGAAAATTCCCGCCGACTGCCGGATCGCCCGCAACGTGCAGCTGGCGGCGGAACTCTATGACGGGAAAACCGACTTCGCCGCCGCCCGCAACGCCATCGTCAACGCCAATGAGGATCTCGGCTGGTTTCAGGCTCCGGCCAACCTCGGTTTCGTCACCCTGGCGCTGCTGTATGGCGAAGGGGACTTCGGTCGCAGCGTCGCGCTGGCGGTCAACTGCGGCGACGATACCGATTGCACTGCAGGAACAGTGGGGGCTATCCTGGGGATCATACTGGGGCGTAGCAACATACCCCGGGAGTGGATGAAGCCGATCGGCGAGAGCATCCAGACCTGTTCGATTTCGACCTACAACTGCAGCGGCTGCCTGTCGACGCCGCGGACGCTGGCCGAATTGACGCGCCGGGTCACCCGGGCGGCCCTCGACGCCCGCCGGGAGAACCCGACCCTGCCCCAACTGGCGGAACGGGAAACCGTGTTAACGGCGGACTATCTGGAAAAGCTGGCGGATTCCTCCATCGCCCGGGAACGCATCTGGAACCGTTCGCCTTATGAGCTGACCCACGACCTCTTTTTCGCCAAATTCGCGGTCGATTACCAGAATGGGCCGGAGATGGTGGAAGGAGAAACGAAGAAGTTGATTCTGAAGATGTTCGACGTACCCGGATCCGAAACCACCGCCCTCCTTCGCTTCACCCTGCCCGAGGGCTGGCGGATGACCCCCTCCGAAAGCGTGGTGCTGGCGGTCAAATCCCCCGAAATCATGCGGGTCGAAGTGGAATTGACGGCGGGTGCGATGAAGGAGGCTTTCACCTATCTGCCGGTCGATATCCGGCTGGCCGGGCGCTTCCACCCGACCACCGTGCAGCTGCCGATCCAGCGGCGCGGCTGCGTCGGCTTCACCACGCCTCACCGGGGGGACGGCTTCTACGACGCGCTCAACCGCCGCAAAAGCCGCTGTCTGGCCGCGGCGGAGATATCCTGACCTACTGGTGCCCGGTGCTGCCGAAGCCGCCTTCGCCGCGCCCGGATTCACCGAGTTCGTCGACTTCGACCAGTTCGACCTCCGGGAGTTCGGCGATCACCATCTGGGCGATCCGGTCTCCCCGGCGGATTGAGAAGACCGTCGGCCCCTGGTTGAAAAGAATCACCCCGACCTCCCCCCGGTAGCCCGCGTCAACGGTTCCGGGGGAGTTGGTGAGCGTGAGGTTATGTTTCAGCGCCAGGCCGCTGCGGGGGCGCACCTGCGCCTCGAAACCGACCGGCAGCTCGATGTGCATCCCGGTCGGCACGAGTGTGCTGACGCCGACGGGGAGCTGCAAGTCGATCCGCGACCGGAGGTCATAGGCCGCGTCGTCGTGATGGGCTTTGGCCGGGAACAGATCTTCGCAGCCGGGCAACATGTGAATCCGTACTGTAACTTTTTTCATAAAACTCCCGCTTTCGGATTTGTTTTTCAAGGATGTTGCATTAAGGTAATGGCCGAAGGATGATTTTGCAAATCCCGGAGCAGGAGTAGCCATGACGATTTCCGAACTTTTCGCCGATGCCGCCGCCCGGCGCGCCTCCGACCTCTTCCTGACCGCCGGGAAACCGCCGGTCCGGCGGCTCTTCGGGGCCGTCGTCCACGGCTCCGAGCCCCCGGTCTCCGCTACCGAGATCGACGCCTTCCGGCAAAGCATCCTCTCCCTCACCGAAGAGGCGGCCTACCGGCAATCCGGCAGCATCGACGTGGCCTGGCAGCAGCCGGGCTGGCGCTACCGGCTGAACTTCCTGTCGACGGTCAACGGTCCGGCGGTGGCGGTCCGGCCGATCAGCTCCGCCGAAAAGCTGATTTTCCGGGATCTGCATCTTCCTCTCCGGCTGACGGAAATCAGCTCCGCGCCGCGCGGCCTCATCCTGGTGGTGGGCTCCGCCGGCAACGGTAAATCCACCACCATGAACGCGATGATCAACCACATCAACCACACCGCCGCCAAGCACATCATCATGCTGGAGGATCCGGTGGAGTTCTACCACTCCGACCACCAGAGCCTGGTCACCCAGCGCGAACTCAACCATAACCTCGAGAGCTTCGCCGACGCGCTCCGCAGCGCCATGCGCGAAAGTCCGGACGTCATCGTCATCGGCGAAATGCGCGACCCCGAAACCGTCAAGGCCGCCCTCTCCGCCGCCCTCACGGGGCACCTCGTCCTCTCCACCTTGCACACCTCGGACGCCATCACCTCCATCGAACGCATCATCGACCTCTACCCCGAATATCAGCGCCGCCAGGTCGCCGCCGACCTCGGGGCGGCCCTGGTCGCGGTGGTGGCGCAGCGGCTCCTGCCGCGCGTCGACAAACCGGGGATGATTCCCGCCATCGAGCTTCTCCTCGGCACCCCGACGGTCAAACGGCAGATCGCTGACGGCAACTACACCGCGCTCGAAGAACTCCTGCGCGGCGGCGCCCAGTCGGGCATGACCACCTTCAACCGGGCGCTCTTGACCCTCTGCCGGAATGGGCAGGTCGCGGCGGAC
>JAVBRV010000488.1:0-11919 GCA_031547585.1 Victivallaceae bacterium
ATGGCGTTGCCAGCCCGGCAATATTTGACCTCTCCCACGATGCTTCTACCGCCAGCGAGAATCGGCCGACCTAAGTCGGCCAGGGTGCAGGCCCCCCCTCCTGCCGAGGGTCCAGGGGGCGCGGAGCCCCCTGGCGCCAAACGGGTTCAGTCGCTTGCCCTCTCCCCGCAAAAAAGCGGGGAGAGTGGCCGACTGATGCCGTTTGGAGGTTCCCCCCGATACCCGGGGTCCAGGGCAGTAGCCCTGGCGGGTGCAGGGCGGAGCCCGCCGGAGGGTCTGGGCCAGGCTGGCCCAGAGAGAACCGTCGTTAAACCACATGAGCAATTGATTTTTGTAATTGCCTCGTGGGAAGAAAAGGTAATTTTCGCCTCTTCCACAGCCCCACTTTCCCAAAAGAGGCGCAGGGTATCACTTCGCCGACTGCCGGACTTGTCCGGCAGATGTTCCGGGGCAATGAAGAAGTAGGATATCTACTCGCTCACGGTCGAGATCGACTTCGATTTCGACCGCGATTTCACCCGGCAGGGTTTTCTGTCTCTCCGCTTTCGGGTCCGGGCCGGAGATCTCCACCCGCCGCCACTCCCCTTGCTCCGTAAACTCGAAACGGTCGCGAATGGAAATGGCGGGCGACGACGGTTTAATCTGCCGACCGTAGTATTGCTGACAGGAGGTGATCCGGTAAAAATTCTCATTGCAAGTAATGCCGCCGTACCAGAAGAAAGGCTTCGGCCCGCCGATATCGAGCTCGCGGAAGAGGGGGGCCTGGAACCATTCGCGCAGCCGGCCGGCGTAACGCCAGCGGTACATTCCATCCGGATCCGGAGCGGCGGGGAGGGAGAGCCGGGCGAAAAGCGGCCCCAGCTGCTTCACCAACTCCTCGCGACCAAGGTTATCTCTGTACAATTCGGCGCATCGGGAAACAAATTTCGGGTCCCCCGGCTCGCGCACCAGCTCCCCGATCACCTCCCGGCGGTAGCGGTCGACCTTCCTCCCCAGGATCTGCCGGACCTTCGGAGCCTCCAGGGTTTGTAAAATCCGGAACCGCTCTCCTGGGGAAAGCCGCAGCCGTTCGACGGCGGCCAGGGCACCCGCCATCTTCGCGTCGTCGAGGCTCCCGATCCCCCCGGCCAAAGCGAAGGAACGCGGATCCCCGGCTAAGTATTTCCCCAGCATCTCCGAGGTTGGTTTCGCATCCTCATGGTAAACCTGATGAACCAGCCAGGCCGATTCGGGGGTAATCCCGGTGGATGGCTTCAAAATCACTTCAAACCGTTCCCGGCCGCTCCCATAGCTCAACCGATTGCCCGCCTCCACACGCACCAGCTTCCGCTTCCGGAGCTCCTCCTTGAGTCCGGGCGGTTCGACGCCCGATGAGGAGGGCGTAAAGCGGTAAACATCGATACGGCGATTGCTGAAGCCGTATCCCCGCAAAATCCGCGTCAACTGTACGCCGGATAGCTGCAGGGGTTCAGCCTCCGGCTCCGGCAGCCCGAGATCGGGTGGCGAGACGAAAAGCCGCGGGGGTGCGAAGTAGCCGTGAAAATACTTCGCGAACTCCCGGCCCGACCGGCCGCCGAAAAGGTTCTCCCACCACTTCGTCCCCGGCAGCACCACGCCGGTAGCGGCGAACGGGGCATCGGCGAGAACCAACCCCCAACGCGAGGAGGCTTGCTCGCTGAAGAGCGGATAAAAGCCGAAGGCAGGCGGCGCCTGGCCGTCGGAACCGAGCCGGTACACGAGATACGCCGGGCGGGCCGTCAAGTCGATCGCCGGAATCGGCTCCGTGGCGAAGAAGACCCGGCAGGGGGCTCCGGACCTCCAGCGGATCTCCCCGGCCAGCCGGGCGCAGAAACGCCGGGTTTCGGCGTCGGGCGAACCGGGGATCAGCAGAAACTCCGCCGGCCGGATCGAAACCGTATCGACGCCGTAACCGACCGATCCATAAAAAGCCGGAGCCGCCGCTTCGGCGAAGAACGCCAGCATAACCACAAACAAAGAAAAAATTGTTTTCATATCCTTATCCTTACCCAACCATACCCGAAAATCTCGAAAAAGCAAGTCGATGCGAAGGGAAAAACCGGCACAAAAGGATGGTTTTTAAACTTTCACCTTGCTTTTCTCTTTCGCGGCGTTTATATTTCCCTCAAATATTTTGAAGAGGTTTTTGCTTCCGGTGAAAGATAGCAGGATTCCCGCGCCATTAGGTAGGCAAAGGCAATCGGAGTTTCAAACGGCAGACTCCGGTCCGGCGGAGAATCCGGCACCAAAGGCGCATTCTCAATCGGACGGAGTTTGGTACATATGGCTTTTACAACCGATAAAACGCTGCTGCAGCGAATCAAGGACGGCGATCAGGTATCGTGGGAGGAATTCTTCCGGATTTACAGGCGGCTCATCTGGGTTTGCGGGGATGATTTTCAACTCACCCCCCATGAGCGCCAGGAGTTGATTCAACTGGTGATGATCGAAGTCTTCAAATCGCAGCCGAATTTCAATTACGACCGTTCCAAGGGGCGCTTCCGCGATTATCTGCGAAAAATCATCATGCGCCAGGCGCTTAAGTTGCGCCGAAAACGCACCCCGCTGGGAGCCGTCGAAGTCGAAGAACTGGAAACGGGCGAGGAGGAGTTCGAAGGGAAGTGGCAGGATGAATGGCGCACCCACGTCCTCGCCGAAGCGATGGAACTTTTAAAACGAAAGATGGAACCCGTCACCTTTCAGATTTTCGAGATGTACGCCTTGCGGGAGATGCCGGCCGCTGAAGTCGCGCTTCAGGTCGGCGTCTCAGCCAACACGGTCTATATCGCCAAGAGCCGGGGAGCGGCCATCCTGCGCCAGATTATCGCCACCCTCGACGAAGGACGTTGAAACAAATCATCACCATCATGCGGCACTACGAAAAACACGAAATCGATCTCTGCCTCTCCGGGCGGAACGGGCGGCTGGCGCGGCTTCTCTGCCGCCGTCACCTCCGCGAGTGCGCCCTCTGCGGGGAGCGCCGGGATGAGATCGGCCGCGATGAGGATTTTCTGCGCGACGTCCGGCGGCGGCTCCGGGAGTTGGATGAAGAATCCATCCTCCTCCCCCCCATGCCCCCCGCCCCCCCGAAAACCAAGTTGGAAAGCGAAGGACAGGATAACGCATGACCGATATCCCAACTCCGCCCCCCGACGCCATGCTCCCGGCGGACTACCGGTTCCTGAAATGCTGCGGCCGGGGCGCATACGGGGCCGTCTACCTGGTGGAGGATATCTCCGGGCGCCTCCTCGTCCTGAAGCGGATTCGCCGTGACGGCGATTCGAAGCTGTTCCTCCGCGAACTCAGCGGGCTGCGAACCTACTGCTCGCTCAATCTCGACCACCCCAACCTGATCCGCATCCACCACGCCGCCGAGGATGAACACGGCTTCTACTATACCATGCCCCCGGCGGACAACCTCGCCGAATCCGAAAATGAATACATCCCCGCCACCCTCGAAAACTGGCTCCGCCGCACCCGCTTCACCCTGGAGGAGATCATCTACGTCGCCCTCGCCCTCCTCGACGGACTCGACGAACTCCACAGCCGCCATATCGCCCACCGCGACCTGAAGCCGGATAATGTTCTCTTCATCAACAGCATCCCCTGCCTCAGCGACATCAGCCTCGTCGCCCGGGTCGGCAGCGGCATCTCCCTCGTCGGCACCTTCTGCTTCCTGCCGCCGGAGCTCCTGACCCGCAAGAGCTTCGTCGACTCCTTCCGCCCGGAGTACGACCTCTACGCGTTCGGCAAAGTCATCTACTGTATGTTCACCGGGCTGCCGGTGGAGAATTTCCCCATTCTCCGCCCCATCCGGGAGCAGCCGCCGGAGCCCGGCGAACAGGAGCTGATCCGCCTCTTCAACCGGCTCTGCGAAGAAAACCCCTCCTGGCGGCTCACCTCCTCGGCGGAAATCCGCAAGGCCCTCCTCCATATCGACGAACTCCGGCGCAGCGGCAAAAAGGGCTTCTCCCGCCGGAAGCGTCTCTGGGGGTGGAGTCTGGTGGGCGCCGCCCTCCTCCTCCTCGCGGCGGCGGGCAGCTTCGCCTTCCGCCGCCCCATTCCGGCGACAGCGGTGATTTCGGCGGCCAAAGAGCTGCCGCAAAAGTCCAACGATACGCCCGCGACGCCGCCGGAGAGCACCGCACCGCGACCGGTGTCGGAATCCGCCTTCGCGATGTATGAAGCGATCCGCACCGGCAACCTCCAGCAGCTCAACGCCCTGCTGGATCGCGGCGTCTCGCCGAATCTGCCCCTCAATAACGAGCGGGTATACTACCCCATCCACCTCGCCGTCTCCCTCGAAGGAGTCAAGCCGGAACTGATCTCGACTCTGATTAAACGGGGCGCCGACTTGTCGCTGACCGATGCCGCCGGACGCCGGGCGCTCTCCATCGCCATCGCCAAAAACCGCAGTCCCGCCGTGTTAAGCCCGCTGATCGAGAAATCCGGCAACCTCAACGCCGCCGAGGGCTCCGGCGAACAGCGGCCGCTCCATACGGCGGTCGAAAAACAAAACCGGGAGGCTGTGCGGATCCTTCTGCGGGCCGGAGCCGACCCCAACCTGCCCGACCGCCTGGGACGCACCCCTCTTTTCAAAGCCGTCAATCAGGAGCCGCCCGCCATCGCCAACCTGCTGCTCTCTTCCCGCGCCGACCCCGCCATCGCCGATTCGTCGGGGGCGACGCCGCTTCATATTCTGGTCGAAGACCGTTTCCTGGCCATGCAGCTGCTCCATCACGGCGCTCCCATCAACGCGCGCATGAAGGATGGAACCACCCCCTTGCTGGCAGCGGTCCGCAACCGGAACTTCAACCTCGTTCGCAGCCTGCTGCTGAACGGAGCGGCCGTCAACCTCGCCGACAACCGGGGCGTCACCCCGTTTCACGCCGCCGCCATCAATACATCCTGCCTCCTCATTCTGCGCCAGCACGGCGCCGAAGCGGCGCTCAACGACCGGCGCGGCTTTCTGCCGCTCCACCTGGCGGTCATTTACGGGCGGAGCGACGTCATCCCCGGGCTGGCCGCCGACCCCCTGCCCGTCAACCGGCCGGATCGCTGCGGACGGAGTCCCCTCCACTGGGCGGCCATCCGCGGCTTGAAACCGGTCGCCGAACAGCTGCTCAGCGCCGGAGCCAACCGGGAACTCCGCGACGACCGGGGGTGGAGCCCCGCCGATCTCGCCGCCATCATGGGTCATGCGAAGCTGGCCGACGAATTGCGGGGAAAACCCTCCGAAGCTCCCCCCATTCCGCCGCTTCTCTCCTCCCGCGCCCTCCCCCTCCCCCGCCCCAATACGCCGGAGGAGGAGAAAGCCCTCGGGGACGCCATCACCGAGAAGAACAGAACCGCGCAACTGACCGAAGCCATCAGCCGCTGCGGCGACCTCAACCACTTTCAGGCGGGCGATACGCCGCTTCTCCGGAGCATCCGTTTCGACAACAGCCAGGCCATCTCCCAGCTGCTCTCCGCCGGGGCCGATCCGAATCACAAAGGAAGCGATGGGAATTACCCCCTGCTGGAAGTCATCCGCCTGGAGAATACGTCTCTGGTGGGCCGGCTTCTGGCCGCCGGGGCCGACCCGGCACTCCCCGGTCCGGAAGGGCAATCGGCGATTCAATTCGCCCTGACCCGGGGGGCGCCGGACCTCCTTCGGCATCTGCTGGATGGCAACAGCTTCTCGCCCACCCAAATCGAAGAGTTCATCCGGCAGACGGAGGCCGCCGGCAATACCCGGACAGCCGAATACCTCCGCACCTATCTGAAAAATTCAACCGAAACCCGCGTGGACCAGTTTCAGAGGCAGATCAGAGCCGCCAATTTCAGCAGCATCCGGAATCTGCTTGAGCAGGGGATATCGCCCAACACGCGGCTTGCCAATCAGGAGCATCCCCTGACGGCCGTACTGCAAAATACCCAGCTCGACCCGCAGAAGCGGGAGAAAATGCTGCGGATGCTGCTCGACTTCGGGGCCGAGACCGAAATCGTCAACGCCAAAGGGCGCACGCCGCTCTTCCTGGCCGTGGAGAGTCAGCCGCCGGAGATCGTAAAGCTCCTGCTCGACTTCGGGGCCGACACCGTGACTCCCGCGCCGGACGGGACCTCCCCCCTCACGCTCGCCGAAAAGCGGCAGGATAAGACGATTCTCGCCCTCCTCCGGTTTTACTCTCCGAAATCTACCTCGGGCGGGTATTGAAGGCGGTCTCGCAGACGGCGGCAACCCCCCTGGCAAAGCCGTAGCCGAAGCAGGCCACCACCAGAATCCCCAGTCCTTCCAAAGCAAACAGCCCCCCCATCACCAGGCCCAGGGATCCGCCCCCGGCCTCAATAAAGCCATAGATGCCGAAGCCGATAAAGCCGATTCCCACCAGCAGCTCCAGGCCGACAATCACGTACATGCAAGTGCAAACGACCGGCAACCGAAACCCCGTCGCGACAGGAGGAGCCGCAACAGACTGCGGAGCGGGAAGTGAATTCTCACGCGGCGGAGGCGACGGCAATGAGCCGGGGCGGCGCGCCCCCGACGCCGGAGCCGGGAAAGGCCGGGGGGCGGCAACCGGCCGCTCCGCCGGGGGCGGCAACCCTCCCCCGATGGGACGCATGACGAAAAGGAGTCCGCAATCGATGCACCTTCCTTCGCTGCCGATATCCTCTTCGGCGACGTCGTACCGGCGTCCGCACTCGGGGCAGGTTACCTTGACCATGGTCAGTCCTCGTCCTCCACTTGGTGATAGAGCATCGCGGGGGTCACATCGGTCGACTTCATCGAATTGCCGCGCGAATATTTGAGCTTGAAACCGGTATAACGGGGTTCGGCGTTGTGGTTGTTGAAGGTGATGCGGATCTTCGCCATGCCTGGTTTGAGGCTGATGGTGCCGACCGAAGTGACAGGACCGCCCTTCTGAAGTTGAACCAGCAGCCGGTCGTTGACGTACACCTTCGCGGTGGCATAGCGGGGATCTCCCTGGATGGCGAACTTATATTGTCCATCGGTTTCGATTTTGAGGAACCCCTCCCACATCACAAAATTGTGGTGACCGTCCCTCGCCAGGATCTTCAGATCGTCGGAGGCGCCGATGTTGTTGCCCGCAAAGCCTTCCGCGGTGTCGACAAAACCGCCGAGGGAAGGGTCTTTGGGCCGTTCGTTGACGTTCAGATTCCAGGCGTAGCAGGCGATTCCGGGAGCCAGCTTGACGGTCTTCGCCTCATTGGCGATAACGGCGCCGCAGAGAAGCGCGAGGAGGAGAGTGAGAGTCTTTTTCATGATATTTCCTTTCGAATCAGTCTTCGTTGTCCTGGTGATACAGCATCGCCGGGGTCACGTCGGTCGTCTTCATCGAATCACCCAGTGAATATCTGAGCTTGAACCCGGCATTGCGGGGAATGCCGCTGTGGTTGTTGAAGGTGATGCGGATCTTCGCCATGCCGGTTTTGAGGCTGACGGCGCCGACCGAGGAGACGGGACCGCCCTTCTGAAGCTGAACCAGCTGCCGGTCATTGATGAACACCTTGACGGTGTTAAATTTCGGATCTCCCTGAAGAGCGAACTTATACTGCCCGTCGGCGTCGATTTTGAGAAAGCCCTCCCACATCACAAACTTGCGATGTTTGTCAGCCGCCAGGCTCTTCAGGTCGTCGGAAGCCTTGATATTACTGCCCGCAAAGCTTTCCGCGGTGTCGACGAAACCGCCGAGCGGCGGATCTTTGGGCCGCTCGTTGACGTTCTGGTTCCAGGCGTAGCAGGCGGCTCCGGGAGCCAGTTTAACCGTCTTCACCTCTTCGGCAATGACGCCGCCGCAGAGAAGCGCGAGGAGGAGGGAGAGAGTCTTCTTCATGATGTTTCCTTTCGAATTAATCCTCATCATCCTGATGATAAAGCGCCGCCGGTGAAATCACTTTGGCTTTGACGGCGGTTTCCTGCGCGCAAAGCAAGGTGAACGCGTGGGAGTTCGGAGTCAGATTCGCCTGAATGATAACCGGATGCATACCGGCGGTCAACGACACGAGAGCGGAACCGCTTTTCTTCTTTTCTCCGGGCTTGAGCTCGATCAGGTTCCTCTTCTGCACGACCAGCCGGATATTCGACTCAGCCCAATCATGTACATTGCCGCGAGCCTCCGCGCGCATGACGGTCAGGCGATAACGCCCCGGTTTGTCGATTTTCAGGAATCCGCTCCAGATCAGGAAGAAGGGTTTATAGGCGGTCAGCAGCCCCTTGAGCTGCTTATCCCCTTCCAGACTCTCCCGGGAGAAATACTCCTCATGCTTGTCGACGAAGCCGCCGGCCGGAGGGGCCTCCGGTTTGGTCTTGGCGTTTTCGTCCCAGACGTGGCAGGCGGCGCCGGGAACCAGCTTGACGGTTTTCTCCGCCTCTTCGGCGACAACGGCGCCGCAGAGAAGAGCGAGTACGAGAGTGAGAATCTTTTTCATCGTGTTCCTTTTTTTGAAGGTTGTGGGAATGACAAAGCTCAACGGCCGGATCGCGGCGGCGGCGGGCCGCCGCGACGCGGGCCGGGACCGGCATAGCCCCGAACCGGACCGGGTCCGGCTCCGACGATTCGATACGGTCCCGGTCTCGGATGCCGGTATAGCGGCACGAATACCGGCCGCGCGCCATAAACCACCGGCGGGGTGTAGTAGGAGGTCCCGAAGCGGACCTGCCGGGGAAATGAAATCCGGCCGATACGCAGCGACGGGCTGAAATTAATCTGTACAGGCGACTCCCGGGGGTACGAATCCCACCCCGCTCTACCGTTGCCGACATAACGCTCCACCGGCAGCGGCTGGATGTAGTCGAAAGCAAAGAACAGATTGAAATCCGCCGGGACACCAACGAAAATCGCACTTCCCTCTTCCTGCGGGGCGGGGGTATCGAGCATCGTCCCCATTTTCGCATTTACGATCACATGGGTATCCTCGCCCCACATCTCCCGCCGGCGGTCGTCGCCGGCAGCGGCCGATACGGTCAGGAGCAGCAAAACCAGGATTCGATACCTCATCGCCGTTTCCCTCTCCTGTTACCGGTAGAGAACATAATTGCGGAAAAAAGCGAACAGCGCCACCAGCGGCGCGAGAAAGCAAAGAATGCTGAGGAAGACAAAGGCGACCGCCAGCCGGATCGCAAGAAGCATGCAGCCGGTGGAGTGGTCTTCTTCGACATAGCGCCTGCCGGAGCTGGAGCGGTAGACGGTGGCCGTGCTGCCCTCGCCGTTCCCGAAGCCGACCAGCGCGTTGCCGGACATGCGGAAAACAGCGCTGAAGGCCCAGGCGAAAACCGCGTAGATCTTGGAAGACTCATGTTCCCCAACCAGATAGAGCGGCGTCCGGCACACCAGGGGGAGCGCGAGCACCAGGGGTACGAAGGGGTTGCCGATATTGAGCGCCAGCATGATCACAAAGGCGATGGAGAGGATGATCTTGGTCGCCAGTGTGGTTTCGGAGTGGATTCCGGGGGCGATCAACAGGCGCGAAGTGCCGAGATTGGCGGAGTTGGCCAGCGTATTCAAGATCTGCAGCGAGGTATCATCCACCGGCAGCAGCGCGGCCGCTTCCGAAACGCGGCGCTGAACCTCTTTAAATTTAGCGCGCTCGGTGAAATAGATGAGGCCGGTTTCCTCATCCTGTTCCTCCCCCGCGGTCACGTCGTTCCAGAGGGCGTAGACCTGTTCGGCGGCGGCTTCGGGGGTGGGAACGCCGGCTCCGGCCTGGTAGCGCTTGACCACCATTTCATCTTCGGTATAGTTGGGGAGCTTCGTCCGCAGCTCCTGAAACAGCACCCACGCCGCGAATACGCCCGGAATACAGGAAACCGCGATAAGGAGAATCCGCACCAGCAGATTGAGTGCGGCCTCCTCCCGATATGCCGTCTCGTCGTTTCCCGCGCCGACGGCGGCTTCCGGCGCAGCCGGGCTGCTTTCCGTTTTCGCTTCCAGAGTTCTTGTTTCCGGCGTCTTCGCCTCCGTCTTCTTCGCTTTCGGCGCGACGATTTCGAAATTGGTCAGAGGCGCGGCGGCGTCATCGGCCTTTGCCGCCTTTTTCGTCTGCGGTTCCTCCCCGGCGATCACATACCGGACCTCGCCGGAAACCGACGGCGCCAACACCGTCAACGCCAGGAATAGACCAATACTACCCACGATTCCCCGGAAAACCATCTTGCCTCCTTATCTGTTTCGGTTTGGACGGTTCTTATCACCTAATGGCTCCCGGAGCGAAGCGTTCTTTCAGCATTGAAAAAGATTTTTGAAGATTTTTCCCATTGCAAAGCCCGCCACCCGGGCAAAGCGCTGCTCGCGGGCAGCATTTTGCCGGGGCGGCGAGAGGCGATGAGCCATGGCGGCCGGCTCACACGGAGCCACACGGAGAGACACGGAGTTTACACGGAGGCCGAAACCGCCGCCGCGTGGAATGCCCATTTCGGCCTCCGTGTCCCTCCGTGTAACTCCGTGTCCCTCCGTGTGAGCCGGCCGCCACAGCAGGCCTGACCTTTTTCACTCAACCAAAACGTTATTTGGAGCAACCGCGAGCAGCGGGCGCAAAGCAGAAAAACGATACACTTCAAGAAGAAAAAATACATTTTTTTGCATTTGCCTCTTGCTTTTTACGTCGGTTTGCGTCATAATATAGATGTATCGCAAAAAAGATACACTTTAACCAAGGATGAAATGAACCATGCGTGAATACCGGGGAGACACCCTGTTCCGAAAACTGCGGACCCGCATCGGCGAAATGCCGGAGGGTGCGCCGTTCCCCTCGGTGCGCCAGCTGATGGAGGAGTATCAGGTCAGCCAGTTCACCGTGGCTCCGGCCCTGCGGAAGCTGCGGGAGCTCGGGCTCCTGGAGTCCTTCGTCGGGCGCGGCACCTTCGTCAGCCGCCGCCGCGCTTCCGGGCGCAGCAAGGTGCTCTATCTCACCAACGAATGGCCCGGCCTCTCCATCGTGGCGATGATCGGCAAAGCAGCCCACGCGGCGGAGGCGCGCGGCTTCGACTTCGAGCTCTCGACCTACAGCTACACCGAAAACGTCTTCCAGCGCCTCGACCAGGTCCAGGCGGACGGGGTCGTCATCGACGCGCTGCCCAATGACTTCCTGACCGCCGACCAGATTCAGCTGCTGCACCGGGCGAGCGTCCCGGTGGTGATCTGCCGCAGCGCGGTCCGGGTAGAAAACATCAGCTACGTCACCGGCAACAACGCCGCCGCCGGCATCCTCGCCGCCAACACCCTCTACCAATCGGGGCACCGCCGCTTCGGCTTGCTCTTCTCGGAGCCGCACATCTTCTCGACCTCCGAACTCGCCGACAGCTTCTCCCTCTGCGGCCGCTCCAACCGCTGCCGGGTCACCGTGTACGATTGCGCGGTCCAAACCGGCCAAAACCCCATCTCCGCCACCCGGGAGTACCTCAAAGCCAACTACCGGAGGATCATGGACGAAGTCTCCGCCCTCTTCGTCATCAGCGGTGAAACCACCGCCGCCGCCGCCGAAACCCTCTCCGCCCTGGGGGTCCGGGTGCCGGAAGAGCTGAGCCTCATCGGCTTCGGACTGATTCCCGACGCCCAATCCGGCTTCCTCACCACCGTCCGCCACAGCGGGACGCGAATGGCCGGCGAAACCATGGGCATCCTCCAGAACCGCTTCGAACGGAAATCCGGCCAACCCACCCAGATCGAGGTGGAACCCGCCCTCTATGAACGCCAATCCATCCAAATCCTTACGCCAACCCTTATGGAGGCCCGCTGATGAGACATTTTTTCACACTGATCGAGCTCCTGGTAGTTATTGCGATCATCGCCATTCTGGCGACCATCCTCCTGCCCGCCCTCAACAAGGCGCGCGAACGCGGCCAGCAGACCACCTGTCTTGGCAACCTGAAACAGCTCGGCACGGCCACCGCGCTCTACCTGC
>JAVBRV010000436.1:0-14715 GCA_031547585.1 Victivallaceae bacterium
AGGCGCTGTCGCCGGAGTGGAGGTAGTACTCCTTGAAGGCGATGACCCAGTGGGCGACGTAGTCCCAGAGGACGGAGTTGCCGCGCTCCATCGCCGACGGAACTGCGCCGTCGGGGTACTGAACGCGGGCAATCTCGCGCCAGGAGAAGCGGAAGAGCTCCAGGTCGCCGAAGGCGTAGTAGTTGAACAGCGCTTCAAGGCGGGTGTCGCCGACCCAGAGGAAGCGGTCGCGCTTGGGGGCGTCGAGGTAATACTCCTGCATGCAAAGGTGGAGGGTCTTGCGGCTGGACCGCCAGAGCTCATTGAGCCACGAATCGGAGGAGTTGAAATACCCCCGGTAGCGCAGAGGATAGGTAGAGCTGCGAAGCTGTTGCCCCTGAAGGGTTACAAGCCGCGGCGAGTGGAAGAATTCGACCTTGACGAAGCGGAAGCCGACCCGCATCCGGCTTTCGAATTCATGCATTCCCGGCGGCAGCGAATATTCCTCAATCAGCATCCGGTAGACAAGCTGTTCCGGCATAGGCGGATGATCGATCTCGTCGATGGTCTCACCATAGACCAGCCGGAAGCGGATCTGCCCCGCCGATTCCAGGCGGAGCCGGAAGTACCCCACCACCTCGCCCCCGAAATCGAAGACGGCGGAGGGGCCTTGGTAACGCTCCGGGGCTGTGGCGGTTAAGCCGTCTGCGGTCTCGGTCATTCCCTCCAGGCGGAAGACGGTGGGTTCCGGGTAGGCGGGGGGCAGCGCCCGGCAGCTCTCGCGGTATGCTTCACCGAGCAATTCCGCCGCCGGCGAATCGGGCTCCGGGGAGGGGAAGGGTAGCGTGTAAAAGGGCGAATCGATCCCCTTGGGAATCTCGCGGGCGAAGAAAGGGGTGTTGGTGAGGTTGGGAATGATTTTCGCGGGGTCGTCGCCGGGGGGCGTGCGCCAGGAGGCGGTTTCGACGAAGTCGAGCGGCGCGATTGTGGCGCGCGACCACTCCGCATCGTCGAAACCGGGGAGCTGCCAGCCCCAGCGCTCGAAGCCGGAGGCGCGCCAGTTTGTGTCGCTGACAAGCACGGTTTCGCCGTCACAGCCAAGCTCGGCGGCACAGCCCCGGTGCCCGCCGTGATTGAGGCCGTGGATGGCAATGCGGTTTTCCCCCGCCCGGAGAAAGGCGCGGACGTCGTAGTCGCGGGTGTTGCTCCATTCGTCGAGCCTGACCACGAAACGCCCGTTGAGGAAGAGCTCGTAGCCGGTGTCGGCGAAGAGCCGCAGCACCGCGTTTCCCGGCTTTCGGGCGAGGGTGAAGTCGCACGTGAGGAAAGCGTCGTTTTTGCAGTCGGCGGCCCAGATGTGAGAGGGGGAGTTGCGCATATAAATCCTTATCGGTAAGGTGAATAATAGGTGTCGATCAATTGGACCTGACGCAACTCCTCCGCCTGGTCGGCGGTCAGGAATTCGGTGGGGATCTCGACCCGGATCTTTTCTCCGGCGGGGTGCTCGATCTGACGGATCAGGGTTTCGACCGTCCGTTCAATCCGGGGGCGGAAGGGGAAGTGAATGACGCCATCCGCTTCCGGTTGAAGATCATCCGGGGGCAGGGTGCGGAAATGGACAAGGCGCGGCCGGTAATCCGGAGCCCTCCGGGCCAGGAATTCGCGCAGTTCCCGTAAGAGTTGAGAGCTCAGGATCAGCCCCTCCGGACGTTCCCGGAGAAGCATCTCCAGAATCGGGGCAGAATCCCCTTCGGCCGGATTCCAGGAGAACAGTTCCGGGGGGGTGGGAAGTTGTCCGGCGGATTCCCGCATCCGGTTGTGGAGCCCGTCCTGAAGGAATATCCGGCGGCACCCCAGCCCTTCCAGGTGGCTGACCGCGCCGCGAAGACCGGGCAGGAGATCGTAGCAGACGCTGTCGAAGTCAAGCTCCGGATAATTTTCGGTCAGCAGTACCGGGCAGGTGGCGTTGCGGAAGCGTTCCGCGAATTCCGCGTCGGCCCACAGCGTGTAAATGACGCCGTCGATCCGGTGCTTCAGCATATCGGCAAGCGCCTCGCGCTCCTTTTCGAGGTCGTAGCGCGTGGCGGTGATGAAGAGGCGGTAACCGTGCTTCTCCGCCTCGTTCATGAAGGCTTCGGCGAGACAGCCGCCGGCGCGCTGGGAGATGCCGCCGATCAGGAGCCCGATGGTTTTCGTTCTGCCGGTCCGCAGCGCTTTGGCGGCGGGGTTCGACTGGTAGTTGAGCTTGCGGGCGGCGGCGCGAACCCTCTCCTGCAAAGCGGCGCCGACGTGGTTCAGCTGCTTGCCGTTCATGACCCGCGAAACGGCCATCAAACTGCAATTTGCTTCCCGGGCCACATCCTTCAGCGTTACCGGAGCTCCCATGACATTCCTTTTGGTTAACGTTAACCATATTATACCATAATTTTTGATGAATGTCAAGAGGGACATGAAAAAAAGATGAATTTCGGTCTATTTCCGTCAGGCGGGCAGAGCGCTCCTTCCCGGAGTGCCCTGCCGGAAGCGGAAAACGTTACTTTTCCAGGACTTCCACTTTGAAGTCCTTGAACCAGACGGTTCCCGTGGCGCCCTGGAGGCCCAGCATCGGCGCGACGCCTTTGACGCCGAAGGGGACGTCATAATCGAAGTGCAACTCCTTCCAGTCGAACGATCCCTGCTGTGCCGGAGCGTCCGGCCAGAAGGTCTTGTCGCCGAGACGAACCGTCAGGCCGAATTTGGTGCCGCAATGGCCGGCGTTCGGGTTCAACCGAACCACATTTTCAGCTTTGATTTTCACCGAGCAACGAATCGTCGCCCCTTCCGGAACCGTGAGCCCGCGTTGAATGACGGCGCTTTTCCCATCCGGCGAAACCACCCGGAGGACTTTGCCGCCTTCCGTTTCGACGATGGTGGCGTCGGCCTTGTCCGGATATTTCCAGAACCCTTTGAAATCCTGGTCGAAGGCGTTTGCGAAGAGGAGGCGCGGTTCCGGCTTCGCCTGAGCCGGCGGCGGGGTTTCGCCGTCGACCCGGGCGATGGTTCCTTCGAGCGTGGCGATGCTCCGGCGGTTGTCGCGGTTTCGCTCCTGCTCCGTTTGCAGTTCGCGGCGTTCGCGGGTCAGCTCTTCGCGGAGCGCCCGGTTCTCCGTCAGTTCATCGGCGGCCAGTACTCCCCCGGCGAGCAAAAAAAGAACAATCATGCGTTTCATAAGTACCTCTATTTCAAGTTGAAGTGGGCAACCTTGTCAAATCCGGGCCGTGCGGCGTAGGGAGCGCGCGATGGAACCTCGAATTCAGCCTCGCGTTCCCCGGCGGAAAACCGGTAGACTCCCGGCGCGTCGAATTGGAACCACGCCTTGCCGTTGCGGTCGGCGATAACGCCCTGCCGTTCGCCCGCCTTCGAGACGCTCCAGACGGTTGCGCCGGAACGGGTTTCGATGATGCACTCGGCGTCGGCGGCGGTCGCGAGCGGCGGCTGCGGCAGCAGGGTGTCGCGATAGGCGTCGTTGACCGCGTTGCGGACGTGCGAGGCGCGCGCCGGGTCGAACCAGTTGATCGCCTTGTCGCCGCAGCTGGCGATGGATACGCTGGCGGCAATGGGACGCATTCCTTTCCCCGACAGCGCGGGCCAGGCGATCTGCCGCCAGGGAATGTCGCGCTTCACCTCTTCCGGAGTAGCGCCCGGGATGCCCCACGGCGTGCCGGAACCATCCGGATTCAGCTGAATGAAACCGTCGAGCGCGAGCCCCATATAGATCTGCCCCGGCACCTCCTGCTCCCGGTATTATTTGACCACCTCGCGGACGCGGCGGGCCTTATTGGCCACCTGGGAGGGAATCGCGCCGCACCACTGATTCCACGCCTGGTACGAGCAGTAGAGGGTTTCGCCGAAGATCACCGGGCGGAACTCATAGACCTGCTGCCAGTTCTTCACCCAATCCGAAAGATTGAAGTCGGGGTAGTGATAATTGGCGGTATCGCAGGGCGGATCTTCGAACCAGCGGCCTTCGCGGTTCCAGGTGCCGACGTCGCCGTCGCGGGTCATCACCAGCTCCGGATCGAGCGATTTGACGAAGCGCCCGTAAAAGGCGGCCAATTTGTCGTTGCGGAGGTTGAACTCCACCTGGTCGAGGCGGTCCCAGGCCTGGGTGAAGACTTCGTTGTCGGTCGACCAGATCACCACCGAAGGGTGATTGCGGAGCATCCGGTGCCAGGCGCGGTAGTTGTCGAGGTTGAACTGGTGGAGCGGCTCCTTCAGCCATTCGTCGAAGCTGGTGAATTGTTTCGGGTTCCGGTTGCCCCGGTGAAGCACCGGGTACATCTGGGCGTAGGCGAACATGCCGAGACGGTCGCACCGGCGGAAGAACTCCGGGCTCCAATAGCTGGAATCATGGATGCGCAAGGTATTTATGCCGTCCTGCCGGTAGAGCGGCCAGGCGACGTCGCAGAACTTGGCGTTGTCCATGTGAGGAATTCCGACATCGCCCTGCAGGATGATCCGCTTGCCGTTGAAGTAAAAATCGGTGGCGTGAATCCAGAACTCCCGGAAACCGAAGGTATCCCGTTTGCGGTCAATGAGTTTGCCGTTGACGAAAAGATCGCTGACCAATTCGTAAAGGGCGGGATTCTCGAGAGTCCAAAGCTCCGGATCGGGCCAGACGGCGTTGCCCGAGAGGGTGCCACCCTTTCCCGCCGCGAGGGTTCCCTTCTGTTTCGGCAGCCGGTGGCGGATCATGCCGTCCTTCACCGCGTATTGCCGGAGTTCGAAGGTCGCCGGCGCGTTGCCGCGGTTCTCCAGCTCGGTTCGGGTGGCGAGCGTCGCCTTCCGCCACGACGGTTTCACCCAGACGTCGGCCACCCGCAAGGGCGACATGAAATCGAGGTAAAGGTCGCCGCGTATTCCATAATCCTCAACGTGGAAGCCGAAAGTCTTTCCCGGTGCGAAGAAGTTGATTTCGAGACGGTTGGTTCCTTTTTTCAGGTTGGTCAGCGCAATCTCGGCGATGCCGATTCGGCCGCCGTATTCGCCGCAGCGGACGCCGTTCAGATAGACCACCGCCTTGCCGTAGAGGTTCTCGGCGATGAAAAAGGCGCTCCGGGCGGGATCATCGACTTCGAAGTCGCGGGCGAACCAGACCTCGTCGCGGCAGAGGCGGTCGTCGAAGCGGAAATCTTCCCAGCCCGGCAGGGGATCGATCGCGCCGTACGGATTCTTCGGATCACGCTTTTTGACCGGATTGAACCACGTCCGGAAGTAGACATTGTACATGGAAGCCGGGAGCCGCACCACCCCCTCCATTTGATTCCGGGCGACGCCGATTTGCCAGTCGCCGTTCAAGGACAGCCGGGCGCGGGTTCCTTCCCCCGGCAGCGGTTCCGGCGGCGTCGGGCGTCCCTTGGTCGCCGCCAGCGCACGCGCTCCGGCGAAGCGCTCCTCGGCCTTTCGCCAGCTTTCGCGCAGTCCCTGCCGAAGTTCGGCGATCCGCTTCTCCCCCGCCTGAAATTCACCGGCCAGCGCTTTCCGAGTGCGGCGCACCTCTTCCAGCTCCCGGCGGAGAGCGGTATTCTCTTTTCTCAGGGCTTCGCGGGAATATAAACGGACGGTATGCTCCAGCACCGCAACGATTTGATTGCTCTCGACCACCTCCAGGCGAAGTGCGTTCTCCCCCGGCTTCAAGGGGGGAGTCAACTCCCACTCCCCGTCACCCGTCGCCCTCTGCTCCCATTGGGCCAGGCGGAGTTGGTACGGCCCCTTGCCCGGCGCGTGAAAGCGCAGCTTCATCCGCTGGTCGCCGCCGGTAAATAAATCCTTCGCGGCGAAGGAGAAGCGGGCGGCGAAGCCGTTGTCGTAGGCGTCCATCCCAAGTTCGCGGCGGGGATCGTCGGTATGGATTTTTAGATCGGTCAGCGGCTGATCTTTCTCATCCGAAATCCGGAAACAGAAGCCGGTTTCGGCGGTTCGATCGACGACCTTGAGGAGAATCCGGTTGACGCCGCGCCGCAACTCGCCAGGGTAGATGAAGTTATCGGGGATAATGCCCTGTGAGGTGGCGGACTTCCCCACCTCCCGCCCGTTGACGAAGAGCTTGTGGTCGTCGTCGCTGCCGAGCCGGAACTTGACCTTTTTTGCCTCCGGCGATTCGACCCAGCAGGTGGCATAGTAGACGAAATGGTCGTCAATCGGCTTCCAGAAACCGCTGAGTTCGATGCGTTCCGGCTTGTCGAACTGGAAGACCCTCCACGACACCGGAATCTCGCGATCCTCGGTGAAACCCCATTCGTTGGTCGAACCGATCCC
Source organism: Victivallaceae bacterium (assembly GCA_031547585.1). Taxonomy (GTDB): domain Bacteria; phylum Verrucomicrobiota; class Lentisphaeria; order Victivallales; family Victivallaceae; genus Victivallis. The sequence goes on from JAVBRV010000436.1 coordinate 6,277, forward strand.
GGCGATCAGTTTGGAGGCGTCCGCCTTGAACAGCGTCTTACCGGTCAAACCGGGGTACGGCCGGAAATCCGCCTCTCCCCCCAGGCAATCGGCGTCAAGGCCGGTTCCTTTGTCATTCGTCTGGTAACTCGGCCAGGGGCCGCCGAGCAGCCAGTCGCGGATGAACCCCTTATCATCCGGCGAGCCTCCCCATAGCGGCAGGACGCCGCAGACGGCGAAGATCAACAATGCGATTGTTTTTTTCATAAACCTCCTTATTCAGATTAAGCAGTTGGCGAAGCTTTTATCAGGTAGGGCGCTCTGTCCCCAGAGCGCCGTTCACGTTGTAAGCGCTATCGGGTATGAACTTGTGATAAAACGTATTGGGCTCTTTTTCCTCCGGCATAAATCAAGAGCGTGGTTTCACCCCAAAGACCATACGACGTGAACGGCTGTCTGGGACAGACAGCCCTACCTTGATTTACCACTTTATTTTACGCCGTAGTAAACGGGAGATCCGGACGCTTCCGGGTCAAACGAGTGGGCGTCAAGATTGACCCAGCCTATGGTGATGACTCCGGGAACCGGCTTGACATGCCCGTCGCAGAACAGGAAGTTGCCGGATTTGCCGCCGCCATGGGCCAACCGCCAAGTGCTCTCCTCAGAGCTGCTTACATTGAACCTCCAGTATTGGTCGCCGCGCACATAGACGTCGCATGAGTCTCCGCCGAGGATTTTTTGAGCCGGTTTCCGGACTCCTGCAAAATATTTCTTGGGACGAAAACCCGCAATATCTCCTTTGCCCGCGCCATACAGTCCATAGGAGCGGATGTTTCCATTTCCATCCGGCTCCGGGCAGGCAAAAATAGTGCCGCTCAGCACTTCCCCTCCTCCCCAGGCGCCCTGGGTTGCGATTGATCTGGCGCTGATGTAATTCAAATAGCTTAAGACAAACATATACCCGGCATTCCGGTCCCCATCCAGGTGGCTGAATATCATATTGTTGCGCACCAGATGGTGGTAATCGCCCGCATAGGCGGCGATGGGTGTGTGTAATTGTTTCAGATTGCTGATGCATTTGACGCTTCGACCTCTGTCTCTCGCCTTGTTCAAGGCCGGGAGCAGGATGGCGGCGAGAATCGCAATGATGGCGATTAAGACCAATAGCTCAATCAGTGTGAAACTTCTTTTCATCTCATTGCTCCTGTTGTTGATCGACTTGATAATAAGGGTCATCGCACTGCTCGCGGTAAAGCGCGGCGTGTTCCGCGCGAGACAGGAACTCCGTCGGAATTCCAAGTTCGACCTTTGCGGTTCCGGGGTTCTCGATTCGCCGGATCAAGGTCTCCATGGATTTCTCAACCCAGAGAGGGTACGGGTGATGAATCACTCCATCGCACTCGCCGGGCCGGTAATGCAGCATCGGCAAGGTGTAATGGCAAATAATCCGGGGGTGATAACCGGGCGTTTCCGCCACCAGCCGGACCAGTTTTCGCGAGAACAGAATGAGCGTATCCGGACGTTCCCGGCGAATCCATCCCATTGTCCTCTCCGCTTCATCCTTGAGGTGATCGTATGCAAAGGACTCCAGCGGAACGCCGCTTTCGCGGGAAGCACTCTCCACCATTCGCTCACGATCCTCGCTGCCGGTCTGGCAGAAAATCCGGCGGCAGCCCTGCTTTGCCAGATGGAGGGCCGCGTCCCGCAATCCGGGGTGAAGGTCAAAATATACACAATCCAATGCGAACTCGGGATATTTGTTAAACAGCAGGATGGGTATCCCCCCACTCCTGAATCGCTGAAGAAAGTCGCTGTTGACTTCCGGCAAAAAATCGTAAATGATGCCGTCGGTCTGACAGTGAAGCATTTGCTGCAACGCCTCACGCTCGCGCTCCCGGTCGAAGCGGGTGACTGAAATGAAAAGCCGGTAGCCGTGCTTCTCCGCCGCATTCATAAACGCATCCGCCAAAAAAGCGTTTCCGGGATTGGTCAGGCAGCCCATCACAAGGCCGATGGTCTTCGTTTTGCCGCTGCGGAGCGCCCGGGCCAGCGTGTTCGGGCGGTAGTCGAGGGTTTTTACCGCCTCGTCGATCTTTTGCTTGGTCTCCGCCGACAGCCAGGCTTTCGGATTCCCGCCGAGGTACATCGACACCAACGATTGCGAAACCCCCGCGTGTTTCGCCACATCCTTCGCCGTCACCCGGCCGGTCGCGTTCGCCATATATTATACCTATTATATGATACGATTCATATTGCTTATTATAAGTATAGCAAAAAATTGGTTGAAAAGCAAGGGCGGAAGGCAAGAAAAATGAAAAAAAGCGTTTCCCGGAATCATGTTGACGCATTTTTTGAGGCCTCATGCGCGGGCAACGGTTTACACGGACCGACACGGACGCACACGGACAAGCACGGCGCGGGCTTTGCCCACAACCCAACACGAAGGCAGTTGGCAGACAAGGTTTTTGGGTATGTGTAAAAGGTTTACCCCGTATTGGTGGCCGGCTCTGTCGGACGGGTCGGACAAGTCGGACTGGTCGGACTGCCGAAATGCTTGAATCACAAACGAATCACTCGAAAATCATCGCAAAAAAACAAGATTTTTACCGATAGCAGTACGGACAGGCACGGATGGGAGAAGGGCTTGGGGGTTGTGTTGCAGAGGCTTTTGCCCGTGTCAGTCCGTGTGTGTCAGTGGTGGTCCGTGTTCGACAAAAACGGGGTTGCAACCCGCCAATTTTGCGCTATATAACCAGAGTCAATCACCAGAAAGGAATATTATTATGTCCGCAAAAGTAAACCGCGTCAAGTGCACCGGCTGCAGCCAGTGCATTGAGGATTGTCCTTGCGGCTGCGGCAAGAAGTACAAAAAGCGCGGCGGTAAAGAGTAACCACTACCCTCGTCTTTCAAAAACGGCGCACTTGACGGCCGTCAGTTCGCGGTGACATCCCATTTCTGACGGTAGAAGACGCTGTCGTCGGTGGAGGCGACATCCCACAGTTCTTCCCAGCGGGCGGTGCCGAAATGACCGTCATTGTAGATGATGTTGATCCGGTCGGCATGGCGATAGCAGGGAACATTATTTTTGGTGCTCTCGTATACTTCCCCCCAAAGGAAATAGGCTGCCGGAGCCCGGGCCCGGGAATAGGAGACCATCCAGTCGTTGGCGTCGGCCAGCCAGAGTTTATTCGAAGGTCGACGAACCTGGCTGTTCTTGACGCTCCGGAACAGGCCGCTGGTACTGTCGGGATACCCGTGCCGATTGACCCCGTAGCTGTGGGTAATGCTGCCGCAGCCGGGATAAGCGTCGTCGGTGGTTTGCAGGGCGAGCGTAGCCCCCGGGCAGAGCAGCTTGAACGGATAGTATTTGTTGTCCGCCCGCTCCAGCCCGAGGTAGGGCCGCAGTTGGAAGATCCAACGCTGATAGGCATAGGCGGTGGCGGAATTGATGCCGGGCTTCCAGTTGTCGTAGTCGCTTTCATAAAGCTGCGCCGCTTTGTTGAAGGAGTTCATGTTGCCGCAGCAATGGATGGAGCGCGCTCGGGCGCGCGCTTTGTTCAGCGCCGGCAGCAGAATCGCCGCCAGAATGGCGATGATGGCTATTACGACGAGGAGTTCGATGAGAGTGAAAAATGGCCGCTTCATAGTTTTCTCCGATGACAAATTATGGGTAATTTTCATGATGAACAGCTTGAGACGGTTATCAATCGGACAAGTTCGATTGGTCGCGAGGGGTCATATTCGCGAACGCCGCCGACAGCGCCGTACCCCGAGGCCGACTTTCGGCCCGCCGGAATGGCGATAATGGCTATTACGACTGCCGGTTGTCCGGGTTTGATAATGTGCATACATCAATGATTCCCATTCAGAATTTTTTCAATTTCGGGGACCATCCGGCTTGCCAGAATCTGGTATCCGGCTTGCGCCGGATGCACGCCGTCGCGCAGCAAACCCGGTTTTACCTTGCCGTCCTCCCCCAGAAACGCCTGCGACACGTCCAGGAAGAACACGCTCTTGCCGTCGGCGCAACCGGCGAATACCCGATTGATTTCCAGATGGGAGTAGAGGCCGACCAGAAGGATCTTCGCCTCCGGCTGCTTCTCCCGGATCACCGCAATCAGGTGCTTCATTCCGGCGGCGATCTCTTCGGGCGTATTCTTGGGGCCGCCGGTGACCTTGTTGCGGTACAGATTGTTGGTGCCGACCGAAAGCACCACCAGCTTGACCGTGAAACCGTCAAGCTGCTTTCCTTCCGTAATCCGCCACAGCACATTTTCAATGCGATCGCCCGCCAGCCCGAAGTTGACTTTCGAGTAGGCTTTGAACGCTTCCTCCCAGACCGGCAGGCCAGGCTGATGCGTCCAGCCCCGGATGATGGAGGCGCCGAGAAACAGAAGCGTCACCTCCTTCAGTTCGGCCGCTTGCGCCGTATACGACTGAGTCGCCTTCAGCCGCCAGCCGTCCGGATAGCCTGCCGGCGTCAACGGGTCGGCGGATGCGGATGCGGCGCCGATCATCGTGATGACAATGAGGATAGCCTTTTTCACTTTTCCATGCTCCTTGTTGGCGAAGAGAGAGATTGGTCGTTCACAATCGTATTGCCGGAAATCAGCAGCTCCCGGACCGATCCCGGGTCGTAGGAGACCCCCGGCTCGGGAACCAGGGGCGAAGCCAGATACCGGTTGCCGGTGATGCGGATATTCCGGGCGTTGGTCACATGGAAGCCGCCCCGGTACGGCAGCGGCTTCCGGCGCGGCGTCGGGTTCAGGAAGAGATTGTCGCGGATCGTCACATTGCCGGCCGAGCTGATGAAGGCGGCCAGCCCGAAGCTGTCCCGAAAGGTGTTGCCTTCCAGAAGGATGTTCGAAAGAATCGGATAATCGGTGCGCACGGCAGACGGATCGGAGCCCAGGTAAACCCCGATATGAATATCGCGCGCTTTGCCGTCGCTGGCGGCGCCGCGCGGATTGACGGCGTCGAAGTGGTTGTTCCGGATCACGATATTGTCCGCCCCGTACCCTTCGCTCCATTTGGCGGAATAACCGGATTCGATTTTGATCGCTCCCATGTCGTTGTGCCGGAAGCGGTTGTTCTCGACCGTGATATCCCGGCCGAGCAGCAGCAGCCCGCGCGCCCGGTTGTCGTGGAAGAAACAATTGCGGATGATCAGGTTGCGGGTATCGCTGGTCCGGTTGAAGAGAACGAACCCCTCGCCTTCCGGCTCCGGCAGCACCCCGTCAAAGGTGAATTCATAGCTTCCCGCCGCCCGGTCGATGATCCGCACCTTCCGGATTTCGGCGGAGAAACCGGCCGGGGAGAAATCATCGTGGCGCAATTCGACCGGGTCGCCCGTCTTGAAGCGTCCGCCGCCGAAGCGGGAGACGAGCGAATGAGAGCCCGATTTCACCGCATAGCCGCTGTTGTCGTGGGCATTCAGGCAATCGTCGCCGCCGAAGCTGAATTCGCACTCCTCCATCTTGAAGAAACCGCGCGAACCGGCGATGTGGCAATGGTCGGCGGCGCAGGTGATGATCCGGCGCGGCGTTCCCTCCGGCGGGGCGATATGAACCCGCCGGAACTGCCAGTATTGCTGACCGCCGCTGATGTGGAAAGCGTGCCCGGCGCAGGAGAAGACTCGGACATCCTCCACGGTCAGGTGCCGGTTGCCGACCATGACAAAACCGTGCATGTCGTAGTTGTAGTGCTGCATCCGGAACCGCTGCCCCGGCCGGAACTGCTTCGTTCCGCCTTTGTCGCGAAGCCGGAGCACGTTGCCGGAAAGCCACTCGGTGTCGGGACGGTTTCGCCCGGCGTAAAACTCATAAGAGACGTCGAAGCCGTTTTCGACGCCAACCGATTTCGTCGCGGGGTCATAGCTGGTGACGCGGGCGACCCGAATCTCCCGCTGCGGGAACCTCTCGTATTCGGGGAACCGGAAATCGACGGCGCCGTCCGCCGCCCCGGCCACCTCGACCAGGCTGGCCAGGGGATCGCGTTCCCAATCCCAATCCACTTTGAAGTTGCATAGGAGAAGCCGTTCGCACGCCCGGATCAGGAAATTCGGCTCCCGTTTCTTGTGGAAAACAAAGGTGGCGCCGCCGCCGTCGAAGGTGAAGTCCCGCAGTTCCGGGAACCGGATCGACGCGTCGGCGGTCATCCGGTAAACGCCGGGAGCGATCCGGAGCTCCGCCGCCCCGGCGGCGCGGCAATGCGCGATCGCCCGGTTCAAAGCGGCGGTGTTGTCGGGGGCTTCGCTTGACACTCCGAAGCCGGCGGCGTCGACCACTGCCCCGTTCCGGCTCCGGGGGAGTTCGACTTCGAACTCCTTCGCCCCCGTGGGCGGCAGGTCCTCGCCCCCGCCGGGTACGCCGTAATCCGTTGCGATCGGGATAAAAACCTCGTTCTCCGCCTCGACCAGCCTGAAATCGGTGATCTCCCCCTTCAGTTGCTGGAAGACGTGAATCTGAAATGCGTAATCCTCCGCCCCTTCGCCGGTCCGGAACCGGAGCCGGACCGGCCGGAACTCCGAAGATATCCCCAGGTTGTGACGCATCGAGTCAGAGGATGAGCTGGCGGCGGAGAGCGGGCGGCAGAGAACATGAAAGTATTTCCGCCGCATATCCGGCTCCGCCACCCGGTAGCGGAAGGTCGCGACGTAGTTGCCGCCGGGTTTCAGCACTCCCCTCCGGGTGCGGAACACCCAGGAATAGCTTGCCGTGCTTGCGGTGGTGTCCACTGTCAGCGTCTTCCGGTCCGGGGAGAGTGCGGCCGGACCGCCGTGCAGATCGAAGAGCGCGCCTTCGCTGAAATCCCCCATGACTACCCGCGGCTGGCTGCCCGCGGCCGCCGTCAACACGAAACAGAGCAGGAAAGATAACAGGAGAAGATCACCTTGTTCGCAAATATGCCGGACTGGCATGAAAAAACCTCCAGTTACGTTCAATCGTTCTGCCTGAAGTTAATATAAGTCATAAATTCGGTTCCGCAACGCCTTGATTTCCGATAATATTGCGATATCTTACGGCCTATGGCCATCATCCTGCAACCGATCCAGCAGCATGTTTTATCACAGGCTTTCCTGCTCCTTCCTTTCGTGGAAGTCATGACGGTCCGGTACACTACGCTCACCGGCCGGAGGGTGATGCACATGCACGAGGGGTTGCAGATCATCGCCGGGCTCGAAGGTCGGTCCCGGCTCGGAACCGCCAGCGGGGAAGAGATGCTCGTTGAGAAAGGTTCCGTGCTGTTTATTCCGGTCAAGCTTCCTCACAACTGGAGCATTGAAGTTCCCGCCCGAACGGTACAGATTCTGCTGTCGCCGGTTTCGGCGACGCACTACGGGGAGCTTGCCGAACTCTTCGAACTGCCGCCTGGCCGGATGACCCGGATTCAGGTCGATCCGGAAGAGCTTCACAGCTGCGCCGAGCTGATTGACCGCTGTCACGGCGGTTTCATCCCCGGGAACAGCCTGGAACTGACCGGCCGCCTGCTGCTGCTCCTGGCGAACCTCCTGGCCGAACTCCACCGGAGCGGACGGATCGGCGCCATCCGGGATCCGGTGGTCAACCGGGCCCTCGAGTATATCGAGATGCACATCCGGGAGAAAATATCACTTCGGGATATTGCGCAGTATTCCGGACTGGGAGTCAGTCGTTTCTCCGAGGTTTTCCGGAAAAATCTCGGCTGTCCGCCGATGGAGTTCATCACCCGGAGCAAGCTGAAACAGGCGGCGACCATGCTCAAGGTCACCAATCTGTCGGTCAAGGAGTTGACGGAGTACTTCGGGTTTCAGTCCACCAGCTACTTCTGCCACAAGTTCAAAGAGCTCTATCACACGACCCCGAAGGGACGCTGAAGCTCCCGTAAAGACCACAGCAGTACCGCGAAAAACGGGTTGCAACCCGGAAATCTTGCGCTATATTACCTGAGTCAATCACCTGAAAGGAGGAGTATTATGCCCGCAAAAGTAAACACCGTCAAGTGCACCGGCTGCGGCCAGTGCATCGAGGACTGCCCGGTCGAAGCGATCACTCTCGAGGAAGGCAAGGCCGAGGTTCAGCCCGATGTCTGCATCGACTGCGGCGTCTGCGTAGCCGTCTGCCCGGTCGAAGCCATCGCATTGATTTAGGGTTTTAATCGCTCGTCTCTTACTCTTGAGAGCTGTCGGACAAGTCCGACAGTCAGCGAAGTGGTCTATCACATTTCTGCCGCCTGCGAGAATCGGCCGACCTAAAGTCGGCCAGGGTGCAGGACCCCCGTCCTGCCGAGGGTCCAGGGGGCGCGGAGCCCCCTGGCGCCAAACGGTTTCAGTCGCTTGCCCTCTCCCCGCAGAAACGCGGGGAGAGTGGTCGACTGAGGCCGTGTGGAGGTTCCCCCTAGTACTGGGGTCACGGGTGGTAACCCTTGCGGGTGCAGGGCGGAGCCCGCCGGGGGGTCTGGGCCAGGCTGGCCCAGAGAGA
>JAVBRV010000335.1:0-8147 GCA_031547585.1 Victivallaceae bacterium
CCGCCGGTACTCCAGCTCTTTATATTCGGAGGCGACGGATCGAGCCAGAACCGGCGTCAGATAAACCACTTCACGGTAGCCGAGCGCGGCGAGGTAACGGCAGACGAAGCCGATTTCCCGGCGGCTGTACGGCGCGGGGACGCGACTCGGAGCTTCCGCAGCCGGAAGTTCGAAGTGATACTCATTGGCGGCGACCGGCAGCTCGCAGCGCTTCAGAAAATCTGCCATGCGCGGCCCCTGGATATTCCACACCTCTTCACTGATGATGATGGCCCGGCACCCCTGATCCTTCAGCCGGGCCGGCAGCGTCAGGGATTCGTCGTTGAATTCGGCGATGGAGAAGAGCGCCAGTTCCACATTATGCTTCAAGGCAACCTGATAGAGCTGTTCGAGCAGACGCGAGAAGAACAGATCAAAATGGGCCGGAGCCAGCAGCGCCAGCAGATTGGACGACTGAAAGCGGATCTTCTCCCCCTTGCGCATCCGCAGATTCTCCACCGGGGCCAGGAGGAAGGTCCCGCTCCCCTGACGGCGGCCGATCAGCTGCTGGTCGATCATGAAGCCGAGCGCTTTGCGCAGCGTCAGATGGTTGCATCCGAAGCGCTTCGCCAGGTCCCGCTCCGCCGGGAGCCGGTCGCCGACCTGCAAATTTTCTTCGCCGATCAGATCGATCACATTCCCGATGATCGCTTCATATCGGTGAATCTTCGCTTCCGCCATGATGTTTTGCCTCTGCTCCTATAATTGCTATACATAATTATACAACACTTTTTCGACAATGTCAATACCGGCAGTGGAAAATATCGCAACTTTCCTGTACCGGGACAACTTGCAATCCCGGCGCTTCGAACTATATTACCGGATAAGCAGTGAGGTGTTGCCATATGTGTGCGATTTCGGGAATTATCAATCATCACGCCGACCCGGAAGCCGGGAAGATCATCCGCTCCATGAGCCGCGTCCAGCGGCACCGGGGTCCGGATGGAGACGGCGTCTTCGTCAATGACGACGTCGCCCTCGCCCACCGGCGGCTCTCCATCATCGACCGGGAGCACGGCGCCCAGCCGATGACCGGCGAGGACGGTCAGGTGACGGTCATTCTGAACGGCGAAATCTACAATCACCCCCAGTTGCGCGAACAGCTGGAGAAGCGGGGGCACCACTTCCGCAGCCGCTCCGACACCGAAGTTCTGCTGCATCTCTATGAAGAGCTGGGCAGCGAATGCGTCCCCATGCTCGACGGCATGTTCGCCTTCGCCATCTACAACGCCCGGACGCGCCGGGTGCTCCTGGCGCGCGACCGGCTGGGCAAAAAGCCCCTATTGTACTTCATGACCGGTGATACGCTGGTCTTTTCGAGCGAATTTTCGGGCCTCGCCGAACATCCGGCCATGCCGCGCGAATTCGACGGCAAATCGATCAGCAACTTCCTGTCGCTGCAATACATACCTTCACCCGACACCATCTACGCCAACGTCCGCAAACTGCCGCCGGGGCATCAGCTGGAAATCCGCCTCAGCGAGCGAAACGTGTCGATCCGCAGCTACTGGCACCTCGATTTTTCCCTGAAGCAGGAGATGCCGTTCGAAGAGGCGGCCCGCGAACTCCGCGCCCGGGTGGAGAAGGCCGTACAGAAACGCCTCCTCGCCGATGTGCCCCTCGGGACCTTCCTCTCGGGCGGCATCGATTCGGCCGTGGTGGCGGGGCTCACCGCCCAATTCCGCGCGCCCGGGGAGACCGAAGCCTTCACCATCGGCTTCGACGAAAACCGCTATGACGAACGTGCCGAAGCGCGCGCCACCGCCGAACTCATCAACAAACTCTCCGGCAATACCTTGCGCCATCACGAACAGGTGGTTTCCGCCGCCGATTTCTCGCTGGTGGAGACGCTGGCGGGGCACTTCGGCGAACCCTTCGCCGACGCCTCGATGCTGCCCACGGCGCTGCTCTGCCGCTACGCCAAAGAGCAGATCTCCGTCGCCCTGTCGGGGGATGGAGCCGACGAGCTCTTCTGCGGTTACGACCGCTACCGCGCCATCCGGCTGGCCGGGTTCTTCGACTTCCTGCCCCGCCGGCTCCGGGGACCGGCCTTCAAGCTGGCGGCGGGGGCCCTCCCGGCCGCCGGTGAACGCGCACTGCCCGGCCGGGTGAAACGGTTTCTGGAGAGCGTGGCTTCCGACCCGAACTACCGGTATTTCGACCTTCTCGACCGCTGCCCGGCCCCGATCAAGCGGCAGATCTTCGGGGAGAAGCTGGAGGGGGCGCTGAAGCACGATTCACGCGAAGTATTCGAGTCGATCCGCTGGGAGTTCACCGCGCCGAACCGCATCGAGCGGCTGTCGGAGCTGGATCTGCGGACCTATCTCGTCAACGACATTCTCCCCAAAGTGGATATCGCCTCGATGGCTTCGGCGCTCGAAGTGCGTTCACCCTTCCTCGACCGCGAGGTGGTGGAGTTCGCGGCGCGGCTGCCGCTCGAGTACAAGCTGCGCGGAACCTCGGGGAAGCATATCTTGAAGGCGGCCTTCCCCGATCTGTTGCCCGACAGCATCCGCCGCCGTCCGAAACGCGGCTTCGGGGTGCCGATCGGCCACTATCTGCGCGGCGAATGGAGCCATCTCGCCCGCGAGGCGGTTTTCGACGGCAAACTGATCTCCGGCGGCTACTTCAAGCCCAAACCGCTCGAACGTCTCTGGCAGCAGAATCAGTCGGGGCAGCGCGACTACAGCTACCTCTTCTGGAATCTCGTGATCCTTTCGCTTTTCATCGACAGAAACCTGAAATCATAGGACGACCCCATCATCATGGTGCAAAAAGAAAAAGTGGTTATCGTCGGCAGCGGTCCGGCGGGCTATACGGCGGCGATTTACACGGCGCGGGCGAACCTTTCGCCCATCCTCTACACGGGCAGCCTGCCGGGCGGGCTCCTCACCCAGACCAGCGAAGTGGAGAACTTCCCCGGCTTCCCCAAGGGCGTCTCGGGGTTCGACCTTCTCACCGGCATGCAGGAGCAGGCCGAGCGCTTCGGGACCCGGGTTGAATTCGACGCCATCGAGAGCTTCGAACTCACCGACCACGGCCCCCAGAAGCTGTGCACCGCGAGCGGCGTCTCCATCGAAGCGGAGGCGTTGATCCTGGCGACGGGGGCGACGCCGCGCAACCTCGGGCTGCCCTCCGAAGAGCGGCTGCGGGGCAAGGGAGTCTCCTTCTGCGCCACTTGCGACGGGGCGTTCTTCAAGGACGTCCCGGTGGTGGTGGTGGGCGGCGGCGACTCGGCGATGGAGGAGGCGATCTTCCTCACCCGCTTCGCCAGCAAGGTGATCGTGGTTCACCGCCGCGACCAGCTCCGCGCCTCGAAGATCATGGCCGACCGGGCGCTGAAAAACCCCAAGATCGAATTCGTCTGGTCGTCGGTGGTCCAGGAGATCGAGGGGGAGAAGAAGGTCGAAGGCGTGCGCGTCTCCAACCTGCTCTCCGGCAAAGAGAAAGTCATTCCCTGCCGGGCCTGCTTCGTGGCCCTCGGGCATGTGCCGAACACGGCGCTCTTCAACTGCTACCTCGACCACAATAAAGAGGGCTTCATCCGGCTGCAGGGCACAACCTCGAAGACCAACCTCGCGGGCGTCTTCGTCGCCGGGGACTGCGCCGACGCCGAATACCGCCAGGCGATCACCGCCGCCGCCGCGGGCTGCCGCGCCGGCATCGACGCCGAGCGCTACCTCGAAAGCCGATGACCGAAGAGTTTGTGCTGCTCCCCTCCCCCCGCCGAACCCGGGTCGTCTTTTCGATCCGGGGCGAGGATGGGGTGCTCGAGGTGCGCGTTCCCGAGGGATTCTCGCGCGAACGGGCTGCGAAGCTGGTGGCGGCGAATCCGAAGCTGATCGCCGGCCTCCGCAAACGGGTGGAGGAGCGGGAGGACCGAACGCCGGAATTCCGCTTCGCCGAGGGGGAGTACTTCCTTTACCTCGGCCGCTGGTATCCGGTGAAATTCAGCCGCCGTCTCCTGGAGTTCGACGACGAAGCCTTCCTGGTTCCCGCCGGGGATGAGGCGGCGGTCCGCGCCTCGCTCGAAAAGCTCTACCGCAAAATCGCCCTGCGGGAGCTGTCGGAGCGGACGGCCGCTCTCGCAAGCCGTTTCGAGCTCAAATTCGAGACCGTTAAAATCAATGCCGCCACCGGGCGCTGGGGGTCATGCAGCCGCGAAGGGGTGTTGAATTTCAGCTGGCGGCTGATCCAATGCCCGCCGGAGGTGGTCGACTACGTGGTGATCCACGAACTGGCGCATCTCGTCGAGCTGAACCACTCCGACCGGTTCTGGGCCGAGGTGGCGAAAATGTGTCCCGATTTCTCGCTTCACCGCGACTTTCTCCGGCGCAACGCCCGCCGTTTCGGCGGCTGGGAACTTGCATAAGAGACATTTTAAGAGTATAGTAAGTACGTTAACCTCAACTAAGGAATCAAACATGAGCTTCCTCCAGAAAACCGATGCGGTGGCCCAGCGCCTCGCGTCCATCCGGATCGTTCCGGTGCTCGTCCTCAACGACGTCGACTCCGGCCTCCGGATGTGCGAAATCCTGCTCGAAGGCGGGCTCCCTGCCGCCGAAATCACCTTCCGCACCAAGGCGGCCGAAGGGATCATCCGCGAAGCCTCCAAGCGCTTCCCCGAGCTCTACCTCGGCGCCGGAACCATCCTCAACACCAACGACCTCTCCCGCGCCTTCGACGCGGGCGCCCGCTTCGCGGTGGCTCCGGGCTTCAACCCGCACACGGTTGAATTCGCCCGCGACAACCAGGCGCCCTTCGCGCCCGGTGTCTGCACCCCCTCCGAAATCGAAATGGCCTACGAGCTCGGCTGCACCTTCCTCAAGTTCTTCCCGGCGGAAGCGGCGGGCGGCCTCAAGATGCTCGGCTCCCTCATCGCCCCCTACAAGCACCTCGGCATCCGCTTCATGCCGACGGGCGGCGTCACCACCGCCAACGTCCGCGATTACCTCGCGGTCAAAGAGGTGGTCGCCGTCGGCGGAACCTGGCTCGGCAAGTCCGAAGACATCGCCGCCGGGAACTGGGATAAGATCCGTGCCGCCGTCAAAGAGGCCGTGGAGATCGCGAAATGATTACCTACAAAAGCAAAGAATCCTGCCGTTTCGACCAGATCAGCCTCGGTGAAATCATGCTCCGCCTCGATCCGGGCGAAGGCCGCATCCACACCGCCCGCACCTTCACCGCCTGGGAAGGCGGCGGCGAATACAACGTCGCCCGCGGCCTGCGCCGCTGCTTCGGCCTCCGCACCGCCGTGGTGACCGCTTTCGCCGAGAATCCGGTGGGGCGGCTGATCGAGGATTTCATCCTCCAGGGCGGCGTCGACACCTCCTTCATCAAGTGGGTTCCCTACGACGGCCTCGGCCGCAACGTCCGCAACGGGCTCAACTTCGTCGAGCGCGGCTTCGGCTGCCGCGGCGCCAAGAGCTGCTCCGACCGGGGCAACACGGCGGTGTCGCAGCTGAAGGCGGGGGATATCGACTGGGAAGGCATCTTCAGCGCGGGCGTCCGCCACTTCCACACCGGCGGCATCTTCGCCGCGCTGTCGGAAACCACGCCCGAAGTCACCATCGAAGCCCTGAAGTGCGCCAAGAAACACGGCACCATCACCAGCTACGACCTCAACTATCGCCCGAGCCTCTGGAAAGGCCAGGGCGGCGTCGACCGCGCCCGCGAAGTCAACCGTGAAATCGCCCGCTACGTCGACGTGATGATCGGCAACGAAGAGGATTTCACCGCCTGCCTCGGCCTCGAAATCGAGGGGACGGATGCAAACCTCTGCCAGCTCGAAACCGCCAGCTTCCGGGCGATGATCGAGCAAGCGGTCAAGGTCTATCCGAACTTCCAGGCGGTGGGGACCACGATGCGCGCGGTGAAATCCGCCTCCGTCAACGACTGGGGCGCGATCGCCTGGATGGACGGTAAATTCGCCGAGGCGATCCACCGTCCGGATCTCGAAATCTTCGACCGGGTCGGTGGCGGCGACAGCTTCGCCTCCGGCCTGATCTACGGGCTGATGACCAAGGGCGACATCGATTTCGCCGTCAACTGCGGCGCGGCCCACGGCGCGCTGGCCATGACCACGCCGGGCGACACCTCGATGGCGACCGTCGATGAAGTGCTGAAGCTGATGAAAGGCGGCGGCGCCCGCGTCGACCGGTAATACCGGTGAAACGGGTTCCCCTCTTTCTCGCGCTCCCGGTCCTGTGGGCCGGGGCTGTTTTCGCCGGGCCGTTCGACCTCGGGGATGCGGCGACGCTCCCCGCGAACGGCATCCGGCTGCGCGTCCTTGAAGGGATGACGCTGCAGATGCTCTCCCTGCCGAACGCGGCCGGGACCCGGAAGAGCGACGGCGAGAAAGTGTTCCAGGAGCCGGTATGGTGGCGCTGGAAGCAGACTTGCGGCTGCTGGAAAGGTCCGGCCGGCCTCATCTGGATGGGTGAAATTCTTCACAATCCGCCCGCCTCCGACAAGGAGCTCCTCACCAGCGGGGAGCTGGAGCGGAAATACGCCGCTCCGGTCAATGAATCCGACTGGGACGAAGAGAAGTTGAAAGCCTGGACCGCCTATTACACCGATACGGAGGTCCACGATTTCAAAGCGGAGAAGCAGCAGCCGGGCAGCCGGACGATCCGCTACAGTTTTCGTGTGGGGAACTGCTCCGGCTTTCTCATCCGCCCGGCGGACGACGCTTCGCGCTGGCACCTCGTTCTCTACTCGATCAAGGATTCCCTCTCGAAACCGGCGCAGCGGGCGGTCAGCCGTTCGGTGGCCTCGATCGCTTTCGTCGCCCCGCGGGAGAACCGGCACCTCGCCCGCTCCGCCGCCGGGCAGCAGGAGGACGCCAGCAATACCTACAAAGCCAGCCGGAACCGGGTCATCGAGAGCATCCGCAACTTCCCCGGCTGGTGGTACATCGAGAGCGAAAACTACATCTTCGTCTCGAACCAGACCGGCCGCCGCGAAGTCACCCGGCTGCGGAATGAACTGGAAGAGGCCCGCAAGGTGTTCCGGCAGTACTGCCCCCCGCCGGGCGAATTGCAGACGGCGGCGGTGGTCCGCATCTTCAAGACCCGCGAGGAGTACGTCTCCTTCGTGGGGAAGCGAATGGAATGGAGCATCGGTGTCTTCATGCCCGCCAAGGGTGAACTCGCGGTCTCCCCGCCGCCCGAAGAGGAGCGCTCCAACCAGAAACAGCGCGAATCGCTGCGCCAGACGATGTTTCACGAGGGCTTCCACCAATACCTTCACCAGATCTACAAAGGGCGGCAGAGCTCGGTGTGGTTCAACGAAGGGCTGGCTCAATTCTTCGAAGGGGTGGATCTGCGGCAGGGGTCGATCCGCCTCAGCGACACGGAGGAAGACCGGCTTCACGACTTCTTCAAGAGTCCGGTAAAAATCGACCTCAAAGCCCTTACAGTCATGAGTTACGAGACCTTTTACGGCACGAACACGGAACGCAACTACCTGATGGCTAAGGCCCTGCTCTACTATCTCATGAAAGGTGCTTCGAGCGAGGGAAAAACCGCATACGCCGCGATTCCCGCCCGCTACGCCGCGGCCCTGAAGAAAACGGGCGACGCCGACGACGCCACCCGGCGCGCCTTCGAAGGGGTCAACTTCGACCAATTGAGCGCCGACCTTCGGAGGTTCTTCAGCAATCACGGCTCGATCCGCAGCTCCTACCGCTACAACCCTTTGACCGGGAAGACGCACTGATGGACGAAGCCATCTACCGGACGCTCCGCCACTACTTCGGTTTCGACGGTTTTCTCGACCACCAGGAGGAGGTGGTGCGGGACGTCCTCTCCGGCGGCGACCTCTGCGTCATCATGCCGACCGGCGCGGGGAAGTCGCTCTGCTACCAGCTGCCGATTCTCGTCCAGCCCGGCTACGGCATCGTGGTGTCGCCCCTCATCTCCCTGATGAAAGACCAGGTGGACGCGCTCCAGGAACGGAATATTCCGGCCGCTTTCGTCAACAGCACCGTCCCCTTCGCCGAGCAGCGGCGGATTCTCGACGCCACCGCCGCCGGGGAGATGAAAGTGCTTTACGTCGCGCCGGAACGGTTCCAGACGGCTTTCTTCCGCTCCTTCCTCCTCAATGTC
>JAVBRV010000203.1:0-13731 GCA_031547585.1 Victivallaceae bacterium
GAGCGAGATGTTCTCGCGCACGGTGCCGCTGAAGAAGTAGTTCTCCTGAAGCACCACGCCGATGCTGCTGCGCAAGTGGACCTTGTCGATTTCGCGGATGTCGATGCCGTCCACCCGGATCAAACCGGAGTTCACCGGGTACAGTCCCTGGAGCAGTTTGGTCAGCGTCGTCTTGCCCGAACCCGAGCGGCCGACGATCCCCACCGTGCTCCCGGCCGGAATATCGAACGTGAAACGTTTGATCACCTGCGGCGTATCCGGGCGGTACTGGAAGGTCACGTTTTCGAAGGAGACGTTGCCGCGCAGAGGGTTGCGCACCCCGCCGCCCGCCGGCTCCTGCGGTGAATTCATCACCACGCCCAGCATGCGGACCGAGAGCGCCACCTGCTGGTATTCGTGGATCAACCCCACCAATTTTACCAGGGGGCCGGTCACCCGCCCCGCCAGCATCTGGAAGGCGATCAACGCGCCGATGGTGATGGAGTGCTCGAACACCAGCAGCGCGCCCACCCAGATCACCGACACCGTCATCATCATCTCCAGCACCTGGCTGATGCTCTTGGCGGTCATGGAGATCTTGCCGACGCGGAAGTAGGACTTGATGGCGTAGGCGGTCGAATTATCCCAGTATTGCTCTTGCACCGGCTCCAGCGACAGCGATTTCACCGTACGCACGCCGTGGATCGCTTCGACCAGCATGCTCTGGCGCTTCCCTTCCGCCTGGTACAGCTCGTTGAGCCGCCGCTGGAAGGGCTTGATGAGGCAGGCGATCACCAGCGCCATCAAGACCGAGAAGCCCAGCACGATCAAAGTCAGCTGGACGCTGTAGAGCAGGAGGAACGGGATGAAGATCACCAGCGACAAGAGATCGAGGATGGTGAAAAAGAGGTTGCCCGAGAGGAACCCGCGGATCTTCTCATTCTGCTGCATGTGCTTCAGCAGCACGCCCGACGGCACCCGCTCGAAAAAGTCGATCGGCAGCCGCATCAGGTGGCGGAAGGTCTTGGTGGCGGTCGAGATATCGATCTTGTTGGTGGCGAAGAGGAGAAGGTAGCTCCGCACGAAATCGAGGAAGCCGTTCATAATCACCGCCGCCAGGATGCCGATGCCCAATACGTTGAGGGTGGAGTAGGTGCGGTTCACCAGCACCTTATCGACCACGATCTGGAAGAAGAGCGGGACCACCAGCGAAATCACC
Source organism: Victivallaceae bacterium (assembly GCA_031547585.1). Classification (GTDB taxonomy): domain Bacteria; phylum Verrucomicrobiota; class Lentisphaeria; order Victivallales; family Victivallaceae; genus Victivallis. Next base: position 1,199 of record JAVBRV010000203.1, read on the forward strand.
GTCAGCATCACAACCGTAAGGATGATCCGGCTGAAGACGCCTTTCAGCTTCAGGAATTCCGGGACGAACCACAGGAGTCCGAAGGGCTGGCTCTCGTCGGAGAGCTTGTAGATCTTCTTGAAAAGCATCACCCGGCCGGAGTAGGCCGCCTCGTAATTCTCGCGGGTAAGAAAGGTGAAATGTTCGCCGCCCGCGGCTTCGACCTTCGGGTCGACGACGACGATCTCCTCGGTTCCCTTCTCCTCGTCGAGACGCAGGCCGCAGAGCACCGAGTAGGAGCCGTCCGGCTTGATGCCGACCATCGGGAAGGCGGCGCCGGAGCGCTTCATCTTCTCCCACGACAGCCGGAGGGTCCGGGTCCGGAATTCATAGCGGGAGGCGATTTCGGCCAGCACCGGCAGCTTCACCTCTTCCTCGCCGATGGCGAATTCATGCAGAATCCGGCGCGGATCGGCGGAAACATGGTGATGCTTGGCAATGCCGCAGAAGCAGAAGAGCCCGGTGTGGCGCGCGAGATCCACTTCCTGAAGGTTGCGGAAGATGATGAGGGGTTCGCCCGCCTTGTCGAGGAACTGCGCCCGCGCCACCGAAATCGGCGTATTGGGGGTCGCGGGGCGGGTGGGGTCGTAGAGCCCGACCGACTCTTCCTCTTCATTGAGCTGCTTGACGTTAAGGACGACGATCCAGGTTCCGCGCTTGAGGCGCATCATCCCGGGACCGGTGCCGAAGCGCTCCTTGTCGCCCGGCTGGACGACTTCCGGACGCATCTCCTGCGCGCCGGCCAATTCGAGGATGATTTTAAGATCATCTTCGCGATAACGCGCCTTCAGCTCGTCAGTGGCGAGGGCGGCAAAATTGACGCCGCGCCGGAACTGCCCGAATAAAACCTCCAGACAGGCGAGCCCGCTGAAGTCGTTGCCGATATCCATAATTTCCTTCCGGTAAGTACCGTAAACACAAAAGTAACAACATAAGATACAGCGTTTCTCAGAGTTGTCAACGGTTTACCGGAAAATTACCGGCTATTTTTGCCACCGCCAGGATACCCGATGCTTCCCCGCCGGGAACTCCTGCGCCTTCGTCGGCCCCTCCACGGGAATACCGGCGAGCCGGAGAGTCAGCCGGAAGGGTTCCGGCGAGTCGAATTCGGCGACGACGCTCTTTGCCGACTTGTCCCAATCGAAGCGGAGCAGCCGCGCCTTGCCCCAATCGAGCAGCTGAACCGGCGAATCCCAGGCCAGATAAAGCGCGTAGAAACCGGCATTTTCGGCCGCCATGCGCGGATCGGGGGAGAGCATCTTCTGCTCTTCGAGCTCCCGGGTCACTCCCCCGATCGGCTCCCCGAGCAGCAGCCGCAGATAGAGGTGCGGCGCGATATTGGCGTCGTGCCAGTTGCGTTTGCCCGCGTGACGGTGCCGCCAGCGGTCGAGCTGCTTCTCCACGTAGTCATACTCGAAGAAACGCCAGAACTCCTTGCCGTTCCCCTCGATCAGCATGTCGAAGAAAGAGGGGAAGTCGCCGATCCAGGCGAGGCTGAGGGCGATTTCGCTGTTGATGTAATTCTGGTCCTTGCCGCGAGCCGACATCACCTCGAAGCCGTAATGCTCGGAGAAACCGATGCCGATCCCCTTCCACTCTCCCCTTGGCCGTCCCGGGCCGCGCCACTCCGGAGCCTTCCATTTCAGGCAGCTCGAAAGGGCGTAACGGGCCAGCAGCATCCGCCCGGCGGCGAGATCGTCCTCTTTGCCCAGGGTCTTCGCCATCCGGCAGAGGGCGGCGGCTCCTTCATAGGTGATGACGTCCATATCGATGGCGGAAGCGGCGGTATGCTCCCGGCAGCCGGATTGCATCATCGCCCAGTCGTGCGAACGGTAGAAGAAGAGCGGGAAGCGACGGATCGCCTCCCAATTCCGCCCGATCGTCTCCCAGTCGCCGGTGAAACGAGCGTAGTTGGCGGCGCCGGAAAGCGCGCCGCCGATGCCGGAATTGGGGTCGCCGAGGATCTCATTGGCCCGATCCTCCCAGGCGAACGAGATGGGGTAGCGGACGCCGCTGAAAGGCTCCCGGCGCACATGCCAGGCCCGGGGGGAGTTGACGAATTCAACCCGGGGCTTCCAGCCGGCCGCGATCTCTTTCTCTTGCGCCTCCGAAAACAGGCTCTGCGCCATCGCCCCCGAGGCGCGCATCCACCAACCGGCGAGCGAATCGCCCTTCAACAGAGCCTCCGGAGCGCCGCCGATGTGCTTCGTGATGGCGGCGGCGTATTCGGCCGCTTTCGGCTCATGCAACGGGCGCGGATAAAGCAGATTGTCCTCCGGCGGCAGCGGCAGCGAGTAGCGGCCGCGCGCCATCCGGCTGAGCGGCCAGGTGCGGTAGGGGCCGTATTTGGTGTCGAGGCCGAAAAACTCCGGCTCCCCTTCCGGGAAAGCGACCGGATATCCGCTCCCCGCGCCGAAAGCGACCAGCGGCGGGCAGGGCAGGCGAACCTCGCCCCCCTCCCCCCAGGCGTTGCGCCAGCTGAGGAAGCGGAAGCCCTCGGCAAACTCAACCCGTCCATCCGCCACCTTGAACTTCATGTCGCTCTGGAGGGGATAATTGCGCAACAGCGCGGCGAGGCGGCGGGAGACGGCGGCGATCCGCTCGGTTTCGCCATCCAGTTGCCCGATGGTTCCCTTCCAGGGGCGGTTGCCGGCGGGCGTCCCGATACCGAGCCAGCCGCGCGGCTGACCGAAAACGAAACCGACCGTACCGCTATCCTCCACCGCGCGGTCCGCCTTGCGGTCGAAGGCGAGGAGAAGCGGCAATCCCGGCCTCTTCTCGAAAAACAGCAGCGCCCAGCCTTCCGCCAGGGCGCCGAGATCCGCGCCGCCCGCTTTGACCCAGCGCAATTTCCCGCCCGCCGTCGGCAGCAATAGATGGGCGGCGCCGAGATCGTTATCGGGTTTCACCGTGAAAACGGCGTCATGAGAGTAAATCAGGATGCCGGGGGCGAGAATACTGCTGACCCAGCGTTCCGGGAACCGGCTGACGTCGAACATGCCGAAAGCGCGGCTGGTCACCTTATTCTCTTCGACGCCGACGAAACGCCGGAGCAGGGTCCGCACCATGTAGTCGCTCCGGACGTCGACCCGCGACCACTGGGTTTTCTGCGCGCCGCCGTTGCCGAACGTGAGACCGTAATGCTGCCCCTCGGTAGTTTGATAAAAGATGCCTTCGTTTTGCAGATTGAAAGAGAGGAGCCCATTGTTCGGCTGGTAGCCGAAGCGGCCGAAACCATCGGCGGGAATGCCGCTGCGCCAGCCGTCGGCGGCGGCCGAAAAGTCGGGCATGTCAAAGCCCGCCCAGAAGTCGCGCCCGGCCGCGGCGGGAACCGGGGTAAAGCGGAAGACGGCCCGTCCGGAAGGGCGGGCGAAAAAGAGCCCCAATTGGTGCACGTTCGCCGGGACAAGCGTCGTTTCGGGCCGCTCGGAGTTGCCGAATTCGCTCCAGGGGATGAACAATTTATTCACCCCTTTCACCAGGGGCGGCAGCGGCCGGCTCCAGGTGTCTTCACGGCGGAAGCGCCGGTTCACGGCCGTCAGGAGAACCCCGTCGGCGGGGGAATCCAACTCAATCTCGACCTCGACCCCGGCGGTATTCGAACAATCCATCGCCACGGGTTGCGTGATGGAAGCTCCGGCGGGTACGGCGAGTTTGAGCGAACCGTGCTTGTTCCCCCGGCTTTCGGTGGAAGTGACCTTGCATTCCAGCGTTTTCACCGGTTCGTCGCCCAGCCGGAGGATGTCCGCCGGATGCGAAGAGCCCTTGGCATTCGGCATCACCCGGGCGGCGGAGAGATTGAAATTCTGCGCGGCCTTGCCGTTGACCCGGATTTCAATGCTCTTCGGCAGCGTCCAATCGGCCCAGCCGACCCGGATCAAGGCAATCTCGGGCAGCAGAACCGGTTCCTCGAAAGCAATCCTGAAAGCAAAGCCGCCGACGTCGCCGATGGTAACCTCGGCCAGGTTCAGCGAAACCAGCCGCTCCGGCTCCTTGATCTCAGCAAGCGCGGTCACGGCCGCCTTCGGCAGCGGCCGGAGGGTGTAGACCGGTCCGGTTTCCGGTGCCGGGGAAGCCGCTTCCTGCGCTTTGGGAACCGCCAGTTTCAGGATGCCGTGCGCACAGTGCTGCTTGCTTTTCGTATCCACGTCGACCACGGTAAGCTCGATCTTTGAAACCGGCCCGTCGCCGAGCGGCAACCGGTCCGCCGCCGGGCTTTTGCCGCCGAGATGGTTGGCGACCCGGGGCGCGGAGAGCTTCACCCGCTTCGCTTCACCGCCGTTGACCCGGTACTCCACCTCAAGGGGAACCGCCCAGTCGTCGTAGCCGTAGCGGATGACCGCCAGCTCCGGCAGCGCCACCGGCTCGGGAAATTCAACCGCGACCCGGCTTCCTTCCAGCCGGGCAAAGCGAAGCAATCCCGCACCGGGGCCGGAGATCAAGCTTTTCAAATTGTCGGCCGGTCCCTTTTCACTCAGAATCGTCACCTTAGCCTCCGGCAGCGGAGCCAGTTCCGGGGAGGCGGCGGCCAAGGAAAGAGCAGCGAACGCCGCTGCAACGAAAAGAATCAATCGCATAAGTAAACTCCTTTATTTCCAGATGGGCCGTTTTGCCGTGCCGAAATTCCAGATATTGGCATCCGTAGCGTATTCGGAGAATTTCCGGGCGGCGACCGGGGCAACGTGTCCATCCACGAAGGTCGCGTTGGCCTGGCCGCGGTGACGCGGCGCCGCCGCGTTCTTCGTGTCGGCAATATGATTGCCGTAGTTGAATACACAAGCCCACCAGTCGCCGGTATTGCCGTCGACGAAGTGAAGCCGGGCGGCGGGGTAAGTCACTTTGGCCAATTTACGATAGCCGCCATCCTCGCTGATCGCTTTGTAAAAGGTGCCGTCCTTATCGGTGATGACCCGTTTGGCAGCGCCCGGACACTTGAAAAGCTGATGTTTGAACCAGTCTTCATCGGTAAACGCCCCGCTGATTCCGAGATAGTTTTTGATCAGGTTCGGCCACATTCGGGAGCAATCCTGATAGTTGGGCCGTGACTGCGAGTAGGCGCTGTAAGCCGACCTGACCACATAATCCTGATAGTCGCCGGCATAGAATCCGGCCCCGACCCCGAACTGCTTCATATTGCCGGTGCACCTCGTCGCATTCCCCCTCGCCCGCGCCTGGTTCAGCGCCGGCAGCAGAATGGCGGCCAGAATGGCGATGATCGCGATTACGACCAGGAGTTCAATCAGCGTGAAAGATCGACTTCTCATCATCGTTTCCTTTCCGTTTGTTTTTGTATGCCGGAAATCATTCGGATTCCTTTCTTTCGTGAACCGGTATGGAACGAACGCTTTTGCGGATGACCAGGGAGCAGTTGAGAACTTCGCGCTCCCGGCGGCTTTCGACGCCGCGAATCAGTTTAATCAGCATGCGGACCGCATGGGTCCCCATGTCGCGGGTCGGCTGGCAGAGGACGCTGACGGGGACGGGGAGGTATTCCAGCTCGCCGTTCTCCTCGAAAGAGAGCAGTGAAATATCCTCCGGCACCCGGAGTCCGGCCAGGGCGAAGCCCGCCAGCAGCTTCTGGCTGATCAGGCTGTTGGTCGAGAAGAGCCCGGTGATTCCTCGGCGGAGGTTGACCAGTTCGGAGACCGCGCCGGAAACCGAATCCTCCATGGTGAGGAACTCCCGGTGCCAGATATCGGCGGGGTCGCTCCCCAGTTCGCGGATGGTGTCGCAGAAACCGGCGATCCGCTGCTGCTGGCAGAGGTCGCTGCGGGACATCGAGGCCACGCCGAACCGGCGGTGTCCGTTGCTCCAGAGGTAGTTGGCCGCGTCACAGCCGGCCCGGTAGCTGTCGGAGCAGACATAACGGTGCAATCCGGAAGCGATGTTGCCGATGCCGATCACCGGCACGGGGAGCTTCACCAGCTCCTCCGAAACGGCGTAAAGAACATCGAACTCCGGGACCAGGAGCCCCCGGATGTGGTGGGCGCGGATCATCCCCTCGATATGGCGGATATCCAGGTTGCGGGCGGTGAGAGCAATGAACTGCGCCGAAAAGTTCTCGGCGGTAAGCGCCTCCATAATCGAGGTGATGAGAGTCGAATTGTAGCTGCTGTTGAGAAAATCGTGATAGGCGTACATCAGGATGCCGACACATTCCGGCAGCTTCTCCTCGGCCGGGAGCGGGCGAAGCGAAGATCTTCGATCACCCGGTGAATGGTATCGACGGTATCGGACTTATGGCGGTATTTCCCGCTCAAAACCCGCGACACCGTGGCCGTACTGACCCGGGCCATGTCGGCAATCTCTTTAATGGTGGTATGTTCCATCAGCATCTTTGCAGACTCCCTCCGTTTTTATTATTATGACGAAAAAAGCCTGAAAAGTCAATCTTATCTGAAAAAAATCGGACGCTCTTTTTTACATTTATTTACATTCCAAGGATAAAAAACAGGATAACAATATTATAATCAAAATGATAGACAAATATCAACACAAACGCTATAATTTTCACGAATGTAAATTTCACAAATGCTCGGCCCTGCCCTTGGGCACAGACGTGATGTTACAGGGCGACTCCCAACGCGATATACGTGTTGCGCTGTGGGAGTTGGGCGGGGCCTAACTCCCCGCCCAAGCCCACCCCCCGCCCTTGGGCAGAGATGCGCAGCTAAGGGCGACCCCGATTCCGGATCGTAGCGGTCGCTCTCGCGACCTTAGCCGCCCCTGCGGGGCGCTCTCAAACGGCGAGGCCTTCGCTCGACTCCGTTCGGCTTCGGCACGCTTGTGCCTTCGCTCGTTTGCTGCCGCAAACGAGTTCCCTCACCTACGCTCGCGGCGCGAGCCGCGCTTACTTAGTGGAGCAACGCGATGGGCCGGGGAATCGGCACGCAAGGTTGTTTGGTACACGCCGCTGATAAGTCAAACGACGAAAGCAACGCGGCACCCCGCGGCAAAGCCCGCGCCGTACTACTATCGCTTGATTACTTTGAAATTCAAGCATTTCGGCAGTCCGACCAGTCCGACTTGTCCGACCCGTCCGACAGAGCCGGCCGCCAATGCGGGTTAAACCTTTTTCACATAACCAAAAACATTGTTTGCAAACTGCCTTTGCGTTGAGTTGCGGGCAAAGCCCGCGCCGTGTAGCTCCGTGCTCCTCCGTGTGGGCCGACCGTCACAGCTCATCGTCTCTCGCCACCCCACTAAAACGTTGCCCGCGAACTGCCCCAAACAATGTTAGCGAGATAAGGCGCGGCCGTTGGCCGCGCCTCATTTGCTGGACCCTCAGGGGGAAGTCTTTAAGGATTCAATCGCTTCAGCCATGGCTTGTCGCCAGGCGCGGATGGCTTCGGGGTCAGTGGTGTATTCGCGGCTGTTTTTTACCAGTGCGGCCGGGATTTCCAGCAGTTTGGCGTTTTGGGGATCGGCTTCGGCGACGGCCTTTTTCAGCAATTCGTAGTAGTGGAGGTCTTCGATACCGTCGCGGTAGTTTTCCAGCCGGATCGTCGGCAGCAGCTGTTGATTCCGGCCGGGAACCAACAGATTCCCGTCGCCGCTGTCTTCGTTGGCCGAGGCTGGGTTCCAAGCGGTTCTCGGGCCGAAAGCCACGGGGGCGGGGTTTCCGAGCCGCCAGGTAAAAAGGCTCCAGAAGAGGAAACCATCCGGCCGGTATTTGGCCGCCATGGCCCCCATCAGGACCCGGGGAACCGCCGCCGGAACTTCCAGCAGGAAGGTCGGGTGCGGCGGACGCGGGAAGTTGCAGACATACCACCATACCTCCTTGCCCTGCCGGCGCAGCTCCTTCACCATCCCGGGGTCGCTGATGAAACGTCCGGCGATGGGCACCCAGGCGTCGATATAGGGCAGCATCGGGTCCCCGGTATTCTTGAAGGCGATAGTCGTCATGATCTTCAGGCTCGGATACTCGGATTTGATGATTTTGACCACCCGCACCTTGACCCGGTCGGAGCGGCCTTCATCGAAGCAGTAGAGATAGGCCTTGTCGGCGAAGCCGTACTCCTTCGCCACCGGGAGCCATTGGTTCAAATGCTTGCGCAGCCGCTCCAGCAGTTCATTCACCGGCGGCGCATCGGGGTTGTCGACGTTTTTATCCTTATCCGGAAACACGGCGTTGACGATCGTAAAGCTTTTCAGCAGGCCTTCTTCGTTCTGTTTTTTCCAGATCTCATAGAACTCCGGTTCATGATGACCGGGCCAGCGGTAAAGATGGTCATACGAGATTTTGTAGGAGGCGGCAAATTCGACCAGCTTGCGCCGGAGCTCCTGTTTCTTCGCCTCATCCCGCACCCGGTACAGCTTGAACATCTGTTCTTCGTAGAATTCAAAGATCGAGGAGAGCACGGCGCCCTCCGGCAGCGAAAAACCGTAGACCCGGACTTCCACCGGGAAACGGTGCGGAACGAGGTCCTTCCCCGTCACCTCGACAGTACCCGTGTAGATTCCCGGCTTCGCCCCCGCCGGGGTCTTCAGGCGAACCCAGAAGGGAACCGTTTCACCGGCTTTGACGTCCGCGCTTTTCTGGTATTCAATGATGAAATCGGGGTAATAGCCGGTATAGACCGCCGGATAGGTGACCGGTTTGGTTTCGGAGTGGCCGACGACCGCCGTCGAAGCGGTGATTTTCCCGCCGTCCGGGCCGGTCAGATCATCGAGCCGCACGGTGACTCCGCTCAAGTCCTTTTCCGTGGCGCAGACCACCACCTGGAAGCTTTCGTATTCATTCCCGGCCATTCCGAGGGAAACCCGGTCCGCCGGTTTCATGCGGAAAGGCGCTTCGGTCAGGAAAACCGAAGTCATGGAGTCGGCGACGCCGACTCCGTACCCCTTGCCGGTCCGCTCCACCACCGGGCGGATGGCGCTTGCCCGCTGCAAAGCATTCAATTCCCTTTTGATCTCGTCACAGAGCCGGATAAAGCCGATTGCGTCGTCATATAAAAAGCGGTCGCCCTTCACCTTCTCCGCCGCTTCCACCAGCTGAATTCTCCACTGGTCAATCCGGTCGCCGCCGGAGCCGGAGATGGTTTCGCCAAGCTGGTCCAGAAGCGGCTTCAACAGCGTTTCCGGGCGGAATTCCAGCTGCAATGTATTGATCCGGTATTTATAGGGGGAAGCCGGCGGATGCGTGCTCAAAATGCGCAACTGCTTCACCGACTCCCGGTTGAACGCCTTGACATCATATAAGGCGCGTTCAATCCGGACCGGCCGCCCTTTCTCCAAAGATAAACCGGCCCAGGTACGGACGTCGGCGGAGTCAACCAGTTGAATGCCGATGGTGAGCGGCGAACCGGATAAGAGTTCAATGTCGCCCACCAGGTGGGTGATATGCCCCAGCCTGCCGCCATTCAGCAAGCCGCCCTCCCTGGCGTTCAAATAGCACGACGCGTTGCGTTCGAGGTCTTTGCCGACGTCGAAAATGACCTGCTTCCCCGAACCGGCGACGATCTTCAGGCTGTTGTTGAGCGTGACTCCGGGGGCTTTGCGCAGAATTTCCGGCTTGAGGTCATAGACCCGACCGACCTCTTCTCCGCGAACCGGCATGAACGGCACAAGGATGGCAACGATAAAGCAAATTTTATGTTTCACGATGTTCTCCTCTATCAAGGTTTTCCGGGCCGGAAAAATGGGTGATACCAAGGGGCGACGCCGACGATGGCGCGATACTCCCGCAAGGTCCCCCTCTGCAGCGCTCCCGTATGACCATCGATATAAGCGACATTGGCGGCGCCGTTATGGCGGGTGGATTCGAACAGAATCGTCGTGGTGAAACCGGTGGCCCACGGGTTGATGACTCGCATATGATCGTTCGGGCTATCCATCAGCAGCATAGTTTGCGACGGCGTCGCCGTGGCCCCCAGGAGTTTATAGGTTTTATCGACTCCATGCTGCGCCGTGAGATATTGATTGGCCATATAGTTGACCTCCCAATAGTTTTTCCTCGGCGTATTCTGTGCCGGGCACAGCATGATTTTCTCCGGCCCCAGGGTATAATCGATTTTTTTCGACCGCAGGTATTCGCCGTACCAGCTGTCGGTGGCAGTCTTCTGAACCGGCGCCCAACCCCGGTAGTTTTCGGCGTACATCAGCAAATTGGCGCTCATCTGCTTGAGGTTGCCGATGCAGGAGGCCGCTTTGCCGCGCTCGCGCGCTTTATTCAGCGCCGGGAGCAACAGGGCCGCGAGAATCGCGATAATGGCAATAACAACCAAAAGCTCTATCAGCGTAAATGAATTTCTGTTTCCGTGTGTCATTTTTCATTTCCTTCTGTTTCAATTCATTAATCCGGTTTGCCTTACAACCAGATCGGTGGCGATTTTGATGATATGGGTATGCGGCGACGGGTGTTCGATCCGCTCCAGCAGCAGTTTCGCCGCCGCTTCCGCCGCTTGGATCCAAGGGTGGTGGACCGTGGTCATCCGGGGTTCGCCGAATGGGTTGAAGCCGTAATCCTCCAGATTATCGCAACTGACGAACTCATAATCCCGGCACGCTTCCAACCCGGCGGCGTCGAAGGCGTTCAGCAGGACGACGCTGAGAATATCGGAGCTGGAAAACACCAGCTTCCCCCGGAGCTGTTTTGCCGCCTGCGAGGCCAATTTGTAGTTGGCCATTTCACATCCGGCCGTCCAATCGGCTTCCAGCCGCTCGATCTGTTCCTCCCGCACGCCTGTCGCCAGCAGCATTTCGATGAACTTCTCCGCGCGGAACTTGCCGTTCCGGTGGGACTCATAGATCACCAGGAACCGGCGGCTCGCCGGCTCTCCGGCCCGGCAGATGATATCGCGATAGGCCGACCGGTAATCCCAGGTCACCTGGTGAAACGGACTGTCGACGATGTAATCCCGCTGAAACATCACCACCGGATAGCCGAAACCGAGCAGAATTTCCTCGGTTTTTTCATCATGACAGGCCCCCGACAGGAGAACTCCATCCAGATGCCCGAACTCGCGCTTCATGATCTCCGGATTGCTGAGGTCGCAGTACGGAATGACTTGCACCTCCGCCCGGTGATTGCGAAAGTAATTCAGCGAACACTCGGTATAGTTGCGCAGCGAGTCATTGGCGAACTTCATCTCGCTGGCCAAGCCAACCGCCAATTTGTAGTCTCGCCGCACTTCCGCAGCTCCCTTGACATAGGTGCCGCTGCCCCGCACCCGGTACAGCAGCCCCTCGTCGACGAGCCGGCCGATCGCCCGATCCGCCGTCAGCGTCGACACCCGGTAATGCTCGGCCAGTTCGCGGGTGGACATGATCGGCGTACCCTCGGCAAGTTTGCGTTCGCCGATTTCGCGCCGCAAACCATCCGCCACATCCTGCACTCTGATTTTTCGCACGGCTGAAGTTATCATAATCTGTATTACTATATCTATATTTGTTCTCTTTGAGTTTATAATAACTTCAGATGGCCGATTTTTCAATACCCCAATTGAAAAAAATTCCGTTTATTTTTAAAAAGTTCATATCAACTGTATTACTTAGTATTTGACTCCGAGGAAAGGTTGCATTTTTCAACAGTTTGTGTTATTGTATGGAAGTCAACCTCAGGAGGACGTTAATGAAATCGTTTTTTGTTTTTTTCTTCGCTTCCGCCGCAGCCGTCGCCATGGCTGCCGATCCGGTCAACTTCGCAGTGGGCGCGAAAGTCACGGCGAGCTCGCAGGAGAACGCAACGTTTGCCCCCGAACGCGCCATTGACGGCAAAGGGAATACCCGCTGGTCGTCGGAGCGCCAGGACAATCAGTGGCTGCTGATCGACCTCGGCGAAGTCCGCGAACTCGGCCGGATCGTCCTCCGCTGGGAAGCGGCGGCGGGCAAAGCCTACACCGTTCAGCTCTCGGAGAACGGCGAAAACTATGTCGACGTCTTCACCAAAACCGACGGCAAATCCGGCGCGGTCGAAAAAATCACCTTCCCCGCCCGCAAAGCACGTTTCATCCGGATCGAGTGCAAAACCCGCACCACCCATTACGGCTTCTCCCTCTGGGAAGTCGAAGCGTACGCCCCCGTTATCGGCGTCGAAGCCACCGCAAGCTCACAGGAAAAAGCCGGATACTCCCCCGCCATGGCCATCGATGGGAACCTGAAAACCCGCTGGTCCTCGGCCCATAAGGACAACCAGTGGCTGCAACTCGATTTCACCGCCCCCCGCACCATCGGCCGGGTGACCCTCCGCTGGGAAGCGGCCGCCGGCAAAGAATACGCCATCCAGCTCTCCAAAGACGGCGAAACCTGGGACGACGTCTTCACCAAAACCGACGGCAAACCCAACGCCGTCGAAGAAGCCACCTTCCCCCCCCAGGAAGCACGCTACCTCCGCATCAATTGCAAAACCCGCGCCACCCAACACGGCTTCTCCCTCTGGGAAGTCGAAACCTTCGAAAAATAAGTCCGTCGCGGGAGGGGGGGGGGGGGGGGGGGGGGGGGGGGGGGTGGGGGGGGGGGAGGGGAGAGGGGGTAGAGAGGCGGGAACGGGAGAG
>JAVBRV010000071.1:0-3648 GCA_031547585.1 Victivallaceae bacterium
CGGCAAGCGCCGCGAGCGGATGTGAGAGAACTCGTTTGCGGCAGCAAACGAGCAAGGAGCGAATGCGACGCAGTCGAACGTAGTCGAGCGAAGGCCTCGCCGTCTGAGAGTCGCTGCGCAGCAGCGAAAGTAAGGTCGCGAAAGCGACCGCTACGATCCGGAATCGGGGTCGCCCTGTAACATCACGTCTCTGCCCACGGGCGGGGGTGGTTTCAGGAGGGGAGTTAGGCCCCTCCTGACTCCCACGGCATAATACGTATATCGCGCTGGGAGCTGCCGGACAAGTCCGGCAGTCGGCGAAGGATCGGCCCTGTCACATCACGTCTCTGCCAAGGGCGGGGGTGGGTTTGGGCGGGGGCCGACCGTCGGCCTCGGTGACTGGCCCCGCCCAATTCCCACGATGTCAAAACGTATATCGCGTAAATAAAGGAATATAACGATGGTAAAACTGATTGTTTTTGATTTGGACGGCACGCTGATCGATTCGCGCCGGGATTTGGCGGGCGCGGTGAATTACATGCGCGGCACGATGGGTTTGGAGCCGCTGGCGGTGGAACGGGTGGTCTCGTTCGTCGGCAACGGGGTGCAGACGCTGGTGCGGCGGGCGGTGGCCGACGCCGAGGTGGATTTCGATGAGGCGGTGCGGCGGATGAAGCTGTACTACGCGGATCACCTGGTGGATTCGACGGCGCTGTATCCGGGAGTGTCGGCGGGCTTGCGCGAGCTCCAGGAGGCGGGGATTACGCTGGCGGTGCTGTCGAACAAGCCGACCGCGGCGTCCGTGCGGATTCTGGAGAAGCTGGGGGTGGCGGGGTACTTCCGCGCCATTCTGGGCGGCGACGCGAATTGCGCGATGAAGCCGGAGCCGGATGGGTTGTTTCTGCTTCAGCGTGAATACGGCTTTGAGAGTTCAAGCTGCTGGATGTTCGGCGACAACTATACTGACCTCGAAGCGGCGCGCCGGGCGGGATTCCGGCGGGCGCTGGCGCGGTACGGCTTCGGCGACCCGGGGGAGGAGACGTTCGACTTCGAGGTCAGCTCCTTCGGCGAATTCGTCATGGCGGTTAAGGGTTTCTGACGTATGCGGTTGCACCCGGTGCAATTCGCCTCGGCGAAGCCGGGGTTCCTGGCGGCGCTGAAGGCGGCGGAGGTTCTGCACGGAGCCGGTTTCAAGGCCGGACTGGTGGGGGGCTCGGTGCGCGACCTTCTGTTGGGACGGGTTCCTGACGACTTCGACCTGGTGACTGACGCCCGCCCGGAGGAGCTGACTCCTTTGTTTGCCGAGGTGAAGACGGTCGGGGCGAGCTTCGGGGTGTCGCTGGCGACGGTGGACGGGATTTCGCTCGAGATCGCCACCGCCCGCGAGGAGCGCAACTACCTTGACGGACGTCACCCCGAGAGCGTGCGCTACACCGATTCTCTGGAGCACGACATGCTCCGGCGCGACTTTACCGTCAACGCGCTCTGGTACGATCCGCGCCTGGGGGCGGTGGCCGACGTCACGGGCGGCGTGGACGACCTGGAACAGGGCATTCTCCGCACGGTGGGGGTGCCGCACGACCGTTTTGCCGAAGACTATCTGCGGATGCTGCGGGCCGTGCGCTTTGCGGCGCGGCTGGGGTTCCGGCTTGACCCGGCGACCTTCCGGGCGATCCGGGAACTGGCGCCGCGCTGTGCCGAACTCTCGGCGGAACGGGTTCGCGAGGAGCTGAACCGCATGCTCACCGGTCCCGACCCCGAACGGGCCATGCTGCTGTTGCAGGAGACCGGGCTTCTCGATGTCCTTCTCCCCGAAGTCGCCGCTCTTATCGGCGTGACCCAGCCGCCCGAATTTCACCCCGAAGGCGACGTCTGGGTGCATACGCTCCTGATGCTGCGCCACATGGCCGCGCCCGACCTCCGCCTCGCCTGGAGCGTTCTTTTGCATGATCTCGGCAAACCGGTTACGCGGACCGTGGACGACACCGGGCGTATCCGTTTCAGCGGCCACGAAGTCGCCGGGGAGGAGCCGGCGAAGCAGTTGCTCGACCGCCTCCGTTTCGCCAACGACGACCGCGACGCTATTCTCCATGCCATCCGGCAGCATATGCGTTTTGCGGCGGTTCGCGATATGCGCGAAGGGAAGCTCCGCCGCCTGCTGGCCGAGCCGGGGTTCTCCACCGAGCTCGAACTCCACCGGCTGGATTGCCTCGCCTGTCACGGTTTTCTCGAAGGCTTCGTCTTCCTTCTCGACAAGCTGAACGAATACAAAGGGCGGCTCGACCCCGAACCGCCCCTCATCACCGGGCGCGACCTCATCGCCGCCGGATTCACCCCCGGCCCCGCCTTTAAACCCTTGCTCGACGACCTCTACGAGCGTCAGCTCGCCGGGGAATTGCAAAGCCGAGAAGAAGCGCTCAAAGCGCTGAGAGCTTATCTCTGAATAAAGAAATGTCATGATGCCGCGCCGAAATGTCAGTCGCGAAGCCTGATAAAATTGACGATACTGGAGGTATCGGCGATTTTAGCGGGCGAACGAATGGCGTTTCGCCGCAAATCAGAACATTTTGGCTTATTCAGGGATAAGCTCTGGGCAAAGCTGTTCCGGGCGATTGGTGAGGACGCCGTCGGCCCCCATCGCCGCCAGTTCGCGCATCAGCGCCGGATCGTCCGCGAAGAAGACGTTGCTGGTAAGCCCGAGTTCGCGGCAAAGCTGAAAGGTCGCCGGCGTCACGAATTCGCGCACCGGCTGAACGAAGCGGCAGCTCCAATCGCGGCAGAGGCGCAGATTTTCGGGGGCGGTTCTTTCCTTCCACCCCGGCGTCAGGCAGAGTTCGATGTCGGGGGCAATCCGCCGCACCTTCTCCGCCGTCTCCGGGTAGACCGTGAGGAAGCCCCGGTCGTGCATGTCATACTTTTCGAACAGGCAGCAGATCGTCGTCAGCACCTCGTCGGTCCGGGCGTAGGTCTGGATGTTCATGCACACCCGCCCCCCGAAACGCTCCAGCACCTCCTCGAACGTCGGGATTTCCATCCGTTCGCAGCAAGGTTTCTCCAGCCGCCCGTGGTGGCGGAAGTAGGAGAAGTTCAGCCGTTTCAGCTCCGCCAGCGGCAGCTCCTCCGGGCGGCCGTGCCCCTCGGAGGTCCGGTCCACCGTCTCATCGTGCAGCAGCACCGGAACCCCCTCCCGGCTCGCCCGCAAGTCGAACTCGATCAGGTCCGCCCCCGCCTCCACCGCCTTCTCCATCGAAAGCAGCGTGTTCTCCGGGTTTTCGTACGAAGCGCCGCGGTGGGCCGTGATGATGAACCGCCCGGCGGTACGTAAAGAAGATAAAGTTGCGCTCATAGTTTTTGGCTCTTTTTGCTTTTCACTCCCGGCTTCTCCCTCGCCGACTGCCGGACTTGTCCGGCGGCTCCCAGCGCAATATACGTATTGTGCTATGGGAGTCAGGAGGGGCCTTACTCCCCTCCTGAAACCACCCCCGCCCTTGGGCAGAGACGCGCAGCTAAGGGCGACCCCGATTCCGGATCGTAACGATCGCTAGCGCGATCTCACTTTCGCTGCTGTGCAGCGACTCTCAGACGGCGAGGCCTTCGCTCGACTACGTTCGGCTTCGGCACTCTTGTGCCTTCGCTCGTTTGCTGCCGCAAACGAGTTCCCTCACATCC
>JAVBRV010000291.1:0-9679 GCA_031547585.1 Victivallaceae bacterium
TGGGCGAGAAACCAGCCGGTCATCTCCGTCATGGTTTCCTGGAGGAAGGTTCCGGCGTCCGCCGCCCGGACGTCGCCCCTCCGCAGCATCGCTTCGTCGATCTCGAAGGGACCCGATACCGCGGGACCGTACTTTTTCTGCAGCCAGTTCCGGAAGGGAATCGTGAATTTCGCCATCAGCTCCTTGGAACTCATCCGCAAATCCTGTTCATTCAAAAAGTTGATGAAGGCGACCGATGGATCGTCCTTGAGGGCGGTTCGGGTGTAGGGGTTCACCCGGGTGAGAAGATATTCCGCGCCGGCGCGCCAGTGAGCCCGGTATTCCGGGTTGAAGAAGAGTTCGGCCTTGACTCCCTCTCCATCCTGGGCCTGATAGGCCATCGAATAACCGGTGGGAGCACTCATGAGGTCGATATTGAGGTAAATCCCGCGTTCCTTGAAACAGGCTGCGATGTACTCCCAGCGGTCGAGGTTGCCACGGTCGAATTCGATCTTGTCGGCCGTGAGGGGCAGTCCGGCTTCCGCCAGGCTGCGGTGGGGGCGATCGTGCACTTTCCAACCGAGGAGAAAGCGGTCGAGATAGTGAATCCGCACCTGATTGTAGCCCTGGTTGGCGACGGCGTCGGCGAAGCGTTCGATATCGGCTTTCGTCCAGGTATGAACGTTCAGCCGCCAATAGCTGATGGCGAAATTGAAAGAGAGAAAGCGCACCGGTTCGGCGGGACGCCGCTCGAAGGCAAGCTTCCCTTCGGGATTGACGATCACCCGGCCGAAGCTCCCGGCGGGGAGGCGTTTACCGGTCAACTCCGAAAAGTCGAGGGCGGTTCCTTTTTGAATCAGCAGCTTCTCCGCGTTGAGGGGGCGGTAACGCTCATCGGCGGTAATACGCACGGTCCGGCTCTCTTCCGGATTCTCCACATAGGCGACTTTTCCGCAGGCGAACTTCCAGCCGCCGGACCCGGCCAGCACCCGGACGGCCAGGAGATTGGCGCCTTTTTTCGCCTCGAAGTTGAAGACATGGTCCTCCGGCCGGAAGCGATGCGACAGGTTGCCTTCCTTCGTCTCGTAGACCTTTTTTCCGTTGACGCAGCACTCGAACCACCAGTCCGCCGCCATGCCGAGCTGGAGGATCCCCGCCTCCTCCCGTTCAAAGGTCTGATAGAGCCAGGCGGAGCTGCGTTCCGGAGCCTTCTTGTCGGGGGAGAGATCGAAAGCGCTGTCCTGCAAGGTTATGGTTTCCGCCCCGACCGGAATCACCCCGGGCCCGGCGGCGGCATCGCGGCTGAGCAGCCACCCGCTTTTCGGTGCGAAAGAGATCACCCGGCTCACCTCCTCCAGCCGGACCGGTCCGATATAGAGTTTCCCCCCCGCCGGATACATCCCCACCATCAGGCGGGGCATGGCCAAGGGCGGTTCGAACGCCTGCGTGGTGGAAAATTCAAGCGAAACCGTCTGCCATTCGGCGGTCACGGCGAGGGTTTTCCCCGCCCGCTTCGCCAGCGGCTGAAAGGGAGCCGCCGCCTGGGCGGTCACGAAGTCGATCTTGCCCGGAACCGTGCCGCGATAGGCGAAAGTCAAGCGGAAGCGGGTTCCCGGCTCCACCGCCTTTTTATACAGGAAACAAACCTGCTTGGCGTGGGCGGCGGCTCCCGTGGGCGGCTCTTTCAAGGTAAGCTCCAAGCTGTTTTCCCCGGCAGGGGTCTTCACCGTATTGGAGATTCGGCGCTCAAAGGCGTTGCCCTCGGCGTTCCAGAACAGGATCCGGCCCGCGTTGAGATTTTGTTCGGAGTCCAGGCGCCAGACCGTATCGGCGGTCAGGGAAAGGGAGAATAGCGCAAGAAGAAGAGCAAAGCGTCTCATTTCGTGTAGGGCTTCCAGTTATTATTGGTATGGTAAGTGTTATACAACGTCGGGTAATCGACCCCGGCCACCCGCCCGTCGAAAAAGAGAACATTGGCCCGCCTGCCGTGCGCGTAGGTCACGCCCCGGGCGGCGGTCAGTGCGGAATTGTCGCGCAAGACATTCCAATTCCCCTCATTGCTTGCCGCGGCCGCGTTGGGATTGTTGGTTTCAAGGTGGAGAAGTTTTGCAGAGGGTTGCGCCACCCGTCCCGGCATGTGCCCGTTGAAGCCGCCGGGCAAGGGCAGCATCTCCTCCGCGTTCATGCCGTAGAAGCTCATGCGGACCTCGCCGTAATACCGGGAATCGGTCTGGATAAATTTGTTGGCGTAGGTGTCGACCATGGGGCAGAGAAAACGCGTGGGAACGTGCATGTTCCAGTAAACAATCGATGGATTCCCGGTAAAGTAACGGAGGTAATCGATATAGCGGCCGTCGCCGGCATTGTACCAGCAGACTGCCCAATCGTTACTGTGCACCGGCGGCAGGAATCCCCGGGCGGCGTCGCTGTAGAACTGCGCCGCGTTGCCGAGGCTCTTCAGGTTCGAGGTGCATTTCGTGGCCTGCCCCCGCGCCCGCGCCTGATTCAAGGCGGGCAACAGAATCGCCGCGAGAATGGCGATGATGGCGATTACTACGAGGAGTTCGATGAGGGTGAAAAAACGCTTCATATGTTTTCTCCGTTACGGTTGCCGCATGGTACTAATTATACTGTAACGGAAAGCGAAAGGCAAGAGGAAAAGGATGATATTCGCCGCAAGAATCCGCAAGCTTGCTTGTAAAAACAGTTCGTTCGAATTATAGTTACGGCATGTGGAAGAAAGTCACACTGGCCGAATTGGCGCGGGAGCTGGGCTGCTCCGAATCACAGGCTTCGCGGGCGCTTGCCGGGAAGCCGGAGGTCGCCCCGGAATTGCGCGCCCGGGTATGGGAGATGGCGCACCGGTTGAACTACCGCAACCTTGCCCGCAACCACCGTTCCCGCATCGCCATCCTAGGCGAACGCGGCGGAGTTTTCAACACCGTGACGCTGAAGGCATTGCAGGAGGAGGGAACGCGCCTGAACCTCGCCTACGTCAGCCTCGACCAGGAAAATCTCGACCTGATCAACGAATACTTCTGCGACGGGGTGATTGCGATCAGCTACGCCGACGGAATCGCCCGGGATTGGGGGAAACTCTCCAGCCAACCTCTTGTGATCGTCAACGGTTACGGCTTGGGGTTGGAAAACATCTGTTCGGTTGATCCCGATTCGCACGATGGGAACCGGCGGGTGCTGGAGCATCTGGCCGGGCTCGGACACCGCCGGATCGCCCGGGTGTGCTGCATGGAAATCAAGCGTTCCGAACGGGGCCGGCATCGCGGCAGCCGGGAATTTTTGAAAGCGGCGGAACAATTGAAGCTGACGGAGGCCGAAGATGTCATTGTTCCGAACGACGTTTCGCTCGACGAAGTAATTCCGCCGCTCCTTGACCGGGGAATCACCGCCGTTTTCATGATTCACCAACACCTGGCGATACCGGCGGCGACCTGCATCCGGCGCTCCGGGCGGCGGATTCCGGAGGATGTATCGCTGGTTACCTATGAGATCGATTACATTTCGGAATACCTCGACCCGCCGCACACCACGCTGGAATTCGACTACCGGGCCATCGCCCGGCGCGCCTTCGCCGAACTCCTCGCCCGCATCAAGGGGGAAGAGGGGACTCCCGGCGGAGCCATACCGATACCCAATATTCTTCACGTCCGCGGAAGCACTGCTCCGCCGCGGTAAGAGTTTGCAGATGTTTGACGAAACGACGTTTTGGTTATGTAAAAGGGTCTAACCCGTATTGGCGGCCGACTCTGTCGGACGGGTCGGACAAGTCGGACTGGTCGGACTGCCGATGGTGTTGCCGGCTCTGTAATGTTTGATTTCTTCTATAACGTTTCTACCGCCTGCGAGAGTCGGCCGACCTAAGTCGGCCAGGGTGCAGGACCCCCCGTCCTGCCGAGGGTCCAGGGGGCGCGGAGCCCCCTGGCGCCAAACGGTTTCAGTCGCTTGCCCTCTCCCCGCAAAAAAGCGGGGAGAGTGGCCGACTGATGCCGTTTGGAGGTTCCCCCCGAGTACTGGGGTCAAGGGTGGTAACCCTTGCGGGTGCAGGGCGGAGCCCGCCGGAGGGTCTGGGGCGGGCCGCCCCAGCGAGAACCGTCGTTAAACCACACAACTGAGATAGTTCATTCGCGGTCGATCTCTTCCTGGGGGAGCTGCTGCCAGTCGTCGTCGGTCATGAAGGCCGGAAGCCGCCAGATGGGGTTCACCTTGGTTTCGCGCATCCACTCGGCGATGCGCGGATTGTCGTCCACGGGTTCGACCAGCGCGAAGAGGCGGCAGTATTCGATGTCGCGCGGACGCGCGTGAATCTGCTGGTAGGGCCAGCGTTTCTCGCGGAAAAAGTGCGGCAGCATCCAGTCGCAGGCTTTTTTCAGGGTGTCGCCGTTGCGGTTCGAGTGGTTCCAGACATCGACGCCGAGCCGTTTGCCGTAGGCGGCCAGCCAGCTCCAGCCGAAGAGGTTGAAGTAGCTGTAGAATAACCCCAGGGTGCGCCGGGTCTCCTCGGGCAGGCTGCCGTCGGGGGAGAGCTGTCCGTCGAGGCGGGGGAGCGAAACTTCGAGGAGGTGCCGCCGCGCCCCCTCCTCATCGCCGGTGAAGAGCATGAGGGTGACCACCTGGGCGTCGTACCAGGTGCCGTGATTGTTGGTGTTTTTGCGCTCGAGCCGGGCGGCGGCGTCTTCGAGGAGCCAGGCGAGGTATTCGCGGCACCAATTCTGAAGCCCGGCGAGGTGCTCCGGACGCCACTCGCGATTGAATTCGAGCGAACGCACCGCTTCCAGAACTTCCGTCAGGAAGTGGGTGTCGATGATGCCCCAGGGGGCGCCGTCGCGCTCGCCGGGACAGAGCTGGGCGTGGCGAAGGTGCGGATTCATCCGGGTTTCCGGCTCCAGGTACCAGCGCCGGAGGAGGAGACCCGCCTTCTCCCCGTAGGCCGCTTCGCCGGTGAGGCGGGCGGCTCCGGTCAGCGTGGTGACCGCAAGGAAGAATTGCAGCTGGCGCGGCGAATCGTATTCGTCGGCCAGGGGGTTCCGTTCGCCGTCGCGGTTGATCCACCGGCCGGGATTGGCCGGATCGGGCCAGTTGTACTTGGCGAAGCTGGCGTAGTCATGCGGATCGCCGCTCGGCGTCGGCACGGTTTTATCGGTGACGGCGTAGAGGGGGCCGTGAAGGCGGAGGTCGGCCAGCCGCCGCAGTTCGGCGAGGTGTTCCGGAGCGGCGGCAAGCCGCTCTCTGACCTCGTTCCAGAGGGCGTCGTTGGAGAGCTGAATCATGGCGAAAATTCCTTTCATTTACCGCAGGTTTCATCGGTCATGGTGAAATAACGCTGTTTATCGACCAATCCCTCCGGCGTTTCGCCGCGGAAGAAGCGATCGAACTGGTCGAGAAGGTACGGCACATAGCGCTCCCGCCCGGAAGCGGCGGCGGCGTGCGGCGTCAGAATCGCGTTGGGGAGGTCGTTGAAGGGGAAGTCCTCCGGCAGCGGCTCCTCCTCGAAGACGTCGAGAATAGTGTTCAGCCGCCCGCTTTGCACTTCGCGGAACAAGGCTTCATTGTCGATCAACCGGGCGCGTCCGGCGTTGATGACGGTGGCACCGTCCTTCATCCGGGCCAGCTCGGGCGCGCCGAGGCGGCGGCAGTTGGCGGGCGTCATGCCGGCGAGGCAGTGAAGGATGTCGGCATTCTCCAGCAGCTCCTCGAAGGCGGCGGCCCGGGTGGCGCCGAGCTCGGCGAGTTCGGCCTCGTCGGCGTGGCGCGAATAGACGATGACGCCGCCCGGTTCGAGGGGACGCAGCCGTTGGAGGTAGGCCCGGGTGATATCCCCCATGCCCCAGACGGCGATCCTGGTGGAGCCGAGGTCGCGGAAGTCGTGGCGGTTCTCCCACCGGCAGCGCTCCCCGGCGCGGAGTTTGGCGTAAAGAGGGAGTTTTCGCTGGGCCATGAGGGTCATGAGCAGCGACCACTCCGCGACCGTGACCGCCATCATGGCGTTGGCGGTGAGAATGGCGAGATCAAGATCGTAGGTTTCGGCGCGGGTGACCGCCGCCACCGAACCCGCGGCGTGCCCCAAGATGCGGAGCCGGGGGGCATGGGCCAGGAGCTCCGGGGTGCATACCGGGGAGCCCCAGCTGGTGATGACGCCGTCGGCTTCGGCGAGGAGGCGCGGCCAGTCGGGTTTTTCGGCTTCGGGAATCTCCACCCGGAAGCCATAGCGCGCGGCCCGTTCCCGGGCGCGGTCACACCAGAGCAACTCCGCGAGCGTCGGGGAGTCATTGAGGAACAGAATGCGTTTTTCAGTCATGGAGCCAATTCCTGTTGAATGCCGCGAGGGCTTCGGGGAGAGGCGGCAGGGCCGGCTCCCAGAGCTTCTCGTATTCGAAGATGACGGGGTGAGGGAACTGTTTCGCCGCCAGCAGCTTCAGGAGCTCCGGGACGGGGACGTCCCCCTCCCCCGGCAGGGTGCCTTCGCGCTTGCCGTTTACGGAACGGCTGTCCTTGATATGGACTTCGATGAGGTGCGGCGCGATAAGCTCATAGCTTTCGGCGAAGGTTTCGCCGCCGGCGGCCCAGGTGTGGTGCGCGTCCCAGACCACGGGCAGCGGGAAGCCGAGGCGCTCGAAGAGCTCCACGGTACGCCGGGCGGAGGCGTAGCCGTCATGGGTTTCGAGCGCGAGACGGCAGCGGCGCGCGAGCTTGCGGAAGCGTTCGAGGTGAGCATGGGTACGGGCAATGACCTCATCGTCGAGCGGTTGCTCGAAAGGGATGCCGCCGAACACCCGGAGAAAGGGAATGCCGAACTCGTCGGCGACTTCCGAAAGTTCCTCCAGTTCGCGGAAGTTGCCGCCGTCGCCGGAGAGCCCGAAGCCGCTGCCCAAGAGGGTGACGCGGGGGGCGAGCCGTTTCAGGGCTTCGCGGTTGACCGGTTCGGCGAGATGCGCCGCGAGACGGCAGTCGCCGGAGAGGGCGCGCAATTCGAGGCGGTCGAAACCGAAGCGGTCGGCCAGCGCGGCGGCCTCCGGCAGATTGAGTTCCGGACAGCCGAGAGTGGAAATTCCCCGAATAAGTGTCATGTCTATATTCCTTCACTGCGGTTTTGATAATCGGAGGGCGAGCAGCCGAGCCGCTGCCGGAAGAGGCGGCAGAAGTAGTTCTGCGACTGGAACCCGCAAGCGAAAGCGGTCTCTTTGGGGCGGTTCCCGGCGGCCAGCATTTCAGTGGCGCGCTGGAGCCGCCGCCGGATCAGGTATTCGCCGATCGGCAGGTGCTCGATCTCCCGGAAGACGGCGTTGAGGTGGTTGGGGTGCAGATGCAGCTGGCGCGCCAACCGGGCCAGCGAACAGTCGGGGGTGCGGAGGCTCTGCTCGATCAACAGCCGGACGGCGGCGGCGAGCTTCTCTTTGCGCCCCCGGCCCGGCGATTCGAAGTGCTCCGGGCAGGCGCTCCGAAGGCAGTGAGTCAGGAGCTCGGCGACGGCGCATTCGGCGGCGAATCCGCCGGTTTCGCTGAGGGCGATGGCCAGGTTCAGCCGGGCGAGGAAGGAATCCGCCTCCGGTTCCGATAGAGGAATCACCCGGCATCGTTCGGCCGGGGCCGCCGGATCGAAAAAGCGCCTCAACTGTTCGGTGCAGGAGTGCCCGTATTGGTCTTCGAGGCGGAAGACGATGGAGCTGTGTTCGACGCCTTCATGGCCGGTCCGGAAGTCGTGTTCGAACTCCGGGTTGATGACGATCAGCGAGTGGAGGGGGCAAGGGATGGGCCCCAATCCCGGCTGGAGCAGTTCGCAATCCCCCTGCGACACCAGGATGAAGTGGTATGCGGGGTGGCGGTGCATATGATTCCCGCCATGATAAAAGAACCGCCGGTGAAGGTGGACGATCGCCGGGCGGTAATCCGTGCCGCCGATATGGAACCGGAGAAACATAATGAAATGATCCCATGAATTTGAAACCTGGTTACAATATACACACTCCTCAGATTTTCCGCAATAGGACAAACCATCGGAGTATAGCACAATTCAAAGATTCCGGTTCAACTCCCGCCATATATTTCCTCATTTTTTACTGGAATTCACTTGACGAAATTTCAATATGGGAATATCTTCTTATAGAAGGAACCGGTTTCAAAAGTGGACTCTCTGCTAAAAAAAGGAGACGAAAAAGTGAAAAAAATTCTGCTTCTCGTTGCTGTCGCCACCTTTCTGGTGACCCTCACCGGTTGCGGTTCGCTGCGCACCCCCACCACCGGGAAGAACAGCAAAAATGTTTATTACCATACTTTCTTCGGCATCTCCATCGAAAGCGCCATCTATGGCGACGGCATCGTTCTCAACCCCATAAGCAACAAATAGCGATTGCTTCCCTGAAGACTCCCGGCAGCGGGAGTCTTTTTATGGAAATTTCCGGCGAACAGCCGTCACAACCGGATTTTATCGAAAACACTGGGCAGAGTCCGCTTCACACTGCGAAAGCCCCACCACTTTTTGTTGCATTCCCCGCCCGCGCGAAGTATATTATCGAAAAACACGGACTGCCATGATTCGAAAATATCTCCCCGCGCGCCGCCTTGCCATGGTATGCACGGTCTGCGCCGCGCTCTGGTTTCTCTTGATCTACCCCCTCTTTCTCCTGGCCGCGCCGGAGAAATTACCAGCTCAACTTGCGCCGCTCACCTTCCCGGATCTGCCGGTCGACGCCCCGCAATGGTATCTCGGCGCCTCCACCGTACTCGCCGGAGATTGGAAAAATCTCTACCCCAAGCTCAATCCCGAGATCTTCGGCCAACCCAATATCTTCCATCCCCTGATCGAAACGCCGCTGTTCGACCCGGCGGAGGCCTCGAAGAATCCGGCGTTCGAACCGATGTTCGCTATTCGGACTCCGCTTTTCCTTCAACATTATTACCGGACTCCCTGGCTGAGCCGCTACCCGGCGGAATTCTGGGCCGGTCAGCATCCCCGCATGCAAAACTCCTGCTTCAATTATTTCTACCCGCCCCCGACCGCCCTCGTGATGACCCCCCTGGCGCTCTTCTCGCTGGAAAATATGACGCTGAAGCTCTGGCCGATCCTGGCTTCCGCCGCCATGTTCGGCCTGGTCGTGGTTTCGGGGAAACTGTTCCGCCGCTTCACCGGCGAAGCGACCTACACCGAGTGTCTGCTGATGGTCCTCCTTCTATTCACCCCCTGGGCCGACGAATTCAACTGCGGCAACGTCTCCCCTATGCTCGCCTTCTGTCTCGCCTGGTGCGCCCTCGCCTGGCTGAAAGCACGGCCGGTCCAAACGGGAACGGCGCTGATTCTCCCCTTGTTGACCAAAGGAATCCCCCTCTTCTGGCTGCCGCTGCTTTTTCTGGAGCGACGGGTGCGCTGGAAAACCCTTATCGTCCTCGCCGTCTGGACGCTGCTGCTGAACGCGGCCGTGTTCGCCGTCGCCGGGTGGAGCGAGGCTTTTCAGGCGTACCGGTATTTTTTCACGGTGCTCCTCCCGCGCTTTTCACCGGTGGTCGGTTACGACTACATCACCCGCATCGCGGCCTATTACGGCGTCTACCCCGGCTGGCTCTATACTCTGCTCAAATATCTCTTGCTGGCGGCGCTCTATTACGGCTTCCGGCGCGGCTGCCGCAATGAAAACGAGCCGGAACGGGAACGGAATCTCTGCCTTCTCGCCGTCCTCGGCGGAACCATGTG
>JAVBRV010000339.1:0-8969 GCA_031547585.1 Victivallaceae bacterium
CGGCAACGAGGGGCAGCCCCATACCCGCCACCTCGGGCGCTCCAATCAGCTGATGCTCGACACCAGCGCGAAAAGCGTCGGTCCGCAGGAGTTGCGGAACAATCACAACGCCAGGTTTTACACCAACGCCGCTTTCCTGAAAATCGATTTCTGAACCGGAGTACCATAGAATATGAAGATTCGCCACCTTTCACCTGCCGTTTTTTTCGTTGCCGGAACTCTGGCCGCCGCCCCTTTGACGCCGTGGGCGGAGTTGGATGCGAAGAACGCCATCCAGATCGTCAACCGGCTGGATTATGCCGAAAACCATTTGGAGGGCGCGAAGCCCGGCAAAACCGACGATCAGGTGACCGTCGACTTCATGGGCTACGCCTCCCAGAAGGGGTTGCAGGCCAAAGGGAACGGCAATACTTTCACGGGGACCTACACCTTCGAGAAAGAGAACGCCGCTTTTGCATTCAAGGGCGAAGTGACGGTCAAATCCCCGGAAGAGCTGGAGTACCGGATTTCGCTTTCGTCGAAAGAAGAGCAGGAGGTCAAGGAAAGCTTCTTCTCGCTCCGCTTCAACCGGGCGATGCTCGACCGTGATCTCACCTTCACCATCCGCGGCGACAAGGGTCTTTATCAGCACCGGGTGAAGTTGGAAGCCGACAAGAACAGCTGGCTCTGGAGCTCCCCCAAGGGGCAGCCGGTCGAAAAGGTGACCATCCCCCTGATGCACGGCGAGCTGGAGCTTTCCGGATTTTCGGTTCCGGCCATGGTCTGCAAATACGGCGCGCTCACCGGCAACCTCCGCCTCTACCTCGCTTCCGGCAAGGTGAAACAGCTTGACGGCAGCCTGAAGCTCCGCTTCACCCCGTACCGCACGGTCAAATTCGACCTCTCGAAAGCCGCCAATATGGGGCTCGTCGACGAGGTCGCCGACGACCGCAAGGGCGGCTGGACCGATCAGGGCCCGCAGAACGATATGCGCAAACTCCCCATTGGCCCGGGGATTTACGGGAATATTCCCTTCGAGGTCGCCGATCCGGCGAAGAACGGCGGCAAAGCGGTGCTCGCTTTCGCCAATCCCGCCCGCAGCTACTTCCTCCGTGAAGCGGTGATCGAGGCGAAGGGCGCGCGTTTCGACCGGCTCAGCCTGCTCCACGCCGCCGCCTGGTGCAAGGGCGGCAGGGTCGGCGCCATCCGGGTCGATTACCAGGGGGGCGGCCATGATCTCTTCGAGGTGGACGACCGGCGCGACGTCGGCAACTGGTGGGGCGGAGCCGAGAGCTTCGACAACGCCACCTTGATCTGGCGCTCCCAGAACCAGAGCTCTTTGATCGGGCTCTACCTCTCCCGCTTCGAGGTCAAGAATAAGCCGGTCGAGAAAATCACCTTCACCACCGCCGACAACGCGGTCTGGCTGGTGGTGGCGGCGACGGGCGTCGCCGGTGATCCGCCGTTCCCGCGCGGCAGCAATATCGAAGTGCCGTATGCGGTCGAGGAGGGCAAGGAGTACAAGCGCTTCACCTTCCATAAGGACCGGGTTCCCGGCAGTGCTCTGGATTTTTCGGGCTACCTAGACGCTCCCGCCGGGACGTACGGCCGGGTGGTGATCAAAAACGGCCGCTTCGTCTTCGAGCAGCGCCCGGAGAGGCCGCTTCGCTTCCTCGGCGCGAATATCTGCCAGGATGCGAACCTGTTGGAACCCGCCCAGACCGACCGTATGGTGGATCGGATCGTCAAGGCAGGCTACAACGCCGTCCGCCTCCATCACTTCGACCAGGGGCTGATGAAGCCGGGCTCGACCACTCTCGAATTCGACCCGGAACGGCTCGACCGCTTCTATTACCTCATCGCCAAGTGCAAAGAGCGCGGGCTGTATGTGACGCTCGACCTCTACACGCGGCGTTCCGACGGCTTCCCGGTGGAATTCGGGGGGCGGCGGCCGCTTTTCGACGTCAAGAGCCTGATGATGTTCTCGCCGGAATTGCGGGACAACCTGAAGGAGTTCTCGCGCCGTCTTCTCACCACCGTCAACCCCCACACCGGGCTGGCGCTCAAGGACGACCCGGCGCTGATCTTCGTCGGCCTGATCAACGAAGACCCGATGACCACCCATCATAAAGAGTACAAGTACCCCAACGGCGACCCCAAACGGCAGGCCCTCATCAAGGCGGCCTTTGAGGCGTGGTGCGCGAAGAACGGCGTCACCCCGGTGGCGAAACCGGGGGAGGAGCTCTACCTCCGGTTTCTGCTCGACCACCAGAAGGCCGTTTACGACGACCTGAAGAATTTCCTCCGCGAAATCGGCGTTGCTTCGCCGCTGTCGGATATCTCCGCCGGGAACCAGTTTGCGCTGGCGGTGCCGCGCAGCCACTTCGATTACGTCGATCTGCATTTTTACTTCGACCACCCGACCTTCCCGAAAGAGTTCTTCAAGATGCCGTATGAGATCCACGACCGCAGCGCGGTCTCGGGCGGGTTTCGCGAGCTGCTCCGCTGCGGCGCGGCGCGGATTCCGGGGAAGCCTTTTACCGTCACCGAATTCAACTTCTGCGTGCCCAACCGGCAGCGGAGCGAAGGAGGAGCCGCCGCCGGAGCCTTCGCGGCAATGCAGGAGTGGGACGGCATCTTCCGCTTCCAGTTCATCGGCTATGATTTCAGCTGGAAGAACGTCGACCCATTGGGCGACGGCGGCCACCTCGGCAGCTTCAGTCTCGCCAACGATCCGATTCAGGCACTGTCGGAGCTGATGACTCATATTTTCTACCTGCGCGGCGACGTGGCTCCGGCGCGGGAAACGGCGACGCTCCGCATTCCCGCCGACGTCTGGCGCGTTTCCGAAAGCCGCCGTTACCTCCTCTGGGCGCAGCGCGAAGAGGCGGAGCCGCCGATGGCCTTCCTCCGTGCCGGACTCGCCCGCAAGATCGGCATGGCGGTGGGCGACGCCGGAGGGACTGACGGCCTCGAAGCGGTGCTGAAGAATAAATCGTACCCCGGCGCTCCGAAGGGACCGGCCTATGTGAGTTCGACCGGCGAACTCTTCACCGACACCAAAGCCGGAACCTTCAAGGTCGTCACCCCGAAAAGCGAAGCGCTGGTTACGCCGGGGCGTTCCCTCGAAGGCAAACGCCTGAAAGTCGCCGGGAACACCGTTTTCGCCACTGTTTTCGCCGGTTCGCTGGATAACCAGCCCCTTGAGAGCAGCAAGCGGATTCTGGTGCTTCACCTCACCGACGTCAAAGCCACCGGTCAGAAGCTGGGCGTGATCGAAAACCGTCTGCGGATGTACAACTGGGGCAACTTCATCCCCTATCTGGTTCGCCGCGGCAGCGCGAAGATCACGCTTGACCTCGGTCCCGGCAGCTACACGGTTCGCGCTCTCGGCGTCGACGGGGCGAAACTCCATGAGGTCCCGGCGGTGGTCGCGGCCGACGGACTCAGCTTCACCGCCGCCACCGATTGCGGACCCGAGGATGTCGCTGTTTTTGCCTATGAGGTGATTCGAAACTGACTCCGGGGGGTAGGGCGCTCTGTCCTCAGAGCGCCGTTCTCGCTGCAAGCACTACCGGGTATGAA
The DNA here is from genome assembly GCA_031547585.1 of Victivallaceae bacterium. Taxonomy (GTDB): domain Bacteria; phylum Verrucomicrobiota; class Lentisphaeria; order Victivallales; family Victivallaceae; genus Victivallis. Next base: position 3,565 of record JAVBRV010000339.1, read on the forward strand.
CTTCGAATAAAAACGTGGTAGGCTATTCTCTCTCCGGAACAAGCTATAGTGCGCGATTTCACCCAGAAGACCACACAACAAGAACGGCGCTCTGAGGACAGAGCGCCCTACCTGATATCGCTTTGCCAAACCGTTTTTACCATCATCACCGATTTGACCTGATGGAAAAACGGGGTTATGTTAAGAGGAGACGGTTCAACGCAATAGGAGCGAATCATGAAATTCTGCCGTATCCTGACGGCGGCTTTTGCCGCGTCCCTCCTCTTTCTCAACTTCTCCTGCGCTTCGGCCCCCGAAGAGGGCGGCATCGGCAAGGCCGAGCTGCTGCGGCTGATGGATCAAGCCCGTTTCGGCGAAGCCGGGAAGCCCCCCAAAGCCATCGCCGTCTCCTGGGCGGTGGCCGACAGCCAGGTCTTCTTGAAGGCGGAGGGGGACCGCTACCGGATGAACACCCTCGACCGGGACATCATCATCGGCGACGGCAAGCGCCTCTTCTACAACGGCAGGGAGCTTTCGGCCGAACGCCAGGCGGATGGGGCTTTCGCTTTCCGGATTCTTTTCCCGGTGAAGCCGCTGGCCGAATTGCTGGGCGGCGACGAGTGGCAGCTGGTTTCCGGCTTCGGCGAGCGCAGCGGCCGGGAGTATTACCGCCTGACCCGGCAGCAGGACTTCCTCCGGCTCTGGGTTGACCCCGAAACCCTGCTCATTGACTTCATCGACCTCAATTCACGCGATATGCTGCTGGTCGGGGCCTACCGCTGGGTCGGCGACCGGGTGCAGCTGCCCTTCTTCTTGATTGCCGACCGGGAGCAGGCGCCGCCTCTCACGGTGACCGGCATCGTCCTCGACCCGGAGTTCCCCGGCTGGTACTTCGACCCCGCGGCCGAACTCCCGAAGGCGGACGCCACGGTGGAAAAGCTGGAAGCCCTCCGTGAAAAGAATCTGCCGGGCAAGAAACTCGGTCCCGGCATGCTCCTGGCCAAAATCAACCGGGATGGAACTTTCGAGCGCGAAGAGCGCCGCTACAACGCCGTCAAATACACCTTCGCCAACGACTGGCTGGATTTCTCCTTCGGGCTCATTCCCCTGGCAACCTCTCCCGCGCCGCAGATCGCGGAGCGGTTGGAACTGGTCAACGACCTCCGCTGCGTCAAGCTGGCCTACCCCGGTCAGGAGACGGTGTACCTCCACCCGGAAACCGGCGCCGTGAGCCGCATCGAGGGCGGCCCCAACGCCCGTACCGACTTCCACTACCGCCAGAGCAACGGGAAGCTCTACCCGCGCCTCGTCATCGACACGGTGGAGAAGCGGCTCAACATCTACCAGCTCTCGTGGATCCCCGAAGCGAAGTAATCAATAAAACTGACAGGCGTAGCAGAGCAATCCAACCCCGACTGTCGCGGATAGGATGGCGGCAGTGCCGGATATTCCGGCGAGCATTCTTCGCCGGTTATTTTCCTGTCTGCCGTTCACCCAGATTCCGACATGCGGTATTGCCGCTGCCAGCGAGAACAGAGTGATGAAAAGAATCCCCCATTCCATATTATCGGGCATCAAATAAACACCAAGCCCAAGCCATACAAGATAAAAAGCAAAAGCGAAAAAACTCAGCAGGAAGCAGTATAAACTTCCCCGCCATGCCGCATAAACAAGTGAAACCAGCGCCAACAGCGGCGCGACCAATAAAAGCATTCCCATGCCAGCCACCGGGATCAGCCTGTAAAGAAAGTCCATTGCTTAATTTTCCTTCAATGTTAATCTATAGTGCTTATTCGTAGATAAGCCCTTCGCTTCGGCGGTAAGTTCAGAAGCTTTATCTGTTCTTTTTCCAGGCGCGGCTTCCGGCGCTTCTTCGGAAGCTGGAGGCGGTTCCGGGTTTCGAAGTTCGGCGGAATCAGGTCGTTTCTACCCGGAAATCCTGCGGACTTTTGCCGAAGTGGGCGCGGATGAAGCGCGAAAAGCTTGAGGGGTCGGTGATTCCGCAGCGGCGGGCCACCTCGTGGATGGGGAGGGTACTCCCCTTCAGCAGGCTCCGGGCATGATGGAGGCGCTGCTCCGCAAGGAAGCGGCCGGGCGGCGGCAGTCCGCTCCGGCGGTAGAGCAAGGTCAGCGTCGACTGCGGAATATCGAACTTATCACAGAGTGACTTCACTGAAAGCTGTGGGTCGGAGAAGTTCGCCTGAACGTATTTCATGCTCTCCTCGAAGAGTGTCCGGCTCCCGGAATCCGCCGGTGTCACGAGCTCTGAAAGCGCGATGAGAAGCAGCCCGGAGAGTCGCGCAATCCGCTCCGGCGACTGGTTGTGGATCTCCCGTTCGACTTCCGCGAACAGCTCTTCGGGGAAAGCCGCCGCGTGCGAAACCCGCGCGAGATGATAAGACATGAAAACCGCCACGGCGAGCGGCCCCTCGAAGCAGAGCCAGCGCGACTCCCACACCTCCTCGGAGAGTCCGCGCATCACATGCGCTTCGCCGGGGAGAAAGTAGAAGACGTCGCCGGGGCCGAGTTCGAACTTGCGCCCGTAGAAGTCGATTTCCCCCATGCCGGAGATGCTCCAGCAGAGCTCCACGAAGTTGTTGCGGATTTCCGACGAGGTGCTGTAGCTGTCCGCGGAGAGTCTTTTCCGCCCTGCCGAACAGACGTAGAAGGGGAGCGAAACGAGCGCTTGCGCGTCGAACCCGCGAATGAAGACCTGGGCGGTTTTTGTCGGTTTTGTCAATTTATTTATCCTGAATGTATAGTTGAATATAGATTCTTATCGGAGAAATACAAGTCTAGCTGTGGTGAAAATGTATATTGAGTTGCTGAGTTCGCCGATTGCATATCCGGGGAATGGCTTTATGTTAAATTGGCAGCACAGGAGGCTCATTTTATGCAGGATTTCAATACGTTGCTCCGGCAGTCGCCGGAAGCGGTCGGGGCCGGTCGTCTGGCTCTGCGGGCGATTTTCTTCACCCATTCGACCGAAGCCGAGGCGTTGGCGGGAGAGCGCGGCCAATGGCACCTTACCCTCAATGGGAACTGGCGCTTCAAGTGGTTCGAGAATCCCGATCGGGTGACCGATGAGTTCCGCCCGGAAGCCTCTGACTCCGGCTGGGCCGAGATCGCCGTCCCCGGCTGCTGGGACATGCAGGGGTACGGCCACCCCCACTACACCAATATCAACATGCCGTTCCCGAACTATCCGCCGGAAGTTCCCGCCGATTGGAACCCCGCCGGCGTCTACCGCCGCACCTTCACCCTGCCTGAAACCTGGCGGGGACGGCGCACCGTCCTTCATTTCGACGGCGTCGAGAACCTCTTCTACGTCTTCGTCAACGGCGAACTTGCCGGATTCAGCAAGGATTCACGCGGCGTCTCCGAATTCGACATCAGCACGAAGCTCGTTGATGGTGAGAATCAAATCGCCGTTTTCGTCACGCAGTACAGCGACGCCGCTTACGTCGAAGATCAGGATCAATGGTGGCATGCGGGGATTGTCCGCGGCGTCTACCTCCTCTCCCAGCCCGAAAACCGCATCGAGGACCTCTTCGCCGCCGCCACCCTCGATGAAACGCTGAAGGACGGCATCTTGAAGCTCGAACTCGTCGCCGGGCTCAAACCCGCCGGCGGCTCCTTCAGCGCCAATAACAACGGACAGGTCGAATTCAACCCCGTGCTGCTCCAGCAGGGCTGGTTCTTCGACCTTCGGCTGCTGGACGCCGCCGGGAACGAGGTCTGGAAAGAGACGACCGACGTCGCCCGCAAAATCGGCTTCACCCGCTACTACAACGTCAAGGACCCCGCCCGGATGTACGGCATACTGGAAGCCCGCATCCCCGGCATCCGTGCCTGGAGCGCGGAAGACCCGTACCGGTATACACTTACCGCCACCCTGCGGCATGAAACCGCCGGAGTCTCCGAAACCGCCGCCCTCAAGATCGGCTTCCGCCGCGTCGAGGTCCGCAAGCGCGAACTTCTGATCAACGGCAAGCCGGTGCTGATTCAGGGCGTCAACCGCCACGAGCACCACCCGGATACCGGACGCACCCTCTCCCTTGAGGATATGCGGCGCGACATAATCATCATGAAGCAGTTCAACTTCAACGCCATACGCACCAGCCACTATCCCGACGCGCCGGAGTTCTACGATCTCTGCGACGAATATGGTCTCTACGTCTTCGACGAGGCGAACATCGAAAACCACGCCTTTTTCTATGACCTCTGCTGCAACCCTTCCTGGGGGCAGAGCTACCTCGACCGCGCCATCCACCTGGTGACCCGCGACAAGAACCACCCGTCGGTGATCGTCTGGTCGCTCGGCAACGAATCCGGCATCGGGGCGAACCACGCCGCCGCCGCCGGCTGGATCCGCTGGTACGATTCGTCGCGCCCCTTGCTCTGCGAACGCGCCGCCTACTCCCGCGAAGAGGGCGGCTGGGCGCCGAACGCCAACCGGACGCTGACCGACATTCTCGCGCCGATGTATCCGGAGGTCCGCTTCATCATCAACTGGGCCAGGACCCGGACCGAGGACGAACGTCCGATGATCCTCTGCGAATACTCGCACGCGATGGGCAACAGCAACGGCTGCCTCAAGGAGTATTTCGACGCCTTCCGCCGCTACCAGGGGCTCCAGGGCGGCTTCATCTGGGAGTGGTGCGACCACGGCATCCGTACACGTGACGCCGAAGGACGCGAATTCTTCGCCTACGGCGGCGACTTCGGCGATGTGCCGAATGATTTCAACTTCGTTTGCGACGGACTGGTTTCGCCCGACCGGATTCCGCACCCCGGCATGTACGAATTCAAGAAATTGGCGGCGCCAGTGGAATTTACCGCCGTTGAACCCGGTTGCGGACGCTTCCTCATTCGCAACCGCCGCTGGTTCACTTCGCTCGACGACTGCGAAATCGTCTGGCGGCTCACGGTGAACGGCAATGAAAAGGCTTCCGGGAAGTGCGCGGTTCCGCATCTCGGCAGCGAGTTCGCGATTCAGAATTTCACCGCGCTCGACCGCCACAACCTCTTTATGGAAGCAGCGGGGAATACGGCGCTGATCACCATTCCGTACGCCGAACCGGAGGATTTGCGGGCGGGCGACGAGTGCCGCCTTCTCCTCTCGCTCCGGCTCAAGGAGGGCTGCCCCTGGGCGGAAGCCGGGCATGAGCTTGGCTGGGAAGAGTTCGAACTGCCGTACCGGAGCCGGGTTGCCCCGGTTTCGCCGGTCCGGAAGGAGGGGGGAATTGAAGTGACGGAGCAAGGTATGCTCCGGATTCTGGATGGCGGCATTGCCGTTATCGAGTCGGAGGCCCGGCTGAACACCTGGCGCGCCACCACCGACAATGATTGCCACCGTCATCGTTTCGGCTTGCCGGAGTTCCCCTATTTTGCGGGTAACCGCTGGCTGGAGAATGGCTTACTGG
>JAVBRV010000016.1:0-8133 GCA_031547585.1 Victivallaceae bacterium
CCAGGTCGAGATCGGGGGGCGCGCCGAGAAGGCGGGCGCTCTGGTAGTAGCCGGCGGCCTCGTTCTCGCGCCCGGCCTGCAGCAGGATCCGGGCGGTTTCGAGGGGAACGGCGGAGAGCGAGGGCGCCACCACCCCCGCCTTCACCAGCTCGCGGAGCGCCGGCTCCACCCGCCCGGAACCGGCCAGCGCCCGGGCGTGGGCCACCAGCAGCTCGGGGACGTTCGGATTCGTCGTCAGCGGCTGCTCCAGAACCTCCAGCGCATTGCCGTATTTCTCCAGCTTATTGAGCGAAGTCGCCAGCATGCCCACGAGGGGAAGGCTCTCCGGCGAGGCGATGCGGGCGACGGTGAGAAGGGGCAGCGCCCGCTCGTAGTTCTCGTCTTCGAAGTACATCCGGCCGAGCCGCCCGGCGGCTTCGCCGTGCATCGGCTCCTGCTCCAGGACGGCGCGGTAGTTCCAGGCGGCCAGTTCGCGGTTGTCCTCTTCGGCGGCCTTCTTCCCGGCGGCGAGAAGTTCGTCGGGCGTTCCGAGAACGGGCGCCGCCGTCACGGCTCCGGCCAACTGCGGCGACAGCCGGGGAGCGCCCTCGGCGGTGATCAGGCGGCCGACCTCCTCCTTCAAAGCGCGTTCGCTCTGGCTGAGGCGTTGATTCAGGCGCTGCTCGGCGGCCAGGCGCTCCTGAAGCTGCTCCTTCTGAAGGACCTCCCGCTTCATGCGCTCCAGTTCGACCCGCAGGTTCGCCAGTTCGGTTTTGGAGGGATTGTCGCTTTTGAGGGCGGTAAAATTCGCGTCGAGCGTGCGGACCTCCTCCCGGGCCTTCAGGAGCTCCGCATTGACGGCGGTGAGTCCGGCGCGGAGCTTTTCCTCCGACTCGACGGCGGTTTTCAGCAATTGCTCGAGGCCGACCTTTTCGCCCTGGAGCCGGGTTTGCGCGGTGCGCAGCTCCCCGGCCTCGGCGGCGAATCGCGTCTGAAGCCGGGCAAGCTCCTGATTCCTCTTCTCCAGCTCCGCCCGGTCGGCTTCGAGCTTTTCCACCCGGGCGGCCAGCTCGGCGCGGGCCTTCTCGGCGGTGGAGAAGGCCTTGAAGTCGTCGCTGTTGCGGGTGGCCAGGCGTCCCTCCAGCTTCCCGGCGCGGTCGACCCAGCTTTCGAGATCGGTTTCGAGGCGGCGGCTGCGTTCGCGAAGGTTTTTGAGTTCGACGGCGGTCCGCTCGGCGGCGACCTGCCCCAGCTCCTGCTCCTTGCGGAGCCGGGTAAGCTCGGCTTCGAGCTGGTTGCGGGTCAATTCATGCCGCCGGATGGCGTCCTCCAACAGGGCGAACTCCGTTTCGCGCTCGCGGCGGAGGGTTTCGGCGGCCAGCAGTTTCTTCTCCGCCGCGGCGGTCAGGGCGCGACTCTCCTCCAGACGCTTTTCGAGCGCCCGGTTCTCGCTCACCAGCCGGTTGGCGAGTTCGGAGGAGCCGCCGCCGGTCTTCAGCGCTTCGTCGAGCTGTCGCTTGAGAGCGGCCAATTCGCGTTCGCGGTCGGTCAGCTTGCCGGCGGCAAGAAGGGCCGCCTGATCGAGCGCCGCCAACCGGGCGGTGAGAGCACCCATCCGGGTGACGTTTTCGGTGGCGGCGGCTTTGGCCTGCTCCAGCTCGCGCTCGAGGCGGGTGACATCGGCGGCGCGCTGAACGACCGTGGCTTCGGCTTTTTTCCGCAGCGCCAGGAGCCCGACCGCCTCTTCTTCCTGCTTCCGCAGGTTCGTTTCGGCCAGCTTCAGGCGGCTGGCGACGAGGTCGGCCTGAAGGCGCTCCTCCACCAGCTGCTTCTGGAGTTCGGCGAGGCGGGAATCCGGTTCGCTGCCCTTTTTCTCCAGCTCGGCGCAGCGCTTTTCAAGAAGGTCGTATTTCTCTTTCTGAATCCGCTGCTCGCGGAGGAGGTTGGTCAATTCGCGGGTGGCGGCCTGATACTGGGCGTCGAGCTTCTTCGCCTCTTCCAGCGCGGCGTTGGCTTCGAAAAGTTTCTGCTTCCCGTCGGCCAGCTCCTGACGGAGTTTCCGCAAGTCGGTGAGATCCGCGCCGGCGGTTCGCAGCCGGGCGGCCTCTTCCCGCAGCTTGGCAAATTCGGCGTTGACGTCGAAGAGCTTCTGCTTCTCTTCGAAGAGTTCCCGCTTGGCCGTGGCCAGCTCTTTGCGGAGCGTTGCCAGCTCGGCGGCGACAGCCCGGTTTTCCGTTTCGCTTTTGCGGAGGACGGCGAGTTCGGTCGTTGCTTCCAGAAGTTTCTTCTGCTCCTCCAGGCGTTTGCCTTTTTCGCCGGTCAACTCCTGACGCAGCTTGTCCAGCTCGGCGGCGGCAGCTTCGGAGCCGCTCTTCCAATCGCCTTCGCGCTTTTTGAGAGCCGCGAGTTCGGTATTGACGTCGAGGAGTTTCTTGCGCTCTTCAAGCAGCTTTGCCTGGAGGTCGGCCGATTCGCGCCGCATTTTCTCCAACTCACCGGAGGCGGCGGTTGCGGTCTTCCCGCCCTCGCCTTTCCGGAGGGCGGCGAGTTCGGTATTGGCTTCGAGCAGTTTTTTCTCGCCTTCCAGCAGTTTCGCCTGGGCGGCGGCGAGTTCGCGCCGTAATTTCTCCACTTCGCCGGAGGAGGCTGCGGCGGCGTTTTTCCGCTCGTTCTCGCGCTGCCGAAGGGTGGCGAGTTCGGTATCGGCGTCGAGCAGTTTCTTCTCTTCCTCGAGCAGCTTCGCTTTTTCGCGCGCCAGCTCCTGGCGGAGCGTCCGGAGTTCAAGGGCAGCGGCCGAAGAGATGGCGGTAAGGTTGCGGGCGCTCTCCTTTTTCAACTCTTCCAGTTCGGAGGTGACTTCGCGAAGCTTCCGGCGCTCTTCGAAGAGGCGCACCTTCTCCTCGCCCAGCTCCTGGCGGAGTTTGGCGATGTCGCTGGTCCCGGAAACCGCCGGAACCCGGGGTTCGGGGATCGTCCGGACCGGCGGCTGAACCGCGGGCGTAGTGGTTTGCGCCGCCGGGGGCTGCTGGACCGCCGGGGGCTTGGCCGCCGGAGTCCGCTCGAGGAGGCGCTGGATGTCGCTGATCTCTTTTTCGCAGGCGTCGATGCGCGTCTGGATGATGTTCTGGTTCCAGTCGGGACGGTTCTTCTGGACGTAGAGGTAGTGGTCGCGCGATTCGCGGAAGCTGGCCAGCGCCTCGACGTAGTCCCCCTTCTCGCGAAGGCGGTTGCCCTTTTCGAAGGTGGTGTAGCCGAGCCGCCACGATTCCCACGGCGAAGCCGCGAAGAGAAGTCCGCCGCAGCCGACGGCCAGAAGAGTAAGCAGGAATTTCCGTTTCATCGCCGGAGGAACTCCTCAAATTTGTGCCGGTGCGCCGGACCGATGGTGAAAATCATTTCCAGCTCGCCGAAATCATTATAGGTCTCTTCATAGACCCGCCCGGACGCATGGGCGAGCGCAGCGAGATCGTGGCGCGACGGCGGCAGGGTGACGGTGAGCACTTGATCGTGAAGAGAGGCGAGCGAGGCGAGTTTCTTCGTCAGCTCCTCCAGCCCCTCGCCGGTTTCGGTGGAGATGTAGATGGCCTCGGGGAAAAGCCCGTGCAGCCGGGCGAGAAGAACGGTTTCCGCCTTGCGGTCGATGAGGTCCAACTTATTGAAGACCACCTGGATGCGCTTCTCTTCGGCCCCCAGTTCGCGGAGGACGGAGAGCGTGGTCTCCCACTCCGCATCGAGCTGCGGGCTGGAGACGTCGAGCACCAGGAGGAGGAAATCCGCCAGCACCGCTTCCTCCAGCGTCGACTTGAAGGCCTCCACGAGGGAGTGCGGCAGCTTGCGGACAAAACCGACGGTGTCGGTCAACAGCAGCTCCCGCTTGTCGTCCAGCGGAACCCGGCGGGTGGTGGGGTCCAGCGTGGCGAAGAGCTGGTCTTTCACCAGAATCTCCGCCCCCGACAGCGCCCGCAAGATCGAGGACTTCCCGACGTTGGTGTAGCCGATGATGGCGCCGTGCGGAACGAGGTTGCGTTCGCGCGCCTTTCGCTGGGTCAGGCGCTGGCGGCGGACGACCTCCAGCTCCTCGTTCAATTTCTGAATCCGGCGGCGAAGCAGCCGGCGGTCGGTTTCGATCTGGGCTTCGCCTTCGCCGCGGGTGGTGGCGCCGCCGCCGTGCTGACGGGACAAATGGGTCCAGGCGCGGGTCAGGCGCGGCAGGGAGTAGCGGGCGCGGGCCAGCGTCACCTGAAGCACCGCCTCGCGGGTATGCGCGCGTTCGGCAAAAATATCGAGAATCACCTCTTCGCGGTCGATGACGCAGCATTTGACCAGCCGTTCCCAGTTGCGCTGCTGCGAGGCGGAGAGCGACACGTCGAAGACGAGGCAGTCGGCTTCGCACTCCTGGGCGATGCGGGCGATCTCCTCGGCTTTGCCGGAGCCGACGTAGTATTTCGGCGACACTTCGTGGAGGTTGATGACCACCGGCTCGAGGGGGACGATATCGAGGTTGCCGACCAATCCGGCGAGTTCGGCCAGATGGGAATAGACCTCGGCCTCGGACTCCTCGGGGCCGCGGATGCCGATGAGAAGAGCGCGCTCGACCTTTTTCCGGGCGTCTTCGGCGATGTCAATCATAGTGCGGTGTATCCTTCATTCTATAAAGATACACCGCATTACGTCAAATATCAAGAAGCGCCACGGGTTTTCCGTCGCCTGAGCGGCTGCGGCTGGCGGCTTCGAGGAAGGCGATAACCTCAAGACTTTCCGCCGGGTCGATCGGGGAGACGCCGCTGCGGAAAAATTCGAGAATCGCTTCCGCCAGCGGCTTCATGTAGGGAACCGCCGGATCGAGGAGCGACGCCCGGTGCCCCTTCCCCGTCACCAGCCGGACGCCGAAGTCGTTGCTCCCCGCCCGGTTGCCGGAGACGAGGCCGAAGCGCCCCCCCTCCCAGCGCCCGACGATGAGGTCGACCGATTCGCTGCTGAAGGTCTGTACCTCCCGGCACCCTTTGCCGAGGTAGCGGTAGACGATCTCCGCCGAGTGGATGCCGTACCAGAAGTAATCGCGGTAGTCGGGCAGGATGGACATGGGGCCGAAGCCCTCCGCCGAAACCACCTCCCCCGCGTCCTTCTGGTCCCCTACCCCGGCGGCGTAGCGCATGCTCGAAGTGGTCATGATGGGGATCCCCTTCGCCGCGGCGAGGTCGAAGATCGCCTTGGCATCCTTATAGCAGCAGGCCAGCGGCTTATCGATGAAGACGGGCTTGCCGAAACGGGCGAGCGCTTCGAATTCACGAAGATGAGTGTCGCCGTCAACGCTTTCGAGAAGGTAGGCGTCGAGCCCCGCGAGTTCGTCGATGGACTCGACGATTTGCACGCCGTACTCATCGCGAAGTTTCGCGGTAAAACCGGCGATGCGATCGCGGCTGAGGGAGAATTTCGCGCTCCCCCCGGGGAAGGCGCGGACGATCCGCGCCCCGGGAATTCCACTCCGGTTATACATGTCGCCGAAACCGACGACGTGCGAAGTGTCGAGGCCGACGAGACCGATTTGCAGCTCTCTCATTTCCCCTCCTGCCAGTTCTGCTTGTGGGCTTCCTCCATGACGAAAATCTGGCGGCGAACCTCTTCCAGCTGAATGATCCGTTCGCCCCCCTCGCGCAGCACCGCGTACAAGTTATTGTACACCCCGCCCGAAAGAATGATGAAACCGTTATCATTGCCGGACGTATCGGCAAAGCTCCAGCTCTCCTCCTGCCAGTCGAGGGCTTCGGAGCAGAAGCGGCGCTCCCGGCTCCACGGCTTCCAGAACTCCTGCTTCGGCGCGGCGGCGGGGTCGAAGTATTTCCACTTCAGACCTTTGACTCCCCCCGTCAGGCCGCCGAAGGTTCCCTGAACGATATATTGATCCTGCGGATACGCCTGGTGGCTGCTGATCTGGACTTCGATCACCGGCCGCCCCGGTCCGTGGAGGGTCAGGGCGCAATAGCTCTCGGCGTCGCCGCCGAAGCCGTAGTGGTGCGAGGCCATCCGGCAGAAGACGCCGGGGTAGGCGTCGCCGAAGAGCACCACCGCATGGTCCACCAGGTGGGGGCCGGTGTTGAGGAGGTTGCCGCCGAGTTCGCTCCGCAGGGTCTGCCAATCCCAGCGCCGGGCGAAACCGCTCCAGTTGATGCGGATGGAGACGATCTCCCCCAGTACGCCCGATGCCAAAACCTCGCGCAGCTTGCGGAAGAAGGGGTAGAAGCGGGAGTTCTGGAAGGGGAAGAACATCCGCCCCTTCACCTCCGCCATCCGGGTGATCCGGTCGAAATCGGCGACGTTGGACGCCGAAGGCTTCTCCGACAGCACCTGGAACCCCGCCTCCAGCGCCGCCAGCGACGCCTCGACGTGGAAGCGGCTCGGCGTGGCGTTGACGAAGAGTTCGAAGCCGCCCGCCGCCAGCATCTCCCGGTAGCCGGGGTAGGTTTTGCAGCCGAATTTCTCTTCGGCCTCCTGGCGCCGCTCCGGCAACTCATCAGCCGCCGCGACCACCTCGAAACGGGGATCGGTGGCGAGATAACGCCCGTGAATGTCGCAGCCGCTGCGGCCATAACCGCCGATCGCCACCCGAATCGTCTTGCTCATAAAATCCATCTCCTTTATGTATCGCCGTTGCGGCGTTGCGGCATCAGTACGGTTCCCGAGGCGGTTTCGCCCCCCTCCAGCAGCGCCAGCAGCTTCGCCGACGCCTCGCGGAAGAGGCGCGAGGGATCCTGTACGAAACTGGTCACGCATACCCCCCAGACCTCCTCGGGGTATTCATTGTCGAAGTCGCTGTAATAGATATCCTTGCGCCACTCGAAGCGGCGCTCCGCCGCCCAGCGCATCACCGCCCCGGTGACGGCGCGGAAGCCGCTGACGAGAAGCAGCGGCCCCCTGCCCTCCCCCGTCGGAAAGCGTTCTTCCAGCAGCGCCACCCGGGCGGCGAACGTCTCGGGGAGCGGCAGCACTTCGTAGAAGCGCCCCGCCTCCCGGCAGGCGTCGACAAAGCCCTCGAATCGGTAGTCGAACACCGGCGAACTGCGTCCGGGTCCGCCATCGGTCAGAAACACCGGCGTCGCCTCCGGCAGCAGCGCCAGCCGCTCGCGGGTAATCTCGTAATACGCCCCCCGGTGATCGGTCGAAACATAAGCGAATCCGGGGCGTACCCGGTTGACCAACACCTGCGGCAGCGTCTGCGCCACCCTCTCGATCACCGGCCAGAGACGCGGCTCCGGGCGGACCCAGAGAACGCCGTCAAACTCATACAGCCGGTTCCAACCGGAGCGTTCCGCCACCTCCGACGGCGCCAGCACGGTCAAATCGAACGGCGCCCCGGCAATTTCTTCGGGGTCGACGCCCCCCACCACCGCCACCCGCCGCCGGTCCACGCCGCGCACATACGTCCCGGAACCGTGCTTCCCGGTCAGGATTCCGCGCTCCATCAGCTCCCGGATCGCCCGGTCCAGCGTCGCCCGCGCCACCTTGAACTCGCCCATCAGCGTCAATCTCGACGGCAGCGCCGACTCCGCCGGGTAGAGTCCCTCCCGGATTCGCCGCTCCAGCTCCCGCGCAATCCCCCGAAACGGTTGTTCGGCCATATGGTGCACTCCTTGATTGAACTATGTCTTTTTCATTAATTATAATTTGCCTAGTCTTCTTTTGCAAGTGCCTGTTGTGATTTTTTTACATTTTTTTTGATGGGCCTCTGTTCTGATGTGGACTTTTTCTGTTTCAGGGTTATTGTTCCGGTACCAAACAACGATACTCCTGAAAAATGTTGTGCAAAATGCAATTAACGCTATGGGAATTGGGCGGGGCCAGTCACCGAAGCCGACGGTCGGCCCCCGCCCAAGCCCACCCTCGCCCATGGGCAGAGACGCGCAACCTTCGCCGACTGCCGGACTTGTCCGGCAGCTCCCAGCGCGATATACGTATTACGTCATGGGAGTTGGGCGGGGCCTTACTCCCCGCCCAAACCCACCCCCGCCCTTGGGCAGAGACGCGCAACCTAAGGGCGACCCCGATTCCGGATCGTAGCGGTCGCTCTCGCGACCTTAGCCGCCCCTGCGGGGCGCTCTCAGACGGCGAGGCCTTCGCTCGACTACGTTCGGCTTCGGCACTCTTGTGCCTTCGCTC
>JAVBRV010000415.1:0-2891 GCA_031547585.1 Victivallaceae bacterium
TAGCGAAGCACGAAGCCCACGGGGTTGACCGCGTCATGCTGAACGGCGAAGGGCTCCACCCCGAACGAGGCGATGTGGAAGCCGGTTCCGGGCTCGAACTCCAACACCCGTTCCGGGAGCTTCCCTTTGTGCCGCAGGTAGTTGGCCGTCAGGGCCGAGGTGCAGAGAGGAATCCCCAGCTCGTCACAGAAGACCCGGCAGCCTTTGGCGTGATCGTCGTGCTCGTGGGTGAGGAGCGCCGCCCGGATGCCCGCGGCCTCCAATCCGAGCGCGCCGAGGCGCAGATGGATTTCGCGCCGGGAAAAACCGACATCGAGCAACAGGCTGCCTTCGGGCGAGGAAAAGAGGAACGCATTCCCCCGGCTGCCGCTGCCCAATGCGCTGATTTGAACCGTCATAAAACTCCTTACAGGAGAAAAAACCTGAAAAATATTAAATTCGACTGGAAAAAGCACGTTTTGAAATTTAAATTCTATCCGTGTAAAAAGCAAATGTTTTTCGCTCTTTCTTGAAGATATTTTGACATGCCCGACCAACAACAGACACTTTCAACCGCGCTGCGCCAGGAACAGCAGCTTTCGGCACGGCAGCTCCAGTCGCTGGAACTGCTCCATTTGCCCGCCCTGGAGCTGGAGGAAAGGCTGATTCAGGAGCTGGCCCAGAATCCCCTTCTGGAAGCCGAAATCGACGACTTCGCCCCGCCGCCGGAAGCCCCGGAAACCGCGCCGGAGCCGGATGACGAGGCCTCCCTTGCCGAAAAAGCCGCCGAAAGCGACGAATGGGCCGACGAGCTGCCGCTGCCGGGCGGTTCCGCCCAGGCCTTCGGTGCGACCGAGGAGGAGCGCGACTTCCTGCTGAACAGCCTCGCCGCGCCCCCCAGCCTCCAGGAACAGCTTTCGGCCGAACTCGCCACCACCGACGCCCCCCCCCGGCTCCGGCAGCTGGCCGAAGAGGTCATCGCCGCCATCGACGACTCCGGCTACCTGCGGAGCACCGCCGCCGATCTCGCGATGAGCGCCGCCGCCGAAAGCGAAGAGGTGGAAGAGGCGATCCGCCTCGTTCAGAGCTTCGATCCCCCGGGGGTCGGCTGCCGCGACCTCGCCGAATGCCTGCGCCTTCAGCTCGAACGCGCCGGACGCCTCTCCCCGCTCCTCGAGAACCTTCTCGGCGAACACCTGGAGGAGATCGCCCGCAACCGCCTGCCGCAGCTGGCCCGCACCCTCTCGGTGTCGCTCGATGAACTCAACGCCGCCCTCGGCGAATTGAAGCGCCTCAATCCCTTCCCCGGTTCGGCGCTGGCGCCGGAACACGCCGACTTCGTGGTTCCGGAGGTCGCCATCCGCCGCACCCTCGAGGGCTACGAAGCCGTGCCGCGCCGCGAGCGCCAGGTGCGCCTTTACCTCGCCGAACGTTACCTGAAGCTCCTCGAGACCCCGGACCTCCCCCCGGAAGACCGCGCCTACCTCAAGGAGAAGCTCCAACAGGCCCGCGAATTGATCCGCGCCCTCGAACAGCGCGAAAGCACCATTCTGCGCATCGCCCAGGTGATCATCGAGACCCAGCGCGATTTTCTCGACGCCGGGGTGGAAGCCCTGAAGCCTCTCACCATGAAGCAGGCAGGCGAACGGCTCGAACTCCACGAGACCACCATCAGCCGGGCGGTGGCCAATAAGTTCGTCGAGACGCCGCAGGGGGTGTTCCCCTTCAAGTTCTTCTTCACCACCGGCTTCACCAATGAGGATGGGGAGGCGCTGTCGAACCGGGCGGTGATGGAGCGCCTCCGCGAACTCGTCCGACAGGAGAATCCGGCGCGCCCCCTCTCCGACGAGCAATTGGCCGTCACACTCAAAGCCGAAGGCCTCGCCATCGCCCGCCGCACCGTCGCCAAATACCGCGAAAGCATGAACATACCCTCCTCCAACCTGAGAAAGCGCCACGAATAAAATGCTGGTTCACTCCCTTCTCCGTTACGCCGCGGGCCTGCGTCATGTGGCCTGGTTTCCCTGCCGGAATCCCCAGCATCCGCCGGTGGTTCTGGTGCACGGCCTCCTTCACCGGGGCGTCGTCATGTACGACTTCGCCCGTTACCTCAACCGGACCGGGCGCACCGTCTACGTCTACGACTACCGGACCACCCGCAGCAAACTCGGCGGCCACGGCCAACTGCTGGCCCGCGAATTGATCGAACTCGCCGACGGCAGTCCGCAGCTGGATTTCATCAGCGACAGCTCCGGCGAACTCCTCTCCCGACGGATGTCGGCGGGTACGAACCCCAAATTCGACCTCATCACCCACAGCATGGGCGGCCTGATCACCCGGGTGGCGCTGGCCGAACTCGAAGCCGCCGGGCGCGAAGAGATCGTCGGGCGGATCGTCATGCTCGCGCCGCCCCACCGGGGTTCGGCCATGGCCCGCGCCTGGAGCGAGGGGTTCTTTCTGTCGCCCTGGCTGGTGCGTCCCCTGCCCGAGCTGTCGGATGCGCCGGAAGCGGCGGTCCACCAGCTCCCCCTCCCCAGCGGGTACGAGATCGGCGTGATCGCCGCCGGGCGCGACCGCAAGGTCTCCCTCTCCTCGACCCACCTCGACGGCGAAACCGACCACCTGGTGCTCGATTCGGGGCACAGTTTCATGATGAATAAGAAGCCGATCCGGGAAGCGGCCTGCCGTTTCCTGGAAACCGGTCGTTTTTCCGTAAAAAAGTAGAGCTTCGAAGTTGCCAACCGGGCGAAGCGGCTCTATATTTAGAGCGGATCATATTCACCGGGGAGGTTCTGTTATGAAGAGTCGATTTGCCATTCCGGCCGCAGCGGCGCTGCTATTGCTTGCCGCCGCCGGTTGCCGCGCCCCCGCCGCCGATGCCTTCGGCCGCGTCGCCGAACGCATCGAGACCG
>JAVBRV010000378.1:0-6237 GCA_031547585.1 Victivallaceae bacterium
CCGCCGCCGTAGGTGCGATATTGCAGCGGCGTGGTGTGTATCTTCTGCTTGAACCAGCGGCAAAAGGTGGTGGCGTTGCGGAAGCCGCAGATTTCGGAGATCCGGGCAATGCTGGTCCGGGTGCTGATCAGCAGCCCTTTCGCCTGCCCGATGCGCGAGGCGTCGATGTAATCGAGCGGCGTCCGGCCGATCTGCCGGGTGAACAACCGGGAGAAGGTGGAGCGGTGGATGCCGAGATAATCGGCGACGGCGTTAACATCCAGTGCAGAATTTGACAAATTGTCGCCGATATAGCGAATCGCATTTTGAATGAGCTCCTGCGGATTCTCGCACTCGGTGTTTTCTTCCCCGGGGTAACTGAGAAGCTCCAGAATCAGGGACGAAGTCTTGCGGATTCCGTAGGTGGAATTTTCTGAAATCCAACGCTTTATCTCCTCCAGCTTCGACTGGGAGAATTCGAGCGGCATTTCGATGTGGCGCGGCTGGTTGTAGCTGGTCAGGATCGCCATGGCCTGCGGCCCGTCGATCGCCAGACAGCAGATCGTCCACAGATCGGAATCCGCCACCCGAAGATGCTCCTCCCCCGGATAATAGATGAAAACGCTGCCCGGTTTCTGCGGAAATTTCTGATTGAAGAGCGTAATGGTTCCCGCTCCCGACAGGGTAAAAACGAGATCGATGAAATGATTTTTCATCCCCGGATTATAATTCCTCCTCCCGCCGACCAGAACCGCCGTGCTGAGATTGTACCCATAGAGCGGCAAGGCGGGAGACGGCGCCGGACTCATGGCCCGGCGGGGATAATCCTCGTAATACTGAATCGGATCGTCTTTTTGAGGCTTCATTATCGCGCCATAAAGTTTACATTTCAAGACAGATTGGATATTGCCTTTTCTTAAAAATATACTATAATTATGGAAAGTCAAGTTCTTCACACCATACCGGGGAGCCATTTCATGATCGGACGGATCGTTTCAGCCGCGATATTCCTTCTGCCGGTTTTCGTATTCGCGGAGATTACGCGTCAGCCGGATGGCCTCCTCAAGGTGGATGAGTTGCGTTTCGGCCTGGTCCACTGGGATAACGAGTGGGGCTATGTCTCCCAGCAGAATACGCCGGGGTGCGTTGCCTTCCCGGGAGAAGCCGCGGTCAAAACCGAGCGGGGCGACCGGCGCGACGGCATCTTCCGCACCAAAGAGAGCGGCGAATTCGCTCTCTCGGAATTCACCCGCCGGATCTCCGCCGATGAGCTCCGGCTGCGCTACGAACTCAGCTCCGCGAACGGCATCCCGACCAAGCTGGCGGGCTTCGGGGGCAGCATGCCCGTAAGCTCATTTCGCGCCGGGGAGTGCACCTGGAACGGCAAGCCGCTCCCCGCCGTTCCCCAGACGGGGACGATTTTAAAGGGAGAAAAGGCGAATATGCTCCGGATCCCGATGAGCGGGGGCGTCCTTGAGGTGACCGGCGCCTTTTCGCTGCGCTTCGACTACCCCAAAAGCGATAAGGGGAGCGTGGGCTTTCTCCTCCTCTTCCCGGAGAGCTACGCCACCATCCGCAAAAGCGCCCTCGAAGTCGGCATGAAATATACTCCCTTCCAGACCGCGCTGCTCGATTTGCGCCTCCATATGAATATGGGTTTCCGCGACGAGGTCGCCAACGACGGCAAAGGCGGCTGGACCGATCAAGGCAGTGAAAACGACCTGCGGGCGATGAAACCCGGTGAAGTCAATTTCGCGGGCATCCGTTTCTCCATCGTCGATCCGGGTACAAACCGGGGGAAATCCTGCCTGGCCTTTCGCGGCAAAGAGCGCCCGAATTTCCTGGAGAAAGCGGAATATGAGCTGCCGCAAAAACCGAAAGGCAAATACCTTTATCTCGTCAACGGCGTGGCCTGGGCCCCAACCTCCGGCACCAACTGCGGGTTCGTCGATCTTCAATATGAAGACGGTTCCGCCGAAACCCGCGAATTGAAGGCCGGAGTCGACACCGGGAACTTCTGGAGCCCCAGGAACCTTGAAAACGCCTATGTCGGCTGGGAGAATGTCAACGGTTCCTCCCGAATCGGGCTCTACGTCAGCCGGATTCCGTTGCAGGACAAAGCCTTGACCAGACTGACGCTGCGTTCGGCCGATCAGGTCTGGATGGTGCTGGCCGCCACCGTCGGCAGCGCGACCATGAGCCCTCAAACCGCCTTTGCGCAGCTGACGGTAAAAGCCGACCAAACCTGGATGCCCTTTACCGACTCCCAGACGATCGAACCAGGCTCCATACTCGATTTCTCCGGGTTATTGGATGCTCCGGCGGGGAAGCACGGCTTCGTCAGGGCGGTCGGGGAGAACTTCGAATTCGAGAAGCGCCCCGGCAAAGCGGCCCGCTTCTGGGGGACCAATCTCTGCCTCGAGGCGCAATTCGCCCCCAACGAACTGCTGGACCGCCTGCTCGACCAGCTGGCCGCAGAGGGCGTCACCATCCTGCGCATTCATCACTTCGACCGCTATCTGGCGGCTGCCGACACGCCGCCCGGCGTGCTCAATCCCGAGCGGCTGGAACGCCTCGATTATCTGCTGGCCGAAGCCGCCAAACGGGGAATCTATCTAACCCTTGATTTCTACACCCTCCGCACCCTCCCGGAAATCAAAGGGAATACGGAGACCAAGCTGCGGTTCTACTTCGACCCGGCGGCGCGGAAAAATTTCCTCGACTTCGCCAGCGCGCTGATGGATCATCAAAACCCCTATTCCGGGTTGAAGTGGAAAGACGATCCCGCCGTGGCGTTCATCACCCTGGTCAACGAAAGCACGATCTCCTTCCTGATCCGCCGGGCCTCGCCCGAATTGAAGGAGAAGGCGGAGGCGCTTTTTGTGCAGCACGCCGCCCAAGAGAAGTGGGAGGTTACGCCGGAAAACCGGGAGCGGCAATTCGAGCGGTTCCTGAATTTCACCGGGGCTTCGGTCTATGCCGAGATGTCGGCCGCGTTACGCAAGGCGGGCGTCCGCACGCCCTTCTCCGACCAGAGCTTCCATCAGAATCCTTCGGTGACCCGGACGCGAAGCCACTATGATTATGTCGACACCCACTTCTATTGGATTCATCCGACCTACCTCGGCAAAAATCCCTGGTCGACGCCGTACTCCGTGGCGGCGGGGTCTTCGATACCGTCTCTCGCGGGCGGCATGAATGAGATGTTCCGCAACCGTTTGACCGGAAAGCCCTTCACCATTACCGAGTGGAATTACTGCTACCCGAATCAATATGCCGCCGAAGGGCCCTTTCTGGTCGGCGCTTACGGCGCGCTCCAGAATTACAGCGGCATGACCCAATTCGCCTATGCGCACGATGTTCGCGTATTGGAGAACAAGATGCCGCTCGGCCCGTTCGATTACGGGCACAATCCGGTCGTCCGGCTCGGGATGCGGGCGGGATCGCTCTTCTTTCTGCGCGGCGACATCGCCCCCTCCCCCATCAGCGTGCCCTTCTATCAGCCGGAGGAGTATTGGCAGCTCCCGCGCTTCATTCAGACCGAAGTCACCAAGCCCCTCGGGCTGATCGTCCGGACGGGAACCGCCTTCGACGCCAAGTGCCCGGATATTCAGGGGCTGATCTATTCGCGCGGCACTCCGCCCCCGGCCGGGAAAGTCCCGGCGGTACTCGCCGGCAGCGACAAAAATACCCTCGAAGAATTGGCGCGGCAGGGCGTGATTCCCGCCGACTGCTTCGACTTCGCCAAGGGAACCTTCAAGAGCTCGACCGGGGAACTGTTGCTCGACAAAAACGCGGGGATTTTTCAGGCTATTTCCAAGCGCAGCGAGGCTTTCATCCTGCCCGAGGGGAAAACGGGAACCGGCCCATTCGCCCGCGTCAATAACCGCAAGAGCTTCGGGGCCTTCCTCGTCGCCGCCGCCGACGACCGCCCGCTGACGGAGAGCCGGCGGATCCTGATCCTCCACCTGACCGACG
This sequence comes from Victivallaceae bacterium, assembly GCA_031547585.1. Taxonomy (GTDB): domain Bacteria; phylum Verrucomicrobiota; class Lentisphaeria; order Victivallales; family Victivallaceae; genus Victivallis. The sequence continues at coordinate 3,958 of JAVBRV010000378.1, forward strand.
TCAAGAACGACGGCGCGGTCTTCCGCGAGCCGGAGATGGCGACTCTCGAAAAGAGCGGCTCCCCTGCCCTCCTGCTGCGCCGCGGCGAAGCGGAACTCCTGCTGCCGGAGTCGTTCGCCGGGAAGCTGTTCGCCTGCGACATCACCGGCCGCCGCCGGTTTGAGATTCAGCCGGAGAAACCGGGTCTCTACCGGCTGAAAACCGACTCCGCACAAGGTCCGATTCTCACTTATGAATTGATCCGCGAAATGTAAATATTAAGGAGAAAAAAGATGAAGAAACACAATTTTACGCTTATCGAACTCCTCGTCGTAATAGCAATCATCGCCATTCTCGCGGCGCTGCTGCTGCCGGCGCTGGGGGCGGCACGAGAGAGGGCGAGAGCCATCAATTGCACCAGCAATATGAAGCAGCTCGGCATGGGGTTCCAGCATTATACCTCGTCTTTCAAGGACTCTCTCCCGCCCGTGTACCTCGCGGCGCAATGGTGGAGCTGCTGGAGCGCCTATTTCATCATCGAAAAGTACGTAACCATCAAAAGCATGACCTGCCCTTCCCGCAATCGCTGGGATTATGACGACATGCCGATGACCCTGGGCGAATCGAGATTCAGCGCTGTTCATTACGGATACAACTCCACCTTTTTGGGGAGCAGAACCTATGGCGCGGCGAAAATCACCCAGATCAAAAAGCCGGCGCAAACCCTGCTGACGGCGGAAAATATTCACCAGGACGCGGTAAGGCGTCTCGACCCCGGAATGACATATGGATATTTTACCGTAAATTACTATTATTCCGCCCCCGACAACGGCCCGACCGTCTGGCCCGTCCACAACAAGCTGACGGTGGCGAACGTCCTCTGGGTCGACGGCCATGTCACCGGCGTCAAAGCCACGGGCTCCGGCGAAGCGGGCGCCAGAAGCCTGACCTCGTCGGCGGTACCCGGAGCGCCTCTGATGGGTTCCTGGCAGACCACCCCCAACATGGGCAAAGATTACGGCTGGGTCTGGGATCGCTACTGAAGCCCTTTGGGCAGAAACGTGAAATATGCAAGCTGATTAGTCGCCTGAACAATAACACAGCGTAATATAACCTTCGCCGCAACATTTGTCAACGAAATCGGTTTCGTCGCCGGCTCAACGAATTGACTTTTCCGAAAAAAACGGTATAGTAGACGAACGAATTTTTCACGCTGCCCGACCGGGCGAAGGAAGCAATCATGAGTCAAGATGTTACCCTGGGGGCGCTCCTCGTCGCCGCCGTGCTCACCGGAGTGATCCACACCATCGCCGGGCCGGACCACTATCTGCCGTTTATCGCCATCGCCCGGAGCCGAGGGTACGGCTGGCTGAAAACCTTCTTCTGGACGCTGATCTGCGGAATCGGCCACGTCGGCAGCGCGCTGCTGCTGGCGGCGGGGTTCCTGGTGTTCGCCGAGATCCTCTCCGAAGCGCACCTCGAATGGATCGAGGCGTGGCGCGGCGACATCGCCGCCTATGCCCTGATCGGCATGGGCGCGGCGATCTTGCTCCACGCCCTCCACAGCCGCTGGAAAAAGCGCATGCACCAGCACCAACATATGCACGCCGACGGAACCAACCACGTCCACACCCACTCGCACGAATCTCCGCACGGGCATCCGCACGGGAGCGCCAAAAGTTTGTCCTACTGGGTGGTTTTCATCATCTTCGTACTCGGTCCCTGTGAGGCGCTGCTGCCCCTCTTAACCGCCTCGGCGGTGCTGGGGACGGCGAGCGTGATCCTGGTCGCGGCGGTTTTCAGCGTGGCGACCATCGTGACCATGCTCACGGCGGTGACCACGGGGATCCTCGGCCTGAAGGCGCTGCGATTCCACTTCCTGGAGCATTTCGCCTCCGAGATCGCCGGGGCGACGGTCATGGCCTGCGGCCTCGCCATCGCCGTCCTCGGCCTCTGATGCAACACAGGTAGGGCGCTCTGTCCCCAGAGCGCCGTTCACGCTGTATGGTCTTCAGGGTGAATCCCCCCGCTTGCGCCGGTATGGGGAGAGCCCAACACGTTTCATCTCGAATTCGTACCCGGTAGAATCTGCAACGAGAACGGCTGCCTGGGGACAGGCAGCCCTACCCCGATATCGCTTCGCCAATGTTTTATGAACTCATACGCTTTCCGGATTGAAAAATCATAAATGCAAGGTTTTTACGAGCAGCTGTCAGATTTTGTCATCATTGCCGCTACCAGAGGTAACGGCTGTGATGACAAGGTCTGTCAGATGCCGTAAAAATGAGGCATTTGTGATTT
>JAVBRV010000068.1:0-11594 GCA_031547585.1 Victivallaceae bacterium
GAGCCTTTGTTCGTGGCGGCGGAGACGCCCGAGCGCTTCCAATTCGCTTTGAACGGCCATGCTTTCGAGGCGAAGGACGCCGGGGAGCAATTTGACGCGGCGTTCCGGCGGATCGAGCTGCCGAAGGCGCTGAAGCGCGGCCGCAACACGCTGACGCTTCGCGGCCGCTATACGCAGCCCGACGAGGTCTACCGCAAGCTCGAAAAGGCGAAGCAGTTCGAGACTGAATACAACACGCTCACCTACGACAGCGAGATCGAGAGCATCTATCTCGTGGGCCGTTTCGCCTGCCGTCACCGGGGGCGGGTGGAGGCGCTGCTGCGCGAGGCCGACCGGTTGCACGGCGAATTCGAGCTGGGCGCGCCGATTGTGGGAACCCGGCTGGACGCCGGCCGGTTGATCCATGCGGGCCTGCCGTTCTTTGCCGGACGGCTGACGCTGGAGAAGGAGTTCGAGCTGACGGCGGAGGAGGCGGAACGGGTGGAATACCTTCGCTTCGCGCCGTTGGGGGCGAACAGCTACCGGATCTGGATCAACGGGACGGAAGCCGGGTTCCGGCCGTGGGGACCGTATGCGGTTCCGGCGGCGGGTCTGGTTCGGGCCGGGAAGAATCATTTGGAGATCGAGCTGGTGACTTCGTTGCGGAATCTGTTGGGACCGCACCATTTGGAGGAGGGGGAGAGTTACGGGGTGAGCACCCGCTCTTTCGACCGCGAGGCGAATGCGATCGGGAATCCGCCGCAGCCGTATAACGAGGGGTATTGCGTGGTGAGGCTGGGGTTAAGTGACCTTACCCTCTCTTAAAAAAAGTATTAATCATAAAAAAATAGACCGCGAAGCGGTCGTGCGCACCCGGCCGAGCCGGGACGCAGTCCAGCGCGCGGACAGCGCTGGTCGCTCGCCGAAAGAATTTTCGGTGAGCGAAACGCGGCCCCTCAAGTAAACACCGATCGGCGGAGCGCTGCCATAAAAAGGCGGCGCAGCCAGCCTTTTTATGAGCTCAGCGCGCGGAGCCGCGGCCGGAAACCGTGAGTAGTCGCCAAGCCCGATACCCTCTCGCCCACTCGGCCCACGAGGTCGACACGGAGGAACACGGAGACGAGTGTAGTCTCACCCCAAAGACCATGCAACGTGAACGGCGCTCTCTTGACAGAGCGCCCTACCTTGGGAAATCGGCCAGTTCCTGGCCGACTGACGAAATATTGAGGAGGAGAATGAAGATGGCTGAATGTATTTTCTGCAAGATTGTACGCGGGGAGATCCCGTCGGCGAAGGTGTACGAGGACGATCTGGTGTATGCGTTTCTGGATATTGCGCCGATCAACGCCGGCCATGTGCTGGTGATTCCGAAGGAGCACCACGAGTCGAGCTCGACGATTCCGGAGGAGGTGGCGGGGCGGATGTTCCGGGTGGGGGCGCGGATCGGCGTGGCGCTGCGGCGGGAGCTGGAGTGGGACGCTTTCAATCTGCACCTGGCCGACGGCACGGCGGCGGGGCAGGTGGTGATGCACGCGCATCTGCATGTGGTTCCGCGCGGCGTGGAGGATGGCTTCCACTGGAACTGGCGGCAGCTTAAATACGAAAACGGTGAAGCGGCGGCCGTGGCGGAACAGATCGCCCGGCGCATACAACTCTGAATTTGAAGAGGAGGCAGCATCATGACCGATTCATACCCCGCGACTCTGCTGGAACTCAAGCAACAGACCGCCAATTCTCTCGATGAACTGATGGATAAGATGGCCGAAGCGGCCGCCGAACCGGGCGGCTGCCCGGCGGAGACGGTCCGGAAGATGCTGGCCGACTCGACGCCGGTGCTGGGGAGCGGCCTCGCGCTGCTTCACGTGCGCTTCGAGAAGCTCGAGCAATTGACCGCGATTCTCTGCCGGGTCCGGCCGACGGCGGATCTGGGGGCGGAGGACGGGCTGCCGATCGGCGGCGCCTGCATGGTGCTGATCCCCGAATCGAAGCCCAACGACGCGCTGCACTTCATGGCGGACCTGATCGGCGTGGTGCGCCAGGAGTCCAGCCGGACGAAACTGCGGAAGAGCCGCACCATCGACGATGTGCGGGACCTTCTCTACCGCTTCCGTGCCGGACGCGACCACAACGCCCTCACCGCCGCCGATGTGATGATTAAGCCCCGCGCCGTAGTCACCCCCGATATGGAGCTGCGCGAAGCCACCCGGATCATGGCCGCCATGCGCATGGAGACGATTCCGGTAATCGAGGGGCGGGTCTACAAGGGCCTGTTGATCGGGCGAAAGCTCTGTACGCTGGGCCTCCCCGATTTCTTCGGCCAGCTGAAAAGCGTCGGCTTCATCCGCCGTTTCGACCCGTTCGAGAAGTACTTCGAAATCGAGAAGTCCATGACCGTCGGCGAAGCGATGTCGCCGGAATTCCAGGGGTTCCCGACGAATACCACGCTGATCGAGGTCATTTATGAGCTGTCGGTCCGGCAGGCTCCGCTCGCCGTCCTCGTCGACGACGATGGGGAGATCGCCGGGGTCGTCAGCCCCGAACTGCTTCTTGAACGCGTCCTTAACCTGTAACCGGAAGGTCCTGTCATGTTGATCACCGGAGTCATCATCTTCGTTCTCGCCTATGCCCTTATCGCCTCCGAAAAGGTCGATAAAACCATCGTCGCCCTGCTCGGTGCGGCGGCCATGCTGATCTGCCGGGTCGCCAGCTTCGAAAAAATGGCCGGCAACGTCGACCTCAACGTGCTGGCCCTGCTGGTCGGCATGATGGTCATCGTCAACCTGATGGCCACCACCGGGGCTTTCGAGTACCTGGCCGTCTTCATCGCCCGCAAAAGCCGGGGGAACGGCTACGTCGTCACTGCGCTCTTCCTCTTGGTAACCGCCTTTATTTCGGCCTTTATGGACAACGTCACCACGGTGATCCTGATGGCCCCCGTGACCATTCTCATCTGCCAGCTGCTGGCACTGCCGGCTGCGCCGATTCTAATCCTGATCGCCATTTTCTCCAACATCGGCGGCACGGCGACGCTGATCGGCGACCCGCCGAACATCCTGATCGGAGCCAGCGCCAAGCTGAGCTTCAACGACTTCATCCTCAACCTGACGCCGGTGATTGTGACCATCGCGGCGGTGACGCTGGTGATTGCGCTGCTGATCCTGGGGAAGCGGCTCAAGACCACCGACGCTTCGAGAAGCCAGGTGGAGCTGACCGAGCCCGCCCGGGCGATTCTCGACCATTCGCGGCTGAAGCGCTCCCTGATCGTCTTCGGGGTCATCCTGCTCGGATTCTTCACCAGCACCCTCACCGGCATCGATTCGGGGGTGATCGCGCTGACGGGCGCGCTGGCCATGGTGTTGGTTTGCCGGGTGGAGCTGCCGACCCTGCTGGAGAAGGTCGAGTGGGGAACCATTCTCTTCTTCTGCGGCCTCTTCATGATGATCGGCGCGCTCGAAGCCAACGGGCTCTTCACCTGGCTGGGAGAGGAGATGGTGGCGATGACCGCCGGCGACTTCGCCATGACCCTGATGGTGATCCTCTGGGGCAGCGCCATTCTGTCGGCGGTGGTGGACAACATCCCGTTGGTGATCGCGATGATTCCCCTCATCAACTCCATCGTGCCGACGATGGCCGAAAAGATGGGGGTCACCGGCGCGGAAGCGATCGCGGCCCAGGTGGCGCATCCTCTCTTCTGGGCGCTGGCGCTCGGGGCCTGTCTCGGCGGCAACGGAACCCTGATCGGTGCTTCGGCCAACGTGGTGATTTCGCAGGTGGCGCGCAAGAACCGCTGCCCCTTCACCTTCTGGGAATTCACCAAGTACGGCTTCCCCCTGATGCTGCTGTCGACGGCGATCAGCTCGGTCTACCTTTACTTCCGTTACATTCATTAAAAGAGCGTATGACGCAGTGGGAGTTGGGCGGGGCCTGACTCCCCGCCCAAGCCCACCCCCGGGTGTGGGGAAGCCGCCTGATGTGGCCGAGCACTTCCACCCCTGCCCCTGGCGTTTGCTTACGCAACTTAGTTTCGCTGCTGCGCAGCGACCCTCAATCGGCGGGGCCTTCGCTGCGTTACGTTCGGCTTCCTCCGTCGCGCTTCGCGCTATGGAGGACAAGTCGTCGCAATTGCTCCTCGCTCATTTGTTGCCGCAAATGAGTGCTCCGCGGCGCTTCGCGTTCCAGTGGGCAGAAATGTGATGTGCCGCATTTTTGTTGCGTAAAAACGTTGTGTGCCACATTTCAACGTGGTTGCGAGGCGTTGTTACTTCTCTTCCTGAAGCGCTCTATCTCGTCCCCACCATCTATGAGTGACGGTGCGTAAAAGTCCATGACTTGTCCTGATTCTTCCATTTACAGTTGGCGGGGGGCGGGGTACATTATAGGGTAGGAGGGAATGAACATGGCTATAACGGTTGAGATGAAGAATGTTCCGGAGTTGGATCCGGGTTTTGTTCCGGCGGTGCTTTGGAATCGTGAGTTCCGGCGTCTGGCGAAGGAGTCCGGAGGGGGTCCGGTGGCGGTGGCGGTAGAGCGTAACGGCGGGCATGTGGCTCGTTTTGACTTGTTGATCTTGCCGGATACGGCGGAGAATCTGGCGCTCAATCTGCGTTATATTGAGCGGCTGGTCAAGTTTGTGTTGTGGAGCCGGGGCGGCTGGCGGGTGGTGATCGGGGGGAGCCCCCGGATTGCCGGGGCGTTGCGACGGCTGTATTCGCCGGGGGGGGAGCGTGCGTTCGACTGCAAGGTGATGGGCCGGACGATTTACGATCATGATTTCACGGTGGAGAGCTGTTCGCTGGAGGATACTCCGGCCGAGGCGGATACGGAGGTTCGTCTGGGCGGGCATTTCGGCGGCTGCCGGATCGGGTTCGACCTGGGCGGCTCGGACCGCAAGTGCGCCGCGGTTCAGGACGGCGTCACCTTGCACAGCGAAGAGGTGGTCTGGGATCCGTACTTCCAGAAGGATATTGCCTACCATCGCGAGGGGGTTCTGGATTCGCTTCGCCGCGCCGCTGCGCATTTGCCGCGGGTGGACTTCATCGGCGGGAGCGCCGCCGGGGTGTATGTGGATAACCAGCCGCGTATCGCCTCCTTGTTCCGGGGGATTCCGGAGGAGGAGTTCGCCTCTTCGGCGCGTCCCTTGTTTCTGGAGATTGCGAAGGAGTTCCCCGGTGTTCCCTTTACGGTCATCAACGACGGCGAGGTGACGGCGCTGGCCGGCGCGCTCAGCATCAAGGAGAACGGACTTCTCGGCATCGCCATGGGGACCAGCGAGGCGGTCGGCTTCGTCACCCCGCAGGGCAACCTGACCGACTACCTGAATGAGCTGGCGTTCGCACCGGTGGACTACCGCGAGACGGATGCGCCGCGCGACGAGTGGTCGGGTGATTTCGGGGTGGGTGCGAACTATCTGTCGCAGCAGGCGGTAGGCCGTCTGGCCCCGAAAGCGGGCTTCGATTTCGGCGAAAAGACGCCGTTCCCGGAGCAGCTGAAGCAGCTTCAGGCGGCGATGAAGGAGAATGATCCGCGCGCCCTTCTGGTGTACCGGACCATCGGGCGTTACCTCGGCTACGCCATCGCCCATTACGCCGACTTCTACGCGGTGAAGCACATTCTCCTGCTGGGCCGGGTGAGTTCGGGCGCGGGCGGCGACCTCATTATCTCCGAGGCGCGCCGGGTGTTGGGGGAGGAGTTCCGCGAGCTCTTCATCACCTTCCACATTCCCGACGAGGCCTTCAAGCGCCACGGCCAGGCGGTCATCGCCGCCAGTTTGCCGGAATAGCAGTATCTGCTGCCCGAAAGAAAGGTTGCCTGTTCGCGGGCAACCTTTTTTTTGCACAATGCCATGCGTTTCGTACCATGAGCACTTGAAAGAAGGGGGGGGAGGAAGTACGGTATCGGGCATGAACAGCGAAGGCGAAATCATCAGCGTCTGGTTGAAGGACGTTCCCCGGCGTTTCCGGCTGCCGTACCCTCTGGAATCGATCGGTTTCATCAAAGGGCACCCCCCGGCTTCCGTGTCGCTCCGGGGGAAGCTGGAGCTGTGCCTTCGTCTCGCTTCCCCGGCGGAGTTTGCCCGGGACGCGATGGATGGCGTCCCCTACGTGAGCCGCTATCCGCACTTCTGCATCAAGCTGCCGGAGGTGCTCCATACCTTCAGCGTCGAGCAATCGCGGGACGCGGTCTATTTCAAATACGCGCCGGAGCTCGCCGGGGTGATGAAGGAGGCCGGGCTGCTGCCCGAAGCCGGCTGCCGGGAGTTCGAAATGCGTCCGGAAATCGCCAACCTTCTGCGGGAGGTGCAAGGCCTGATGCCGCATTCGCAGGAGTTCGGCGTCGCCGATCGGCTGGATCTGTTGGCCCTGCGGTTGATCCAGGCGCTGTACCTCTCCGGCGAAACGGCGGGGGAGGGGACCGCCGGGAACGCCGCGATCCGGCGGATTGCCTCCTACTTTCAACTGCATTTTTTGGAAGAGATCGACTTTGAGGAGGTGGCCGCTGCGAACGGATTGTCGCTCCGGAACTTTTTCCGGCTGTGGGGAGAGGCCTTCCCGGAGGCCCCCGCCGCCTACCTCCGGCGGCTGAAGCTGAACGAAGCCTGCCGCCTGCTTCAAGAGACCAACGCGCCGGTCTGGGAGATTACGGCGAGACTGCGCTTCCGGAACTCCAGCTATTTCAGCCGGCTTTTTCGCGAAAACTGCGGCGTCCCCCCGCTTCAATACCGGCGGGCGGCACGGCTGCGATAAGGATCAAAGAAAGAAAAAATCATGAGTCAACAGAAACTGGACGCGTACATGGCGGTATCCGCCGAGGCTGCCGATGGAGAACGGTTCTATTCGGTGGATCACCCGGGCTTTCGGCTGGAGGGGTTGTATTGGCGGCATTCGGGCGGATCGTTCCGGCGGCTGCCGCCCTCAACCCCGGAGCGGCCCTTCTCGGAAGGGGTGGACCGCTTCGCCGACCACAGCGCCGGGGTGGTGCTGCGCTTCGGGACCGACTCCGGACGCATCCGCGTGAAGGTGAAGCTGCGGATGCTGAATAACGCCGCCGACATCATGTGCTACGGGCGCTGCGGCTTCGACCTCTACTCCGTGGGGGCCGACGGGCGCCGGGCCTTTTGCGGCATCGGGCGGCTCAACTTCGACGCGCTCGGCTTCCCGGAAACCGAGTATGTCGCCACTCTTCTCGACCGGCCGGATCTGCGCGGCATGCTCCGCCAGTACGAAATCAACTTCCCGTTGTATGCGGAAATCCTCGATTTCAGCGTCGGGCTGGATCCGGCGGCGGTCGTCGTCCTGCCGCCGCCGCGCCGCCGCTCCGGGGCGCTGGTCTATTACGGAACCTCCATCCAGCAGGGATGCAGCGCCTCCCGTCCCGGCTTCGCCATCGGCAATTTGTTGTCACGGAAGCTCGATTGCGAGGTTCTCAACTTCGGTTTCGCCGGTTCCGGCAAGGGCGAACCGGTGATGGCCGAAACGCTGGGCGAGGTCGAAAATCCCCTGGCCTTCCTGCTCGATTACGACGCCAACGTCACCCCGGATCAATTGGCGGACACCCTGCCGGGGTTCGTGGACATCCTGCGCCGCCTTCACCCGGAGACGCCGATCATCACGGTTTCGCGGGTCCTCTACCCGGTGGAGGAGGCGCTGAACCTCCCGTCCCCGGCGACGTTGGAGGAGAGGGCGCGCCGCACCACCATCCACCGGGAGAATCTGGAGCGCTGCCGTCAATCCGGCGACCGCCGGATCCACTTCATCGACGGCACGGAACTGTACGGCGAGGAGTTCGCCGAATGCACCGTCGACAACTGCCACCCCGGCGACCTCGGCCTGTTCCGCGCCGCCGAATCCCTGGAACGGCGGCTTAGGGAAATTCTGTAGTTACGATTGTTTCGGTGGCTGACAAGGATTGTATAATCACGTTGTTACTCCCAGCCTATTGCGAAGCAAGCGCGGCAGGCGCCGCGGAGTGAATGTGAGGGTACTCGTTTGCGGCAGCAAACGAGCAAGGAGCAATTGCGACGCAGCCGAACGTAACGCAGCGAAGGCCCCGCCGTTTGAGGGTCGCTGCATGGCAGCGAAAGTGAGATCGCGCTAGCGATCGTTACGATCCGGAATCGGGGTCGTCCTTTGGTTGCGCGTCTCTGCCCAGGGACTGGGGCGGGTTTGGGCGGGGAGTGAGGCCCCGCCCAATTCCCATGGCGTTAATTGCATTGGGTGCTCTACGCAAGTTATTTAACTGCCGAATCGATATGAAGGCTCTATCAGCAGAAGAACGCGCCGAGGAGCGCGCTGCCGAGGATGAGCCAGAGGAAGGAGATCCGCTGCTTTTTGAGGAGGATCACCACGGTGGCAACCGCAATGACCAGCGCCATCGGGCGGATGCCGATGGAGAAGAGGTTCGTCCACGGAATCGGCCCGGTGAAAACCGAGAGCTCCGCGAAGATCACGCCCGCCGCCAGGATCATGCCGAAGGAGGCGGGGCGCATTCCGGTCAGAAACCCCTGGACCGGCAGGCTCTCCCCGTAGCGCTTCAGGAGCCGCATGGCGGTCAGCACGAGAAAGAGCGCCGGGGTGACGATGCCCAGCGTCGCCGCCGTCGCCCCGGCGAGCCCGAGCTGGGTGTAGCCGACGTAGGTGGCGGTGTTGATGGCGATGGGGCCCGGCGTGCTTTGGGCGATGGAGACCAGGTTGCCGAACTCCTCGGCCGTCATCACCTTGCCCGGCCCCACCAGGTCGGCGGTGAGCAAGGGAACGAGGAGGTAGCCGCCGCCGAAGCAGAGCAGCGCATATTTGGCGAAGGTGAGGTAGAGCTGCGTCAGGTTCATGAAGCGTTTCTCCTTTCGCGCCAGACCTTGCCGAGGCCGCAGCCGACCGCCGCGAGAATCAGGAACACCGGGGAGAAGCCGAATACCGCCATGCCGATGAAGCAGCCGAGCGCCACCAGCCGACCGAAGGCTCCCTTCACCGCTTTTTTGCGCATATTGAGGGCGGTGACGATCACCATGCCGGTGATGCAGCCGATGACTCCTTTGAACGCCCCCTGGACGTAGCGCGAATCGATCACCTCCCGCATGCCGGAGAGTCCGGCGGCGACGAGAACGATGATGATGAAGGGCGGCAGCGACGCCCCGATGAGGGCGGCGCAGGCCCCCGGAACGCCGCCGATCCGTTTCCCCACGTAGACCGCCGAATTGACCGCGAGGATGCCCGGAACCGTCTGGGTGACGGTGATCATTTCGAGGATCTCGTCATCGTCGAGCCAATGGTAGCGGCGCACGAAGACCTCCTGCGCCGCCGAAATGATGGCGTAGCCGCCGCCGACCACCAGTGCGGAAATCTTGCAGTATTCCCAGAGAAGGACGAGGCAGCGCTGCCAGCCGGGGAGTTCGCGGTAATGCTTCATCCCAGCTTCCGCAGCTTCTCCTTGCGGAGCTTCTCGATGTAGGCCTCCCCGTAGAGGGAGCGCATCAGTTCGATGTTGAATTCGTAGAAGAGCTCGGCGTCCGGGCGGGTAATCATCTCCCCCAGAGAGAGTTCCATCATGGTCTTGCGCTTGATGCGGTCGTGCTCGTAGATCGAGAGGTAGCGCACCAGGCTGCGCGGCGAGAGTTCGGTGAACTTCTTCTGCCCGAACTCCTCGGCGTAATCGGCCGCGATCAGGCTGACCAGGGGCTTCATGGTCCGCCGGATGCCGAAGGTGGCGAGGAACTCCTCGATCATCTCCATGCAGCGGATCTCGTCGAAGACCGGGAAGGTCACCCGGCGGCCCCGCGACAGAATGCTCGCCGGGAACTCATAGTTCGCCGCCAGCACCGGCATCACGTTGGGCGGCAAGGAGAACGCCCCGCCGACGTGGGTGCGGAAGTTGTACCAATCCACCCGGGCCGGGTCGATGTCGTCGAAGAAGATCGCGAACCGCCGGTCCGGACGCGCCGCGAGGGGCGCCGTCAGCTTCGGCCAATCCCCTTCGAGCGCGGCGGGCTCCGGCAGAACCAGCACCAGCTCCGGATGGGCCAGGATGTGCGAAATAATCATGCTGGTTTTGCCGTGCCCCGGCAGGCTGCTGACGAGGAGCGGCAGGTTGGTCTTCCCCGCCGCGAAATCGGCGAAGTGCTCCCGGAAGGCGTTCCGCGCCCCGGGGTAGCCGAAAAAACGCTCCGGCGGTTTCGCCGAATCCACCGTCGCCGGGCGGAAAACCCCCTCCGCGAAGCGGAAGGAGCGGTCCCGGCGAAAGCGGTCGAATTCAATGAGTTCCAGCGCCAGCGGCTGGAGTTCGGCCCGTTTTTCCGCTTCCGGCAGAAGCGCGAGGGCCGTGGGCAGCACCCGCCGCCGTTCGGCCGCGGGCAGCGCATCCCCCGCTTTCCCCAGCGCGTAGAGGAGCGAAGCCGCCGCTTCCAGGAGAAACCGTGCCACGGGCGAAGGATTGTCCGCCGCCAGCTCCGCCGGAAGCACCCGGTGCTCCACCGCCGCCTCGAAAATCATGCCGAGAAGGCGGGGGCGCAGGGGATCGGTCCCGTGTTCGCGCAGCAGGGCGTTCAGCCAGTCGGCCGCGCCGGCCTCGCCGGACGCGCTTTCAGTCTGCGAAAGCGCCTGAAAAAGTCCGCCGAGCAACCGCGCCGGACCCGCTTCCGGGAAGCGCATCCGCCCCCCCTCGTCGGGACGGGCGAAAAAAAGTTCCAGCGTCCGCAGTCCCTCCGCAAACACTCCCTTTTCCGGCAGGCGCGGCGACATGTTACGCCCCCAGTACCGCCCGGTCGATCTTGACCACCAGCTTCAGGACCTCCTCGCCGGCGGGGTCGCCGCAGCCGGGGATGTGTCCCTCTTCGGGGAAGAAGACCGCGAAGCGTCCGCCCTCGAGGTGAAGCGGCATCACCCGCGCCGGCGTCCCGCGGAAGAATTCGACGTCCTTCTCGGGATTGAAAGCCGTGGTGACCGCGAGGTCATTCACCCGGTCGAAGTAGATCGTCTCTCGCCCGGCCAGCAGCACCTGGATGTCGATGTATTTCTGGTGAATCTCCAACCGGTCGTAATCGGCCGCGTGCGGCTGGTAACGCTGCACCAGCACGTAAATCCGCGAACCGTCGATCTCATGACGGCCCAACGCGGCGTCGTGCGGGAAATTCCGGATGAAGTCCATGATCTTCGGCCAGGCGGTCGGCGCCAGACCCGCGTATTTTTCCAGTTCGTCCAGCGTATCGTAAATCATTTTCCTTCTCCATTCTTCGCCGTCAATTCGGCAACTTTGGCATCCAGTTTCTTCGACAGCTCCAGAATCGGCTGCTGAAGTTCATTCATCAGCTGCTGCTGAATCGCCGGCATCTTGACCAGAAACTCCTGGCCCGCCGGGCTCCGGTAAAACGCATTCAGCGCCTTCAACGTATCCGCGCTCAAGTTGGTGGCGTACACCGCCACAATCACCGGACGCAGCTTCTCCCACGAGAACTCCTCCTCGATGATCTTCTGCGTCGCCGCCAGCACCTGGTCGCTCTTCTTCTTCTCCTCCGGGGAAAGCGTGATCCCCCGCTGCGCCAGGACTTGGAAAAGGCGCTGCTGCTGCATGTCGCGCATCATCGTGAACTGCTTTTTCATCAGCTCCTCCTGCTGCGTCACCGCCAG
>JAVBRV010000226.1:0-10306 GCA_031547585.1 Victivallaceae bacterium
AAGCCTTCGGCAAAGGCAAGGTGGTCTACCTCAACGCCAAGCTCCCCGGCGAAAGTCTCGGGCGGCTCCTCGCCGCCCTGCTCGAACGGGAAAAGATTCGTCCCACCTGCCTCCTCGCCGATGCCGAAACCGGCGCGCGCGTCGACGGCGTCGAAGTGACCAAGGCCGCCCGCAACGGCTTCACCGGCTACATCCTCATCAACCAAAGGCTCGCTCCGCGGCTCGTCCGCTTCACCCCGCCCGAGAAGGTTCCCTTCGCCGACATCGCCATGCAGCGCCTGCCGGAAATGAAGGATGGAAGCTGCCTCCTCCTCCTTCAGCCCGGAACGGCGACGGTTCTCCTGGGCGGCGAAAGGGCGGCGCTCGAAAAACGCTGCGGCAAGCTCCCCCTCAAACTTCACGCCGAACTCGAAGCCGAAGGCAAAGCCGCCATCGAAGACTTCCAGGCGAAGATCAAGGAGAGCGCGCCCCCCTTCACCGTAGACCGCGACCGCATCCGCATCGTCGACCTCCGCCGCTACGCCAACCGCGACTTCGTGGATAAAGTCCCCGGCGACGGCAAAGGCGGCTGGACCGATCAAGGCTCCAACAGCCTCCACGGCGTCGAATGGGGCGTCAAAGATTGCGCCGGAGTCCCCTTCGAATTCATCCGGACCGACCAGAATGAGGAGCGTACCTGTATCGTCCTCGGTTCAAAAACCAGCCTCGAGCTGCCGAAAAAGATCGAAGGCATCAAGGTCGACCTCCTCGCGGACCGCCTCTTCTTCCTCCACTGCGCCGCCTGGTGCGGCGGCAACGGCCAGGAGGGATTTCGCTACGTAATCCACTACGCCGACGGGACAAAGGAGGAAATTCCGATCCGCGACGGCATCGAGGTCGGCGATTGGTTCAGCCCGCTTCACCGGACCGGGAAAATGCAATTCCACCCCGGCTTCGTCAACTCCGAAAAACGCGGCGTCTTCGTCTGGGCGTGGAAAAATCCGCACCCCGAAAAGACCATCGAAACCATCGATATCGTCTCGGCCGACACCAACCTCATCCCGATCGTCGTCGGCATCACCGCCGAACAACCGGGCGAAACCAAAGACGCCACCCCCCTCCTCACCGGCAAACCCAAAGTCGGCGCCTGGGGCAAAGCCAAAGCCGTCGTCCACCCGGACCGCATCGAGCTCCGCCTCGATGACCAAGCCACCAACTGGTGCGGTGTGAACCTTCAACTCCCCTCCCCGGTACCCGTTCCGCCCAAAGCCTCGAAGCTCGTCCTCGAAGTCAACGGCGGCGTCGACCAGTGGGGGAAACAGGAGCGCGGCGGCCAGACCTTCCAGGTCGCCACCAGCTGCATCGACGCAACCGGAGCAAAACTGAAAGCCCCCTACGTCACCTCCTCCGGCTTCACCGTCGACAACGACCCCGCCACCTGGCAGAAGCTCGAACTCCCCCTGGCGCGCCTCCTCCCCAAAGGAGCCGCCGCCATCACCAACCTCAGCATCCAATTCCAGCAGCTTCCCGCCGAACGCTGCGGCATCGAAATCCGCAACCTCCATCTAGAATAGCCAACGGTTCTCTCTGGGGCAGATTGCCCCAGAGCGCCCATCCACCTATTCGTTAAAGAGGACGAATGGGTAGGAGTCGGGGGTTTTGTTTTCGCCGATTCCGGGGGCGATGGAGAGGAAGGTTTCGCGAATTTCGCCGTCGTTGTCGTTGACCAGGAGGTTGAAGCGGAAGCCGTTCCGGCGCGCTTCGCGATCGAGGCCGATGGCGGTGAAGGGAATTTTCGCGAGATAGGTGGTCAGCCTGGTTTTCTCATTGCGCTCCGTCGTGAGGGAGATGGCGTCGGCGACCTGCTTCGGGTTGAATTTATCGGGGACGAACCAGAGATAGACGTCGCTTTGGCCGTTATCCAGACGGGCCAGGCCGATTTCCCAGAACTCCTTCTGATTCGGCAGTTTCAGGGCGAATTGGATGCCGTCGCCGCGCCAGGAGCCTTCGCCGGAGTAGGGTTGGCAGTGGATGTCGTCGGTGACTTCCGCTTTGAGCAGCAGGTTGCCGCCGTCGTGGCCGAGGTAGATTTTGGCGCTGAGGTCTTCCGGACCTTTCCAGAAGAGGTGGGCGCTCTGGGGATTGTTCGGCGCGAGGAAGACGGCTTGCTCGGCGCGGTTCAGAATGAAATCCGGTTCCCGGCGCAGTTGTTTCTCGAGAACCGTCACGCTGTGGGCGGGGAAGCTCAGCGTACCCTGCCAGAAGCGCCCGGCGCCGAGGGAGAGCTCCAGCTGTTTCTGCTCTCCGTGGAAGGAGCGGAAGTTCTCCGCCGCCGCGATTTCGAAGGCGACGGTCTCCGCTTTGCGCGGCGCCACGGTTACCCGGCGCGGATAGGGGCGAAGCGTCAGTCCCTCGGGCAGGCGGAGGTCGAGCCGGAATTCCAGCGGTTTATCGGTCGGGTTCAGGAGTTCGAAGCGGTATTTCCGGCTCTGGCCGGGACGGCAGGAGAAGTCGTCCAGTTGGCGGAAGAATTCGCCGTGGATCTCCGGTAGCAGCTTCATGCCGGTGAAACGCAGCGTGGCGGGCTGCTTGCGCACCTCCGCCGTCAGGGAGCCGTTCTCCACCGCCAGCTCCTCCTCGTTGCCGAAGAGATCGACCCGGAACACCTTGCCCGTCACGCCGGAGAACATCAGCAGCCGTTCGCGGTCCTCGCTCCAGGCGGGAAGGAGGAGGTCGCCGTTCTTAGCCCGGAAGAAGAAGCCGAAGACCCCATCCACCTTCGCATCGTTGAGATATTCGGCCTGATGGAAGAGCCGGGAGAGCATGTTGTAGACGCCGTAAGCGGCCTTGGGCTGGAAGTCCTTGGAGAGGAGGCCGAAGTTGTGCTCGTTGTTCTTCAAATCAAAGCCGTCGTTGCGCAGATCGTACCAGTTGTAGCCCATCGCGCCGCGCGCCCAGCTGTAGAGGAATTTCTGGTAGAGCGTAATCGCCTGCGCCAGTTCGCCGATGTTCATCGAGGAGATCGCCGTCTCGTTGGCGTACCACGGCGCTTTGAGGTCGAGGTCGCGCCGCATCTTCACCAGCCGTTCGATCTGGCTGCGGTAGGAAAGGAAGGAGCCGTGGCCGTGGAAGGCGAAGATGTCGTAGAAGCCTTTGCCTTCGGTCAGGGTGCGCTCCATATGATTTTTCTCCATCATCTTCTCGAAGGAGCCGGGCATACAGGTGTAGCCGCCGGTGAGCACCGTCATGTCCGGGGCTGCCTTTTTGGTCTCTATGTAGGCGATCTTCATCATTTCGATGTATTCCGAGACGGGGAAGTTGGCGAAGCCGACGTGGTCGGGTTCGTTCCACACTTCGACGTAGCGGAGCTTGTCGCGGTAGTGCTCGGCGGCATGGCGGATGAAGGTCCGCCAGTGTTCGTAATCGGGTCGGGGTTTGCCCTTGTATTTGGCGGAGAGGGGCTGCTGATCGCTCGCCGCCGCCCAGCGGGGGAGGTAGCAGTAGATCGCCTGAACTTCGATATTCTGTTTGGCGAAATTCTCCAGCATGGCGTCGAAGCGCCGGAAGTTCCAGACGTCGGCGGGGGTGGGCTGGATGTGCTCCCAGTACATATCGGTGCGCATCACCTTGACGCCGCAGAGGGCCGCCGCCAGCGCCTCGCGCTCCTGGTCGGCGGTGGAAGCGCCTTGCGGATGCGAGCAGACGCCGAAGAGGAAGCCGGCGGCGCGCCCCGGCGTCGGTCCGGAGGGCTGCATATAGGCGAAGGAGAAGCGCTTGGCAACCGGCTTCAGCTCCGGATCCTCCTCGCGGTATTGCACCTCCACGCCGTAGACGCCGAACCGTTTGACGGGGAGCTCGAACGCCTTCTCTTCCCCCGGCGCGACGGTAAGCGTCTCCTTCTTTGCGGCGGCTTCAGTACCGAAGGCGTCAGTAAGGCGGAACTCCAATTCGCCCCGCACGGTTTCTAGCCGGTCGTTCTTGAGGACGACGGCGGGCCGGGCGGAATCCGGGGTGACCACGTTGACGGGACTGCCGGTCCGGAGCGCGGGCTGAAGCGCCTCGCCGGCTTTCAGGACTTCGATCTCGACCGCGCCGATGCCGATGTACCCCATGCCTTCCGCGACGTTGAAGTCGCAGGCGAAACCGGCGAGGCGCACCGGGAAGTCGAGCTGTTTATTGGCCTTGTCGCCGCCGCCCCAGGTTCCGGCCTTGGGTTTGCGGGCGTCGATCGCGTAGGTGAACTCGCGCCAGCCGCCCTCCCCCGCCGGAATCAAGGCGGAAAATTGAAAGACCTCGTTATTCGTATCGGTCAGCCGCAGATTGAGGTTGCGCGCCTTGCACTCCGCCGGGATGTACGCCTTGACCCGGATGCGGGCGGTCAGGAAGGCGGGCAGCTGCGGAGTGGGCTGATAGTGAAACTCGAAGTATTTCGAACGGGCGGAGTCCCAGTCGACGCGCAGCGCTTTCACGCCGTCGAAGGTCTCCGGGCGGCTGGATTGGCCGCGCTTCTCCGCCGTGTGGAGTACGGCTTTGACCGGTTTCTCGAAGTCGATCAAGGCTGCTCCGGCAAGCGGAAGGGCGAGGAGCAGCGCGGCAAGAGGCGGAATCAGCTTGAAGTTCATCTTATTTTTCATCCAGAAGTTTGACGCGTTTGGCGAAATCGGTTCCGCTGCGATAGGTGTTGAGCGAGGCCCAGCCGGCGGAGCCGTTTGCCCGCGCCACGGTGACGCCGCGATTGTGGCCGGGGAAGGCATACCCCACGTCCACGCCGTTGCGGAGGTAGCGGTCGCCGGTCATGCAGAAATCCAGGATCTCGCCTTTCAGGCGGCTGAAGGGCTTGTTGAAGCTCACAAGGCCGTTGAGGGACTTGCCCCCGCAGTCGCGGTTGTAGACGTAGTCGGAGAAGTTCCCGGTGGTCGAGATGTAACCGTTCGGCGGATTGGTGGAGCAGCGCAGAACAAGCGGTATTTTGATCGCATTGGCGGAGGTATTGGAGACCCGCCGGGTGTAATCGCTTACGCCGCCGAAATAGCCCCCGGCAACGAGAACCCCAAGCCCGACATTGGGATAGACCAGTCCGCCTTCGGAGAGCGAACGGTTCTCGGAGCCGCCGGCCACCAGCGTAGCGATGGTCGGCGGCAGCTGATCGCGGAAGTCGCCGACGTACATATTGATGCCGGTGACGATCTGCTTCTGGTTGTTGACGCAGGCGGAGGTCCGCGTCTTCTCCCGCGCCTTGTTCAAGGCGGGCAGAAGGAGCGCCGCGAGGATGGCGATGATGGCGATTACGACCAACAGTTCAATCAGGGTGAATGATCTCTTCATGATAAAAATCCCTTTTCTCCTTATTTATGAGATATCGGCGACCGAATGACGAATGATAAGCGGCATTTCAAGAATCATTTTCCCGGGGGGAACCTGGCGTTTCTCCAGCTTCGCCATCAGGAGCTTGACCGTATGCTCGACGATCTCGACGTAGGGAAAGCGCGCCGTGGTCAGGGGCGGAATGATGGTCGCCGCCTGCGGCACATTATCGAAACCGATGACCGAAAGCTCCTCGGGAATCCGCACCTTATGTTCAAACGCCCAGCGGTAGACGCCGAAGGCCATCTGGTCGTTCCCGCAGAAGACCGCCGTGACCCGCCGGTGGCCGACGAATTGATCCATGCCCCGGATGCCGCTCTCGATGGAATCGTCGCCGGTATAGACGAGCTTGCCGTCAAAGGCGATGCCGTGCTCGGCATAGAATTTCTTCATCACCGCGGCGGTGGGGTCTTCCAGTACGAAACGGGTGGGGGAGGTGATGTAGCCGATGTCGCGGTGGCCCATGCTGTAAAAGTATTCCAGAATGTCGCGGGTCAGCTTCTGGTAATCGAGCAGCACGGGGATCGAACTCTCGCGGATGTTGGTCACCACCGGGATCGCGCCGCAAAGCTCCTCGGCTTCCTCGGGGGTGATCTGGGGCAGGAGATTGATGACGCCGTCGACCAATCCGGTCGAAAAGCGCCGGAACATCTCCGCCGCCATGGCGTGATTGAGCCCGGTGAGTCCGATCACGGGCTTCAGCGAAAACTTCTCCAGCTCCGCCGCCAGTCCGTCGAGAAAGAGCGCCGCGCCGGGGTTCCGGCATTCGTTGACCACCACGCCGATCAACCCGGTGAAACTGTTCTTGAGCGCCTGGGCATAAAAAGCCGGACGGTAATCCAGCTCCCGGATCGTCTCAAAAATCTTCTCCTTCACCGGGCCGCTGATGACCCGCTTCCCACTGAGCGCATGGGAAACCGTGCTCGGGGAAACCCCGACCGCCTTCGCCACATCCACAATGGTCGCCGCTTTTTTTCTCATAGTTCCCAAAAGTTGTAAAAACGTTTTGATTGTTTTTTGATATTATACCGCAAACAAAACGCTTTGTCAACAGGGAGTGCGAAAAAAAAGTCAAATTTTTTTCGTGGAAAATGCGATCAACGTCGTGAGAGTTGGACGGGGAGACGGTGAAGCCTTCGCTTTGCAGCGCTATTTCGGGCCGGCGGCGTAGCCCCAGTCGATCAGCTTGCGGCAGAAGCGGTCGCGGTCGCGGGCCGTCTTGAAGCCGGTGACGCAGCCGAGCATCCGGCGGTTGTCGCGGAGGACGCTGAAGACGAGGCAGAATCCGGCGTCGTTGGTGAAGCCGGTTTTCATGCCGTCCACGCCGGGCCAGCGGGGATTGACGAGGTGGTTGGTGTTGACCACCATGGTCTTCTTCTCGCCTTCGCGGATGGAGGTCGATTGGGTGGAGCTCCATTCGAGAGTCTGCGGATACTCCAGCAGCTGCTCGGCGATCAGCAGCATGTCGTTGGCGGAGACGAGCGAATTGCCGAGCTTCTTATCCTTCAAGCCGCAGGGACTGACGAACTTGGCTCCGTTCAGCCCCAGCGAGCGGCCCCGGATGTTCATGCGGAGAATGAAGGTCTCGACGTCGCCGCCGATGAATTCAGCCACTTGCATCGCCACGTCGTTGTAGCTGCGGATGGTCATCACCTTCAACAGCTCGCCGAGCTGGAAGCTTTCGCGCGGATCGAGCCAGGCGATGCCGGTGCGTTCGGTGGAGAGAGCGACTTTGGTGATCTGAACCGGTGTCTCCAATGACAGTTTCGGATTTTCCTCCAGCTCCTCCATCGCCACCAGAAGGGTCATCAGCTTGACCATCGAGGCGATCGGAACCGGTTTGTCGGCCTCCTTCGCCCACAGCACCTTCCGGGTGGAGAGGTCGAGAAGGAGGCCGGTATCGGCCCCGTCGCTGCCGGGAGCCTGGGCGGCGGTGAGATCCCCGCGCACCGCGTTCCGGTAGTCGAAAGGTTTACCGAGCCCGGGGTTGCCGGTCGGCTTCTTATAGCGGTAGGTGGGCGGGGGCGGCGCGGCCGGCAGAGCAGCGGCGGCTTCCGTTTTCCCCTCCGTTTTTTTGTCGGAGGAGCCGAAGAGGCGCTTCCAGAAACCCGGTTTCGACTCCGCCGCGGCCGGTGCTTCGACCTTCTTCACCGCGGGCGGCGGCGACGGCGGCACTTCCTTCGCGGGAGCGGCGCCGCCGGACATAATCAGCTTGATCGCCAGAATATGCGCCGCGATGATCACTGCGAGGATCACCAGAAACAGCTTCAGTCTTGTCCGGGCAATGATGTTCATAACGATTGTTCGAGCGGCTGGAATTTACCTTGGGCATACGCCCGGTTCATGGCGGAAATCAACGCCGAAATCGCGGCGCGATCGATGCTGGGGTTCTCGCCGACGCCGTAGACGAGGTCGGATTTCTCCCCCTCGCCGCAGCGCAGCCCGACGAAGGCGATGGCGGTGGCGTCGACGTTGGTGCCGAGCGAGCGTTCACTGAAATCCTCCACCCGGAAGAAGGGCAGAAGCCCCGCCCCCTTGAGCGAATGCACCACCGCCGACAAGGGTCCGTTCCCCTGCCCCGACAGCTCGTAGGAGCGGTCGCCGATGAACCAGGTGAAGCTGACGCCGGAGCGGTCGCGCACCGTGGCGGGGTGGTAGTTCGCCATCCGGAAGAAGCCGGTGATGTTGGAGAAACTCTCGTCGAAAATCCGCCGCAGGTCGTTGGAGTCGACCTCGCCGCCGGTTCGATCCATATACTCCTGGGTTATCCGGCCGATCTCGGCGTGCATCGCCTTGGGCGGATGGATGCCGAAATCATGCTCCAGCACGTAGACGATGCCGCCCTTGCCCGACTGGCTGTTGATGCGGATCAGCTTCTCATACTGCCGCCCCACGTCGGAGGGGTCGAGGTGAAGATAAGGAATCTTCCAGCCCTGCTTAAAATAGTCGCTGATTTCGTCGCGCCGGTCCAGCCCTTTGCGGATGGCGTCCTGGTGCGAACCCGAAAAGGCGGTGAAAGCCAGCGCCCCCGCGTAGGGGTGGCGCGGATGCACCTCGATGCCGGAGTTGCGTTCGACCGTGCGGACGATCTCCGGCAGATTGGCGAACGAAAGCCCGGTGTCGATGCCGCGCGAAGCGAAGTTGAGCGCCAGCACCAGAATATCGAGGTTGCCGGTCCGTTCGCCGTGCCCGAAGATGGTTCCTTCGACCCGGCCCGCCCCGGCCAGCAGCGCCAGCTCGCTGGCGGCGACCGCGCAGCCCTGGTCATTGTGGGCGTGGAGGCTGAGCATGGTCCGGTCGAGGTAGGGGTACTGGCGGCAGAAGAGCTCGATCATATCCGCGTACTGGTTCGGCGGACGGCGCTCAACGGTGGCCGGGAGGTTGAGGATGAAGTCATGAGGGGAAGTGCCGCCCCACTCCTCCTGAACCGCGGCCGAGAGGTCGAGCACGAAGTTGAAATCGCTGTCGGTGAACTCCTCGGGCGAAAATTCATAGCCCACCCGGCCGGAGAGTCCGGCGGCCTCGATGGCGTCGCGGATCATCCGGGTGCCTTCGACCGCCATCTTCTTCACCGCCGCGCGGTCATTGCCGAAGACGAAGCGGCCGTGGAGGTCCGACGAGGGGACGTAGCAGTGCAGAACCGCCTGCTTCACCCCTTTCAGCGACTCGACCGTTCGATCGATCAGGTGCTTCCGCGCCTGAGTCAGCACCGAGATGCGGACATCGTCGGGAATGCGGTTCCCCTCGATCAGCTCGCGGACGAACTGGAAGTCGTCCTGCGAGGCGGAGGGGAAGGCGACTTCGATCTCTTTGAAGCCGATCTGCAGCAGCATCCGGTAGTATTCCAGCTTCCGTTCGGGGGACATCGGCACCGGCAGCGCCTGGTTGCCGTCGCGCAGATCGACCGAAGCCCAGACCGGCGGGGCGGTGATTACCCGGTCCGGCCACTGCCGCCCGGTGATGGGAATCGGCTCGGGGTATCGGTACTTGGGATAGTTGCTCATGATGGAATCCTATTCTTATTCGCGAGAATCCGGACCGCGGCGCAGGCCGCGCCGAAGCCGTTGTCGATATTCACCACCGTCACCCCCGCCGCGCAGCCGGAAAGCATTCCGAGGAGCGGCGCGAGGCCCTGCAAGTGCGCCCCGTAACCGACCGAAGTCGGCACCGCGATCACCGGTGCGGCGACCAAGCCGGCCACCACGCTGGGGAGCGCCCCCTCCATGCCCGCCGCGACGATGAGGAGCTCCGCCCGGCGAAGCCGCCCCAGCACCGCAAAGAGCCGGGCGAGGCCGGCCACGCCGACGTCGGTGACGAGTTCCGCGGCATAGCCGCAGTGTTCGAGGGTATATTTCGCTTCGAGGGCGACGCCGAGGTCGCTGGTCCCGGCGGAGACGATCACCGTGTCGCCTTTCAAGGGACCGGTTTCGCCCGCCCGGAAGATCCGCGCCAGGGGGTCGTAACCCCCAAGGGGGAAGCGGCGGGCCAGCCCTTCGCCCTTGGCGGCGTCGAGCCGGGTCACCAGCACTTTGCCGGAGCGTTTCAGAAATTCGGGGACGATCGCCTCCAGCTGGCGGAGCGTCTTGCCTTCGCCGTAGATGAATTCCGGGAGTCCGCAGTTGGCCTCGCGGTCGAAGTCGAGACGGCTGCCGCCCGCCTCGACGATTTTGCCGTCGGCGGCGGCCTGTTCGGCCAGGAGGCGGGCGAACCCGATGGGGTCGCCGGGGGCCTCGGAAGAGATTTTTTCTGTGTTCTTCATAAACTATAAAATATAGCTTGCGAAGGGGGGAATATCAAGTATATTACAGCAGTAAAAATCCAAATTCAGGAATGAAAATATGAATGCGAATCTTCTGATCCTCGGCGGGGGGCTCTCCGGGCGCGCCGCCGCCCGCCACGCCCCACAAACCGGCCGGGGTCCCCCCCTCCGCAACGACAACGCTACCCCGGACGCGGGACCGGC
>JAVBRV010000483.1:0-4239 GCA_031547585.1 Victivallaceae bacterium
CATCCGTGAAGGGCTCCGGGGAGACTTGCATGGAGGAGGGCATAGCGGCGTCGATTCGCCATTCGGCTTCGGGGCAGGCGGTCTTTCTCTCCATATCGTAGCGCAGCAGGTAGCAGATGGAGGCATTCAGACGTTGGCCGATCTCTTTCAGCACCGGCTCCATATTGAACCCGGCCTCGCCGCGGGCGAGGAGGCCCGAGAGGCAGACGTTCAGCGTCTCCTGATTCGCGTTCAATTCGGAGAGTTCGGTCACGTCGCTCGCCACCCCCAGCAGCAACCGTTCGCCGTGGAGTCCGACAAAGGGCTTTTTGAGGACCTGGAAAACGTGGGGGACCCCCTCTGCGTCATACAGCTTCTCTTCGAGTTCGACCCCTTCGGGCATTTCCATGACCTCCTGGTCGGAAAGGCTTTTGGCCAGCGGGGAACCCCGGAGTTCGATGTCGTTCCGGCCGATCAGTTCGTCGGGGGCTCGGCCCATGAAATCGGCCAGCGACCGGTTGACCAGCACGTAGCGGAAGTCGTCATTGGCGTTACGGGCGAAGAACATGGTCGGCATGGAGTTGACGATGATGTCCTGCAGGGCCATGGTCTCCTGCAATTTCCAGACGTTTTTGGTGATTTCGGTCACGTCCTGGATCACGCCGATGAGGGAGAATTTGCCGTAGGTCTCCCGGTCGACGCCGGCTTTGATGCGGTAGTAGCGCATGTCGCCGAAATAGGCGGAGCGGTAGTCGAGGGCGGCATTTTCACGCTTTCCGGAAATCAGGGATTCGAGGAGTTCGGAGAAATTTTCCAGATCGTCCGGATAGATCACCTCCTCGCGTGGAATCGCCTTGCCGTCCCGGATCGGCCAAAGTCCGCCCAGTGAGTTCGCCCCCGTCATCTCCCGGGTTTCGGGGTCGTAACGGAAAACCGCCGATTTCGTCAGGTCGAAGGCGTATTCGAAGATCTCCAGCATGGCGTTGAGCCGGGAGCGCTGGTCATGCTCTTCGGTGACGTCCACCACCAGGCCGAACATCCAGCGGCGTCCGCCGGAGAGGTCGATGCCTTTGCGGAAGAAGCGGCCCATGTGGCGCTTGCCGTCCTTGCCGGTGAAGGGCTGGAGCGATTCATGCAGCTCCCCGGAGGCCACCACGGCGGCGTCGGTCTCTTGAAAGCGGCGGATCTCTTCGGAGTCGCCGAAAAGCTCCGCGTCGTTTTTCCCCATGACCTCTTCGATCGGGCGTCCCCATAGGTCGCCGCAGATGCGGTTGCAGAAGACGTGGCGGTACTGGTCGTTGGCGTCCTCGGCATAGACGTAGATGGGCATGATGTCGAGCAGGAGTTCGTGCTGGGCGACCAGGTCCTGAAGCTCGGTATTGAGCGACTCCGCCCGGTTCAGCACCTCCTGGAATCCCTTCTCCGAATCCCGCTCCCGGCGGCGGAGAATGAGGGTGGCCGCCAGCACGCCGAGGGTGAAGGCGGCAAGCAGCAGCATAACTCCGCCGGGCCACAAGTTCATCGTCAGGGGCGGCCCGGCGGCGGCTTCCCCGGCATATGCCGTTGTCGAACCGAAAAGAAGAAAAGCGGCCGAAAGCCGCATGATTTTTGTCATACGCATAATTTGCCCCCTCATCAGCCGCTTATTGAGCGGCAACGCTCTACCATATCCGCATTTTCAGCAAAATGCAAGTAGAGAAATAAAAAGAACCGTGACGCGACTGCCGGAATCATGGGGGGGCCTGCAATCGCGCCACGGTTGAGTCGGATCATTCGCCTTTTTCGGCCAAGGTTACGCCGTCGAACCAGACGATGCCGTCGGCGTCGCGCAGATAGCATTGGATGTACGACTTATGCGGATCAAGGTTGGTTTTCGGCCCCGAGGTGAATTCGAAGCTCTGACGGAGCCAGGGGGTGGTCCCGGTGATGGGGTTGACGGGGAACCAGAGGTTCTTGTCGTCCCAGACGTTCATGAAGACGCCGCTGTTGGGTTTCAAGGGGGTGACGTTTTCGCAGCGGACGTAGAAGGATACCACGTAGCGCGTATTCGGCTTCATGGCCGGAATCCGCTGGCTGACTCCGAAATGTACGCCCGTCTTCACGCCGGAAGCCTCCAGGCGCAGGCTCTTCGAACCGAAGACGAAGGTGTTTTCATCGAGACTGACCTTGGTTCCCGGAATGACGTTGTAGGCGGCGACCCACTTGCCGAAGACGTTGTGCCCTTCCGGCGCGGCTTCGAAGCTGCCGTTGTCGGCCAGCGAGGCGTCGGAGGGAGCGGCGGCGAGGATCATGCCGAAGTTTTCGATTTCGTGGAAGCTCTGCTTGAGGAAGGGCGTCCAGGTGTAAAGCTCCGGCTTTTTACCGTTGAGGACGCGGCTCCGGCTGAAGTTGGCGATCATGCCTTCGGGGCTGAATTCGCCGAGATTTTTCCGGGGGATGACCACGGTAGCCTTCCAGCCGGCGGGGGAGGGGGCGATCTCGACTTTGGCGTCGCTCCGCCAGGCGATATTCGCGGTGTGCGCGCCGCCGCCGCCGGTGCTGACGCAGGCGAAGTCGCTCAGCGAACCCGCGGAATTGACCACCAGGTGATAGTAGTTCTTGCGGTCGGCGGAGGGATTGAGGAAGATCTCCACGCTGTTGTCCTTCCAGATCTCCGGGTCGTCGGGAGGGCGCTTGAAGGCAGTGGCTTCCGCCATGGCCGGTTCCGCGCAATCGAAGACGACATGCACGTTCTCTTCGTCGACCTTGAGGCTGACGGCGGTTTTCACCGGCGCGGCGGGGAGGACGCCCATGGTCTGGAGAGAGAGTGGCGAATCCGGCGCCGCCCGGAAGGCGGAGATGGAGTCGTTCAGCTTCCGGTAGGTCGCCGCCGCCTCTTCCAGCGGGGTGAGGAAGGCGTTGCGGATGTACTCGACCCGCTGCTTCTCCATCGGGAGGGCGGCCAGCTTCGCGGCCCGGTCGAATTCGCCCTTCAGGCGCTTGAGTTCTTCGGGCGAATAGATGTTGGCCCAGATGTCGCTGGGCGCGGGGGGCGCGCCGATGGGACCGAGCGAGGTGTCGATGGTGCGGCCGCCGATGCGGGTCAGCCAGATCTCCTCGAAACGGTTGAAGACCTTCTCCAGCGCCGGCGCGCCCTTGCCGAACATCAGTTGATAGTGCTCCTTCAGAATGGCGTCTACGTCGGCGGAGTTGTCCCAGCAGACCTTGGCGAAGACGTAGTAGTTGAGGTAGTGGTAGATCAGCTTGTCGGTCTCGGACTCCATGAAAGCGCCGAGGATGTCGCTCTTCATGCCGCCGTAATAGGCGCCGATGACGCGGGGCGTGGCGGCGGGGATGCCGGGCATGTTGAGGGAGCCGAATTTACCGGCGTAGTTCCAGAGCCAGACGGGGTGGCCGAGCTTTTTGACCCAGCCCTGCACCAGCTTCGCTTCGCGCTCGGCCAATTGCGGATTCCGCAGATTCCAGGCGCCGCGGCAACCCACCATGACGAGAAGGTTGTCCGGCAGGTCGACCTCGGGGACGATGCCGTAAGGAGTGTAGGCCATCTGCGAAACATAACCGGGAATATTGTTCTCTTTCAGCCGGTTGGCGAGTTCGGCGGTGCGCTGCCAGAGGTAGTTGCTGATGGCCTGGGGGCCCCGGCTGTAGTGCTTTTGGCACTCCGGGCAGCGGCAGAGGGTGAAGCTGTCCTGCGGCATCATGCCGAAGATGCCGGGGTGGTCTTTGGCGGGGGCGGTGTGACCGCTTTGATCCCAGGTGACGCCCCACTGGGTGATGACGTTGCGCGCGGAGGCGGGTTTGCCGGTCAGCAGGGCTTCGGCGTCGAGGTAGATCTCTTCGAGGATGCCGCTGCTGTAGCAGAGCTGGCCGCTGTGCTGCATGCGGGGGTCGCAATAGCGCTGCCCGTTGGCGAGCAGGGCGAAATACTCGGGGTGGGTTTTGCCGAAGCGTTCGACGTAGCCCAGGCGGCTGAGACCATGGTTGTTCGGCACGTAGCGGGTCTGGAGCCGGAGGTAGTTGTAGTACTGGTTCTTCTGGGGGCTGAGGGAGTCTGCAAAGGGGAAGGCTTTGATCTTTTTCTCATCGTCCCACTGGCCGCAGTAGATCGAGACGTTGCGCGCTTCATAGTCGGGGCGGTCGTAGATGTCGATCTCCGGAATTTCCAGCGGGCGCTCCGGGGGCAGGTAGATGCCGTTTTCGCCGGGGAAGTAGAAGCGGACGCCGCCGATGCGTTCGAGGAAGTCGTAGACGCCGAAGAGG
>JAVBRV010000279.1:0-7659 GCA_031547585.1 Victivallaceae bacterium
CCCCTCCCCCGGCCGGCGAACGCGAAGACGCCTATCTGCGAAAAAGCGATACCGTCGGCGAGGGCTTCCGCAAGACGATACAAGAGACCTCGACGGATACCGAACGCCGCCTGGAGCGCGAATTTTACACGCCTCCCGTCGTCGGCACCGACGCCAAAGACCCCACCGACGCACCTCCGCCAAAAAAGTGAGCCTCCATCATGATAAGCGAATTTTTCATTAAACGCCCGGTATTCGCTTTTGTAGTGGCGATTGTCATGTCGCTGGTGGGGCTGCTCTCGCTCCTCGCGCTGCCGGTGTCGGAGTATCCGGATATCGTGCCGCCGCAGGTACAGATCGCCGCCACCTATCCCGGCGCGGACGCGCTGACCATGCAGAACACCGTGCTCCTCCCCATCGAAACCGACGTCAACGGCGTTAAAGACGCCATCTACCTCGCCAGCATCAGCGCCGACACCGGGCAGGCGGTCACCACCGTCACCTTCCGCCCCGGCACCAGCGGCAACCTCAACACCTTGAACACCCAGATCCGCGAATCGTGGGCCAGCGCCCAGCTTCCTTCGGCGGTTCAGCAGCAGGGGCTGATCGTCAAAGAGAAATCGGCCAGCATCCTGATGACGCTGGCGATCAACTCCCCGGGCGGAACCTACGACGCCCTCTTCCTCAACAACTTCATTCACATCAATATCTTGAACGAGATCGCCCGCATTCCCGGCATCAGCGATACCAAGCTGCTCGGCGACCGCCTCTACTCGATGCGGATCTGGCTGAACCCCGACAAAATGGCCTCCCTCGGACTCACCGTCAACGACGTGATCAATGCGCTGAACAGCCAGAGCATCCAGGTTTCGGCGGGCAGCCTCGGCAGCACCCCCGCTCCCGCAAGCCAGCAGTTCCGCTACGTCCTCGTGACGCAGGGGCGGATGATCACCGAGCGGGAGTTCGTCAACATCATCCTCCGCTCCGGCAGCGGCACCTCGCAGGTCTATTTGAAGGACATCGCCCGCATCGAACTCGGCGCCCAGGACTACAGCAGCTACGTCACCCTGAACGGCAAACCGGCCGCCATGATGGCGATTTACCAATACAGCGACGCCAATTCGCTCGACATCGCCGAACAATGCCGCGCCACCATGCGCCGCCTCTCGGCGAACTTCCCCCACGACCTTGCCTACGGCTTCCCCTACGACACCACCCTCAGCGTCAAAGCGTCGCTCCGCGAAATGGTCATTACGCTCATTGAAGCGGTCCTTTTGGTGATGCTGGTGACCTTCGTCTTCCTCCAGGACTGGCGGGCCACGCTGGTGCCGACCATCGCGATTCCGGTTTCGCTCCTCGCGACCTTCACCGTGCTGGCGCTGGCGGGGTATTCGATCAACCTTATTTCGCTCTTCGGCTTCATCCTGGCGATCGGCATCGTGGTGGACGACGCCATCCTGGTGATCGAGAACGTCAACCGCCTGATGGAAACCGAAAAGCTCTCCCCCCGCGAAGCCGCCCTGAAATCGATGCGGCAGGTCACTTCCCCCATCATCGCCACCACGATGGTCTTGATGTCGATGTTCGTGCCGATCTGCTTCCTGTCGGGAATCACCGGCGCCATCTACCGGCAGTTCGGCATCACCATCGCGCTGGCGGTGGGTTTTTCGGCGATCAACGCGCTGACCCTGAGCCCGGTGCTGGCGGCGTTGCTCCTGAAGCCGAAAGTTCCGGGGAAAGAGCCGAACCGGTTCACCCGCGCCTTCAACCGCCTCTTCGAAAAAATGACCTCGGGTTACGGAACGCTGGTGAAACGGCTGATCCGGATCGCGCTCCTCGCGACCGCCGCCTATCTCGGCGCCTCCTTCTTCATCCTCAAGATGGTGCAGGATACCCCGACCGGCTTTATTCCCGACGAAGACCGGGGGGTGTTTTATGTGAACATCCAGCTGCCGCCGAACGCCTCGCTGCCGCGGACCGCCGAAGTCTCGAAACGGGTCCGCGAACTGATCCAGGAAGAGGAGAAGGTGCGCGACATCGTCATGACCAACGGCTTCTCGATCTTCATCGGCTCCACCTCCGTCAACAACGCCTGGGGAATCGCCACCCTGAAGCCGTGGGAGGAACGCACGTCGCCGGAGCAAAGCCAGTTCGCCATCATGGCCCGCCTGCAGAAAAAACTGCACGCCGAGATCACCGAAGCACAGGTAACGCTGATCAACCGGGCGGCGATTCAGGGGCTCGGGTCGACGGGCGGCTTCAACTTCGTGGTGATGGATACCTCCGGGACCGACCCCGCGAAGATGGGCGACACCCTGCAGCGGATCATCGAGGAAGCGTCGAAGCGCCCCGAATTCTTCAATATCTTCACGGCCTACCAGGCGAATACGGCGCAATACTTCGCCCGGGTGGACCGGCGGAAGGCAATGATGTACCAGGTGGCGATCGGCGACATCAACACCGCGCTCGAGAACTTCACCGGTTCGGCGATGGTCAACCTCTTCAACCGCTACGACCAGGTCTACCAGGTGATGCTCCAGGCGGAACAGGAGTTCCGGATGCGGCCCGAGGACGTAAAGCGGATCTGGGTGAAGAATGCGGCGGGGAATATGGTTCCCCTGTCGGCGCTGGTGACCTTCCGCAAAGAGCTGATGCCGCAGTACCTGGCGCGCTACAACACCTTTTCGTCGGCGAACCTTCAGGGGCAGCAGGCGGCGGGTTACAGTTCGGGCCAGGCGATGGACGCGCTGGAAGAGGTGGCGAAAAAGCTACTGCCCCCCGAAATGCGCTTCGATTGGACGGAGATGTCCTACCAGGAGCGGCTGGCGCGCGGCCAGGGGCCGATGGTGGCGGCGCTGGCGCTGGTCTTCATCTACCTCTTCCTCGCGGCGCTGTACGAGAGCTGGATGCTGCCCTTTTCGGTCCTGCTGTCGGTTCCGGTGGCGTTTTTCGGGGCGGTGGTGTTCCTGCGGCTGGGGGGGATAGACCTCAACTTGTACACCCAGGTCGGACTGGTGCTGCTGATCGGCATGGCGGCGAAGACGGCGATCCTGATCGTGGAGTTCGCGCGCTTCAGCCACAAAGACGACGGCCTCAGCGTCGAAGAGGCGGCGGAGAAAGCGGCCCGGCTCCGCTTCCGCGCGGTGCTGATGACGGCGATCTCCTTCATCCTCGGGCTCTTCCCCCTGATGATAGCATCGGGAGCCGGGGCGATCAGCCGCCGCGCGGTCGGCTTCGCGGTGGTGGGCGGAATGCTCTTCTCGGTGCTGATCGGCACCTTCTTCATTCCCACCTTCTACGTGATAATCCAGCGGCTGATCAATCGCTTCCGGAAGTAATCATTCGGCGGC
This sequence comes from Victivallaceae bacterium, assembly GCA_031547585.1. Taxonomy (GTDB): domain Bacteria; phylum Verrucomicrobiota; class Lentisphaeria; order Victivallales; family Victivallaceae; genus Victivallis. The sequence continues at coordinate 3,330 of JAVBRV010000279.1, forward strand.
CAGCTCGAAATAGAGGGCGGGGCCGTCGGGGAGTTTCGCCGTATCCACCCGGTAGACCGCTTCAGTCGCAGTGCGCTTTACGGCTTCGACCGGGGCGCGGCGCGCGCCGTTGACGGCGAGGGGGTAGAGCTTCAGCCGGGCGGCGTTCCGGTTGCGGATCGTCACTGTGAAAGCGCCGGTTTCGACCAGCGCCGGACTGCCGCCGATCTTCCGCAGCGTCAGCCGCTCGGGGTCGTCGAACTCCATGTTGCTGTTCAAAGCGTCGGTGGCGTAGACGAGGACCATTCGTTTCGCTTCCGCCAGCGGTTTTTCGCCGTCGACCGAAACGAGGGAGAGATTCCCCTTGACGGTGAGTTCGGTAACCGCCAGGTTGCCGAGGTCGGCTTTGGTTCCGGCTTCGGCCGAGATTCCCTGAAGGCGCGGGGTGGTCACCGACTGGAAGTTGCGGCGCGGCTCCATCCGCAGTTCACCCGTGGAGCTTTCAAAGATATTGTTGGCGAAATTGGTCCGATTGGAAGCCGGAAGCAGCTTACGCTCCTTCAACTGGCGCACCAGAAGATCGCCGTCGAAGACGCCCTGGGCCCCCTCGCCCACGGCGGTGAAACCGGCGGCGTCGCTTTTCACCTCGGCGGTTCCCTGGATCGGCACCTCGACTTCGCGCGGCCCGAGGGGGAAGCGCTTGCCGCCCGGCGGAACCAGTTCCACCGAAATCCCGGTCAACAGCATCCATTTCGATTGAGCGGCGGAGATACCGTCGCGGTGAATACCCAGGCGGTAAACCTCCTCGGCGTCCCCTTCCAGCCGGATCGCTCCCGAAGCGGGCGTCACATCACCGCGCCGGTAGAGGAAGAAAGTCAGAAACTCCATCGCCCGCGCCACCGGGTCATTCATGACCTGAAAGGGATGCATCCGGGTCACCGGCACGATGTTGACCGGGTGGGAGAAGACGGTGAGTCCGTCGATATTCTGGAAGGCCGCGTAAGCGCCGTTGACGAAGGCCTGTTCATAACGGTAACGGTTCCAGAAAACGTTGCCGTACTCGGTCATGACGAAGGGCTTGCCGGGGAGGCGCGCCGCCACCGAGCTGCGGAAAACGTTGCCCGACACCTGAATCGAGCTATCCTGTGAAATGGTCGAACCCGGCCGCATATAGTTGGAGGGATGCGCGTGGTAGCTGTTCATCGACACCCAATCGAGATCGTTCCGCAACACCGCATAGTGGAAGGATTTGCCCATATTCCAGCCGCTGACGGGGCCGGGGAAGCCCATGCGGCGGAGTTCGTCGCGATACCAGCGGGCGGTGCTCCGCTCGGTTTCCAGCATGAAACGCCAGGCGTCGACGCCGCGCGGCGTCTGGGTGTGAATATCGTCGAAGATGAACGGGGCAACCGTTTCGAAAGAGGCAGGAGCGTCCTTCCCCCAGGCTTCCTTCAGTTTATCGATGGAGCCGTAGCGCTCTTCGAGGAACTTTTTCCAGGCGGGCAAGGCGACTTCACTGTTGAAGGCGCGGGTGAAGGCAAACTCCTGCTCGTTGAAGCCTATCACCATCGCGAGGACGGGATCTTCGGCGAGGCGCGTTTTCGTATAGGGGTTGACGTGGGTGAGCACGGCCTCGACCCCCTTGATCCAATTGGCGCGCACGCTTTCATCGTAGTGGAGCAAATACTTGAAGCTCTTCAAAGGCTCCACCTTGCTGCTCCAGGGGGAAAGCGTGGTGTAGCCGGTCCAGCTGGTCATGGCGTCGAAGCTGAGGTAGACGCCCTTCTCCTTCATGCAGTGGATGAAGTAGTCGAAGAGATCGAGCTTCTCGGGGTTGAGAACGCCGTCTTCCGTCGCTTTGCTCATCAGGTAGCTGTCGATGAAGTGGGTCCGGGTCATGTTGTAGCCGTTGCGGACGAGTTCGTCGACATAGCGTTCGATTTTCTCTTTGGTATCGAGCTGCGGGTCGACGACTTGCGCGCGTCCGCCGAAGCTCTGCCCGGTGTCGCAGCTGGAGAAAAAGCGGACCGCCGTATCGGGCGCATCCGCAAAGGCGAAATGTCCGGCGGGGTTGATGATCACCCGGCCATGCGCCCCGGCCTTCTCCTGCGGCAGGAAGCCCGAACGGTCGAGGGCGGAACCGGTTACGATTGCGGGGTCGGCGGGGCGCGCCAGCGCCTTCCAGCGGGCGTCGGCCAGAGCACGGGGCCGCCAGAGCCAGTCGAGGGACCCGCATAGTAGGCGTTGATACGATAGAAGCCGAGCGGAGAATAAAGCTGGGCGGCCGTGTCCCGCCCCTGCTGGGCCGATTCGCCGCAGAAAATAGTCTGGGAGGCGCGGCGGAACTGGTTTGTCTTTTTTCGGCTGACATACATGAAGTTCATGCCGTAGTCGCATATAGTCCAGTCGTTGTTGTCGGGTGTCGTGAGCAGACTGGTCGGATTCCTCCAAAACTTGTCGTAATAGGTCGAACTCCGGGTCCGGGAAGGACACATCAAGAGATTCTTGCCGACATACTTATGATAGACCAGCGCCCAGGTCCAGAAATGCCCTCCGGTTGCCGCCGACGGAAGCACCCCCGCGTTATCGTTGGCATAGAGGTGGTAGGAGAGGCCGATCTGCTTCAGGTTGCCGCGGCAGTTGTTCAGCCGGGCGGTCTCCCGCGCTTTGTTCAAAGCGGGCAGAAGGATGGACGCCAGAATGGCGATGATGGCAATAACGACCAGGAGTTCGATCAGTGTAAATCTTTGGCGATGTTTCATTTGATACCTCTCACATCTATTTTCAGGGTTTCGAAACCGATAAATGCAACCGTTCACGGATGACGCGCTTTTCTCCGGCGGCGATTCCGGCGATCATGCCGGAGGTAGCCCGGTAGGCCAGCTCCGAAAAGGGGAAACGCACCCGGATGTCTCCCATTGCCGCCTCCGGGCAGGCATCGATCTCCGAACCGACCGTCAACACATCCGGCCGGCTCGCCAGCAGCTCCCGCGCCCGGGACGGGCAGTCGCTCGGCAGCACCAGCGCATCCACCTCCGGGCGCTCCCGGAGCAACTCTTCCAATTTCGGGGTGAAGGTGAGGTGATTGATAGCAAGCACACATTCTGCGCCGCTCTTCAGGCCGTGCCTCTCCATCGCCCGCCGGATTCCGACCAGCGTCTTTCGACTGCTCCACTCCGGCCCCATGAAGACGAACTTTCGCCGTCCCCGGGCGATCATCAGCTCCGTCACCTCTTCGGCGTAGCGTTCGAGGTCGAAGTCAAAGACCGAAACCTCCGCCGGGACCTCCCACGGCGGATCCACCACCCCCACCGGAATTCCGCACCGCAAGAGTTCGGCGAAGTTTTCACGCATTCCGGTAGTGGGAGCCAGCCAGACGATTCCGGCGAGGGGGGTCGTGCCGAAAAGCCGGATGCTCCGCAACGCGTCCCCCATAAACTGGAGCGGGCGCATCCGGTACCCCGTCCCCATGCATCCCCGGAGCGCCCCGTCGAGCATCGCCATGGCGAAGTCGCCCCAATACGCCTGCTCGCCATCCTGAATAATCACCCCGAGCAACGGATGGTGGACGGTCATCTGCAGCGCCGCCGGATGAATGAAGGTGCCATGGTGCGGACGCCGCACCAACAGCCCTTCATCCACCAGCATCTGCAGCGCCTTGCGCACCGTCCCCCGCGATACGTCGAAGAGTTCGCAAAGCTCCCGCTCCGTTGTCAGGCGGACCCCCGCCGCCTCCGGCAACGCCGTGGCGATCAGGCAGAAAACATATTGCCGGATCCGCGAATAACCGCTACTGAATTCATCCATTTTTCAACCGTGTATACAAATGTGAACAAATGTCTTTTCTATATTATGTCTCACTCCCGATGAAAAAGCAAGAGCCAATGGCAAAAAAAACGTTTTTTTGTGCTTCCCCCCTTGACATCGGCGTCTTCTTCGAGTATAATTATGTTCAACGTTGAATTCAACGATGCATAAAGGATACCCATGGCCAATATGAAAGAGATTGCGGAACGCTGCGGCGTTTCGATCAAGACGGTTTCAAACGTCATCAACCAACGTCCCAATGTGGGCGAAGAGACGCGGGGTGCGGTACTTCAGGCGATCCGGGAGCTGAACTACGTGCCGAATCCGCAGGCCCGCGCCCTGGTGCTGAAGCAGCCGGAGGCGGGGATCCGTTTCGGCTGCCGGATCGGCTGCATCCTTCCCGCCGGGGTGGGCAAGTACGACGACAGCTATTTCACCATGATCTTCAAGGGCATCGAAGAGGAGATCGTCCGCCGGGGGCACCAGCTCTCCTTTATCGCCCCGATTACGGAGCTGGCGGAGAATCCCCTGAAGCTGAACCACT
>JAVBRV010000063.1:0-12350 GCA_031547585.1 Victivallaceae bacterium
ATTCAATTTTTCTACTATGCGGCCATTGAAAGAACGGCTTATGAGCACTACATATTGTCATAGGCAGACCTAGACGATATATTGTGACGTAAGATATTACAATATAATGCCTTATTTGAGAGTCTGCCTCCTTTTTTCTAAAGATTCACGCAATATCCAGGCTAAAACTACAAATTTCACGGTTCGCCTGGACCCGCAGATCAAAGAGGATGCGGAAAAACTTTTTGCCGACCTCGGGCTGAACCTTTCCACGGCGTTCAATATTTTTCTTCATCAGTCTTTGCGCGCTCAGGGACTTCCTTTCAAAGTGCTTCGCGAAACGCCCAACCAGACCACGCTGGCGGCAATGCGGGAAGCCCTGGAACTGGCCAAGGATCCCAACGCGAAAACCTTCTCCTCGGTAAAGGAACCGGCTGAGTGAGCTACCTGATTCGACATGAGGGAATTGCAAAAATGATCGTTGTTCAAATGAGAGCGAGGTAGGGCGCTCTGTCCTCAGAGCGCCGTTCTCGCTGCAAACTCTACCGGGTATGAATTCGAGATAAAACGTTGTGGGCTCTTCACTCTCCGACATAAGCCGCAGAAGAATTTTCACCCGAAAGACCATGCGACGAGAACGGCGCTCTGAGGACAGAGCGCCCTACCCTTCACTCTCATACGAATGAGCAATCAGTCATAGATCAAAGCGCTGGGAGATTTCGAGATGGATTTTTGTTTGTAACCACAGACCGATACAGAGTATCGGATGAGGATTTACGGCGAAAATCGGCTCGAAAGAACAAGTGATGATCTATGAGTGTGAGCGAATTCGTATCAAAAGCGGAAGTCACGGCGGCCGCCGTGGAGGGCGGTCAGGTTCTCTTCGGCGATGGCGCGCACTTTGGGGTTGGGGATGCGGTCCAGCTCGGCGGCAATCACCTTTTCCCCCAGGGCGCGGGTTTCCGGTGAGGCGTAGTCTTCGAGGTACTCTTTCAAAGTCATTAAAGCATTGGGCTGGCAGATGTTGGCGATCTGGCCGGACTTCACCAAGGACATGAAGCGGTCCCCCGTGCGCCCCTCGCGGTAGCAGGCGGTGCAGAAGCTGGGGATGTACCCCTCTTGCAGCAGCCAGCGCACCACCTGGTCGAGGGTGCGGTTGTCGGAAATATCGAACTGGGCGGAGTTGTCCTCCGGCTTCTCCTCTTCGGCGTAGCCGCCGACGCTGGTTCGCGAACCGCCCGAAATCTGCGACACGCCGAGCTTCAGCACCCGCGCTCGCGCCTCCGCCGACTCGCGGGTCGACACGATCATCCCCGTATAGGGAACCGCGATCCGCAGCACCGCCACGATCTTCTCGAAGGTTTCATCCGACACCCCGTCCGCGAAGGAGTCGGGGTCGATGTCGTCCGCCGGGCGGATGCGCGGCACGCTGATGGTGTGCGGGCCCACCCCCTTCGCCGCCTCGAGGTGTTCAGCGTGCATCAGGAGGCCGACGAAATCGTAGCGGTAGAGATTCAAGCCGAAGAGAACGCCGATGCCGACGTCGTCGATGCCGCCCTCCATGGCGCGATCCATCGCTTCGGTGTGGTAGTTGTAATCGTGCTTGGGGCCGGTGGGGTGGAGAGTCTCGTAGGCCTCTTTATGATAGGTCTCCTGGAAGAGAATATAGGTGCCTATCCCAGCGTCCTTCAGCTTGCGGTAGTTCTCGACGGTGGTGGCGGCGATATTGACGTTGACCCGCCGGATGGCGCCGTTTTTGTGCTTGATGGAGTAGATGGTTTGGATGCTCTCCAGGATGTACTCGATGGGGTTGTTCTTGGGATCCTCCCCCGCTTCAAGGGCGAGGCGTTTGTGGCCCATGTCCTGGAGGGCGATGACCTCGCGGGCGATCTCCTCCTGGGTGAGCTTCTTCCGGCGGATGTGCTTGTTCGAGCAGTGGTACGGGCAGTAGGTACAGCCGTTTACGCAGTAATTCGAGAGGTACAACGGCGCGAACATGACGATGCGGTTGCCGTAGAAGCGCTGCTTGATGCGGATGGCGAGGTCATGAATCTTTTGGTTGACATCGGGCAAGCCGCATTCGAGGAGGAGCGCCGCGTCGCGGTGGCTCAGCCCCTTGCACTCCCCGGCTTTCGCGAGGATGGCTTCGATCAGTTCGCGGTTCAGGCGGTTTTCGTGCGCAAAGCGCAGAGTCTCTTCGATTTCGGCGTGATCGATGAATTCGGTCGCCGCGGCGGATTTCGGATTATACATGTTTCTCCCCTCCTATCTTGGAATAAAGCGTCTTGACGCTGATGCCTTCGATCATGCCGAGCTTGCCGGTGAGAGCGCTGGTGACGGCCTGCGGAGCATCGATCACCACGCTGATGATGGCAACGCCCTGTTCGCGATAAGGAATCCCCATCCGCCCGACGATATGGGGGGCGTAGTCGTGAAGAATGCGGTTGATCGGCTCCGCCGCGTCTGTATTTTCGACGATGATGCCGATGAGAGCGATTCGTTTTTCCATAAAAAACCCCCGATGCCGTTCCCATGACGACACCGGGGGTATATGCATAACCCGCCATCCGCCTTCCGGTTCGGGAACTCCCTCGCCGCCAGGAAACGATTGTTTCTCTACTCGTAGAAAGCGAGGACGAACCTTACTTCCGAAGAGTTACTACAATATAGCAATGATTCTCAATTTTTCAAGTCCTTTCAAACGTGCTTTCAATAAAGGTTCTTCCTTTTGTTTGCGTATTCCACCGGGCAATGCTACATTATCCCCAAAATCAATCCGGGAATCGATATGAACTGGAAAAACCGCGCTGTTGAATTTGCCGCCCGTTTCATCAACCGCAATACCATTTCGCAATGGGAGGCCGACTGGAAAACCCTCCGGCTGGCGTTGACCGGCCGGGTAAAGGGCTGCAGCGGCCTGCCCGACCGCTTCGGCGGCAGCTTCAAAACCTATATCAGTCAACACGGGCTCGATGATGCACTGGCCCGGCTGGCAAGCGGACTGGACGCCCGCTCCCTGGCGCTGCTGGAGGAACTCAAGTGGCGGCTGCTGAACTTCCCGGAGCAATCCCGCGCCGACGCGTTCATCCTGATTCCGGATCGCTTCGTCACCGAGCAGGAAAAACGCGACCGCAAACACTGGGTCAAGGAGTTTCGCAGCCTTTGCCGCCAGTACCGGATCGCCCCGCGATACTGTGCTCCGGAGGCCTTTTTTTATCATCACGGCCTGCGAAGCCTGCCGGGAAAGGTTCACGAGTACATCAAGAGCAGCGATTTCATCGATGCGGGCGCCTATATCGGCGACTCCGCCGTGGTGCTGCTCCGCAACTACTCGCCGCGGAAAGTATGGTCCTTCGACCTGTGCGAAATGAACCGCCCCGTCTATCAACAGCTGATGAACCGCAACGACATCGCCCCGGAGCAATATGAATTCATCACGGCGGCAACCGGCAGTGCAAACGGGAGCTTACGCCTGGCGCAGCAGGAGGGGGCCTCCGCCAGTACGTTTCAAACCGACGGCGGCGTGACGATTCCGACTACGACGCTCGATCATTTTGCCGACGAGCGCCGACTCGGACGCATCGGTTTCATCAAGGCCGACGTCGAAGGGAAAGGGCTGGAGATGGCCAAGGGGATGACGGAAATTCTCCGGCGGGACCGTCCGGTGCTGTCGCTCTCCATCTATCACAACCCCGATGAATTTTTCGAGCTCAAACCTTTCCTGGAAAGCCTGAACTTGAATTACCGCTTCTTCCTGGAAAAATACCGCCTGGAATTCGACTTCCCCACCGTCGACACCTGCCTCCTCGCCGTACCGGCGGAGCTGCTTACTGCTCCACAGTAACAGCAACCACGGCGGGGACGCCTTCGCCGCAGGCGGAACGGATGTCGAGAGACTTGATCTCCTTCTCCGGATGCGGGTTGTCCCACCGGAAGCATTGCAGGTTCACGAGAGGACGCACGGCGTTGGCGGCCTCGACCGCGATCTTCGCGTCGGTAAGGATGGGGCTCCCCCACCAGCCGCCGATTTCGTGACCGCTCCGAACCGGAATCTCCAACTTCGTCCCGTCAGCATAATTCAGCCGGTAAGTAAGAACCGTGGTTCCGGTCTTCGGGGTCCAGCCGGAGGTGTGGAGGAAGTAGAGCCGCTTAGCCCGCAATCCCACCGGAATCCCCTCCGCCTTCTCCGGAAAGCGCGAACGCTCTTTCCCACGCAGGATAAGCACTGAGCGTTCGCCGTTGCCTGCCGGGTCGATGATCTCGAAAGGGACCCCCGCCGCCGTGATCTTGCCGAGCGGCATATTGGCGAAATCATTCTCTCCCTGGTCGAACCAGCCGCCCTTGCCGTCATCGGCGATCTCGTCGCGGAAGGCCATATTGACCGCCTTGCGCAAATCGAGCGGCACGCATTTTTCGGCGGGGACGCCTTGATACATGCGGGCTTCCGCCTTTTCGCGCAGCGACTCGGCTTCCTCCTTCGCCAGCGCCTCCAATTCCGGGCGGCAGGCTTCGAGCCGCTTCTTCAGCAGCGCCGGCATCTCCGCCTGGGGAAGCGTGCCGAGGGCGGCGGGGCGCTTGCGGTCGAGGCCAAGGAGAAGACGCTCTTGCGGCGGCAGAACGACCTCGACCCCACGCTTCAATTCAGCAGCGTTCCAGGTCTCTTTGCCGGGATGGGTCAGCAGCTGTTTCGCCACCGGGTCAAAGAGATAGAATTCGCCTTGATCGGCCAGATCGAAAGTGAGACGCGCGAGGCGCGGCTGGCGGTCGCCGAAGTTGACGAGGAGAGCCAGCTTGAAATCCCCCCTGTCGATCAGATGAATCTCCATTTCATGGAAGTCACCGCCGCCATCCGCCGGAGCGGCGGCAACCGGCCGCCGGGCGGCGGCGAGAGCCTTGCGCACTTCCGGAATGGAAGCGGCGCTCGCCGCGTCGAACCGGGTCACTGCAAAGTTCACGACGGGAAGCGGATGGCCGTACTCGTCGAACTGGAACGCTGCCTTGTCGGCCACAATTACGCCGCCGCGTTTTGAAAACGCCGCCAAGTCCTTCATCATGGCGGGAATAACGTGCGTCGCCGACGGAATCAGCAGCACTTTTGCCGACAGGGAAGCCAGCTCCTCCTCGAAGACGATCCGTACCGGATAATTGCCGTAGAGCGCGGCGGAATACCAGTTGAGGATTTTCTTCTGATAGTCCTCGCGGTTCAAAGCCTGCATCCGCAAGGTGGGGTACGAGAAGAAGAGCGCCACTTCCTCGCCGGTGATCCGGGGCATCGGCAGCAGCCGGTCGCTGTAAGGTTCCAGCTCGGCCATGAAGCGCTTGCCCGCATCCAGCTCCTCCGGCGGCCAGTTGTAGGGGTTGAGCATGCTGTAGGACTTGTAGGTGGGCTTCAGCACATTGGCTTTCGCCTGTTCGAAGGTTTTCCAGTCGTAGGGGCGCTTATCCCAGACATAGTGGTAGCTGCCGGAAAGACCGTGAAAGATTTCGCCCCACATGCCGGTGATGAGGTCCGCCGCCCGGCTCGGCACCCGTTTGCCGAATTCGAAGCGTCCGCAGTAGTATTCATGGTTCATCACCGGCTTCTTATCCTTGCCGACCGCCCGGTAGAAGTCGCTGATGAAGGAGTACTTGAGGTTCCCGCCGACGGCGGCGTCCTCCATCGGGTTGCCGCTCCCCTCCCCCTGATAATTGCCGTACTTCCAGCCGCTCTCCGTCGCCAGGAGGTCGAGGGCATCGGCGATCAGCCGGTAATCCATGCCCGCCCCCCGCGCCTGAAGGATGTTCGGAACCGCCAGCTGTTCGGTGAAATAGACCCGGGGGCGGTGATCCACCGAGCGGACCACGTCCCGGTACTGCCGGAGCAGCTGCGCGTAGCGACGGGTGGAATATTTGCACCAGTCCGGCCAAAGCCCCCGGTACTGCTCAAAATGGGTCACCGCTTTCAGGTCGTCGAAGGAGGCGAAGACGGTTCCCCAGACCCGGTTGGCGGCGACGATCTCCTTGTACTGCAACTTCATCTCCATCGCGAAGGCGGCGGCGTTGAAACGGCACTGGCAGTTGTAGCTCGACTCGTTGAACAATTCCCAGATCATCGGGTTGCCGCCCGCCCGCAGGGTGGCGGTCGCGCCGGCCAGCATGAAATCGCGGTAGTAGCGATCCCCCTCCGGATGCTCCGGGCAGAAAGGGATGAAGGCATGCCAGTGGCCGTTGCGCTGGTCGATCTCCCGGTAGAGAGCCGGATTTCCCTGTTCGAGCAGCCGTTTGAAGCCGAAGGCGAAATCCACCACCATCGGCATACCGCGATAACGGTCGAAATAGGCGCGGCTGCGCTCCTCCTGCCCTTTGATGTCCTCCGGCAGCGGCGCGCCGTAGCGGGCCGCGCCCGGCAGCATGATCGCCGCCGAAATCTGCCCGGAGTTGAAGCCGACTTCGCGAAACACTTCAACGGAAGGCGCTTCATTGTAGGCGATATGCTTGATTCCCAAAGGATTGGCCATTTGGTTCCAATTGGTTTCATTCCGGCTGTAGAGCCAGGGGCCGAGGAAAAAGACGGGGCGTCCGTCGAGATACCAGGTGCCATTTTCGATCACCGGGCGCGGTTTGCCGTCGTCCTCGAAAACCGGCAGGGGGTCGCGGTACTTCGCCCGGTAGTCCGCCGCCTCTTTCGAGGCCCGGAATTCCGCCTTCATCTCCGGCGAATCGGCCAGAATAGCCAGTTCGCGGATCACTACAGTCGCCGTTCCGGGAGCCTCCGGGAACTGGATAGAAACTTTGCTGAGATCCGCCAGCGCCCCGTCATCCTTCACCTCATTGAGCTGGAATTCATGCCGCCAGCTCCCCTCCCCCGCCGCCACCGGCTTTGACCGGAAGGGGGCGCTCTTCCCCTCCCCGCTCTCGAAACGGAACTGAAGCGGCCCCGCATAGGAGGTCTCCAGCCGCAACCGCAGCCGGTCGAGCCCGGAACTCGTGAGATCGTAGTGATATTCAAGCATTTCGGTGCGCAATTCGATCCCGGCGTTCGCTTTCGCTTCCCGGCTGTCAAAGAGAAGCGGCATCTCTTTATTCTTCAGGCGCAGCCCGCCCCAGAAGCGAAGCTGCCACAGCTTCGGCAGCGGCAGCAGCGACAGAAAAATGCCGGAATGCTCCGGCGTTTTCGCCACGGAGCGGCCGGGAGCGGTCGCCCCGGCCACCGGAAGCGGCGCCGCTGCACCCGGTTCTTCGATCACGAGCTCGAGATCGTCGAAATAGGCCTCGCCGGTGTTGCGGAAACCATGAGCACAATTGAGAAAAATGAGAATTTGCGCCGCGTTCCCCGGCACCGCCAGCCGGGCCGTCACGGGGAGCCAGTCAGTTTCGCCGGTGGAGTCGACGCCTTGATTGAGCGCGCTCACCTTCCCCTCGCGGTCGCGAATCCAGACGCCGATGCCGACCACGCCCGGCTTCGAGGCGGAAACCTGCCGGACATACGCCGTGAAACGCAGCAGCTTCCCGGCGGCCCGTTTGACCTCCGCCGACGACAGCGCATATTGCAGCGACTGATTGACGTTGCCCTTATCCTCATCCTTGAGATGGATCGAGTATTTCCCGGAGCGATGGATGGCGGAGCTTTGTTCCTGAACCGAGAAACCGCTCTTGGCGTTCCACTTCTCGAAGATCAGGTTTTCTCCGGCCGCGGCGGTAAAGGCCGCCAGGGCCGCTATCATGATTATTCGTTTCATTCCTGTCCTCATATTAACGGATGGTATTTTTGCTCGGAATCGTCACGTTGTAAGAAGAGTCGTCCGGAAGCCCCTGGACCTGGTTGCTCATGACCGAGTCATCCGGCGGCACGATCGGCGTGCCGCTGGAAGGTGTAAGCCGCAGGAGATGCACGCGGCCGTCGGCCAGAAGAATGCTCCCCGCTCCGCTGTGACGGTTGCTCACCCGGCGGTCGTTGGCGGAGCTGTTGTTAGCATAGGCGTTGTAGCCATGATCGGTGATGTAGACCTTCTGGGAAGGCCCCCTGACCCGGGAAGACTTCACCCGGTGAGCACTGTCTTTGGAGTGATAAAAGCGAACCAGCGTGCCTTCGACCGGAGTGGAATAAAAGTCCCCGCTTACAAAATAGGTTTGTTTGGGGACCTGCCCTTCATAGCTGTAGCCTCCCCCGATCGGAATCCTTGGGGCGGCTCCCGGGCAGATGAAAATCCGGGTGGCCTGGGTGGCGGAGTTGTTGCTGAGAGTAAGATATTCCTGCACCTGTTTCGCCCAGTCGTGCGCCGGATAGTAGCCGTAATAATCGCCGACATAAGCATTGACGAGAAGGCCGGTCTGCTTCAGATTGGCGGAGCAGCTTGCCGCCCTCCCCCGGTTCCTCGCTTTGCCGAAAGCCGGCAGCAGAATCGCGGCCAGGATGGCGATGATCGCAATTACGACCAACAATTCGATCAGCGTAAATTGTTTCCGCATGGCATTCTCCAGTTAGGGTGATGGATATTCGATCAGTTGGTAATCAAGAACATGGTTGGGGGCGGTCAGGCTCTTCCCGCGGATCATCCGCAGCACCTCATCGACTGCCAGGCGGAAGGCTTCGGCTTCGGGAGCTTTCATATTGAACCCCCGAAAGCCGTCATTGATCGGCTCCGAACAGATGAAACGGCAATGGCGTCGAACGTCGATGCCGTGCTTCTCCCCATACTGAAGCAGTTGACTCCGGGTGGCGTCGCGGTCGTAGTGGAAGATGACTTCCGGAATCCCCGCCGCCAGAACCTGTTCGAACTTCTCCAGATAGTCCGGGTCGTTATAGTTCAGGAATACCGTCCGCGAAAAATCGAATCCGGCCCGGCGCAGTCCGGTGCTCATTGAATCAACCGCAGCTTCGCTTCGATGCAGAAACAACGTATGGGGAGAAACGCCGATTTTACCGACCAACTCCCGGCAAGCAGCTTCGCGGGAAAAAGAGATGCTGTTGAAAGCATCTGCATACAGATCCAGAATATGAACCGTCGGGATCAGCTTGCGGGCTATTTCGGCGATTCCCTTCCGCACTCCATACAGAATAAGCCCATCGACGCAACTCTGCTCGATTTCACCGGCAATCGTCTCCGGGGTGGTGGCCCCCCGGTCCAACAGCCGGATCATGCCGCCGCACCGGGTAACGGCGAAACCGACTTCCGCCAGGATGTTCCAATGCGAACCACCGTAAAACAGTTGATCGCCGGTAAACATCTTGAACCCGATGACCGGAGCGCACTCCTTCACCCCCGGATAGGTAAAGCTCCTCCGGGGATTGACGAAATTGCCGATGCCGGAACGCGCCACGATGTAGCCTTCATCGGTCAGCGCCTTCAACGCCAGCTGCACCGTGCTCCGGGCAATGCCGAAGCGGTCGGCCAACTCGGTCACCGACGGGATCTGTACCTCCCGCCCGTGACTGTGGTATAGAAGGTTCATCACATAATGACGAACCTTCAACACCTCGGAAACTGTGCCATTGCTGGACTTGCGCATCTAAAACCCCGTTATCAGTATAGTATCGGTATGGTTATATTATAGCAAAAAAACCAGCGTTGTCAAGAGCGTTTTGAATTTTTCCATAAAAAAACACGGATAAGCCAGACGGCCCATCCGTGTCGATCTGTAAAAAAGGTTACGCCAGCACCGAGTCGATCTTCGCCAGCTCTTCGGCGGTGAAGTCGATCCGGGCGAGGCCGGCGACGATGTCGCGAATCTGCTCCGGACGGCTCGCGCCGACCAGCGCCGAGGTGACCCCCTCCTTGGAGAGCACCCAGGCCACCGCCAGCTGCGCCAGCGTCTGCTTACGTTCGCGGGCGATCTTATCGAGAGAGGTGATTTTACCCACCAACTCGGGTTTGATCGAATCCGCTTTGAGGAAAGCGCCGCGCGCCGCGCGCGAATCCGCCGGGATCCCCTTCAGATAGCGGTTGGTGAGAAGCCCCTGCGCGAGAGGCGAGAAGACGATGCAGCCCGCTCCCTCCTTCGCCAGCAGCTTCAGCGAGCCCTGCCGCTCGTGCGTCCGGTCGAACATATTGAAACGAAGCTGATGCAGCACGAAGGGCGTCTTCAATTCGCGCAGAACCTTGATCGCCTCGAGGGCCGACACCGGGTCGTAGTTGGAGATGCCGACGTAGAGCGCCTTGCCCGAACGCACCAGGGCGTCCAGCGCCAGCATCGACTCCTCGACCGGCGTCTCCGCGTCGGGGCGGTGGTGGTAAAAGACGTCCACGTAGTCGAGGCCCATCCGCTTCAGGCTCTGGTCGCAGCTGGCGATCAGGTTCTTGCGGCTGCCCCACTCGCCATAGGGTCCGGGCCACATCAGGTAGCCCGCCTTGCTCGAAATAATGAGCTCGTCGCGGTAGGGGCCGAAGTCCTGCTTCAGCATACGCCCCAGCGTCGCCTCCGCCGAACCGGGAACCGGTCCGTAGTTGTTGGCGAGGTCGAAGTGGGTGATGCCGAGGTCGAAGGCCGTCCGGGCCATCGCCCGGGCGTTCTCGTAGTCGTCCACGCTGCCGAAATTATGCCAGAAGCCCAGCGACACCAGGGGCAGCTTGAGGCCGGTCCGGCCGCAGCGGCGGTAGGTCATCGTATCGTAACGTTGGGGAAGCGGTTGATAGCCCATGATTAACTCCAGTTGAGGATTTTCCAGTTGCGGGCGAGCGCCAGTTCGCGCAGCGCCGGGTCGGGGTTGACCGTGTGCGGAAAACCGCACGCCGATAGAATATGACGATCGTTGATGCTGTCGCCGAAATAAGCGAGCTGCCGGAACTCCATGCCCTCCACCTCCAGCAGCTTCCGGGAGATGGCGACTTTGCCTTCGCCCGCGCCGTAGGTCCCGGTGGTCTCGCCGGTATAGCGGCCGTTCACGACTTCGAGGCGGGTCCCCAGCACCAGGTCGATGCCGAAGGCCCGGGCGACCGGCGTCGCCACCACGTGATTGCTGGAGGTGAGGATGCCCACCGGCTTCCCCCTCCCCCGCAGCTCCGTGACCAGCTCCACCGCGTCGCGGTACATGTGGGGGCGGATCCACTTCTCGAAGTGAAGCTCTGCCAGCACCGCCATTTCGGCGACCGTGCGGCCGACGTATTCGCGGTACTGGAACTCGCCGAAAGCCGCGCTGTCGAGGGTTCCGGAGACATAATCGCGGTAGAAACGGTCGGCCTCATCGAGCGCGCTTGCGGGGGCCAGCCCCTCGGCCACGGCGAAGGACTTCCAAGTCACGTCGCAGTCGGCGCCGATCAGGGTGTGATCCATGTCGAAGAGATAGAAATCAGCTTCCGTCACTGTGGGTTCCTTTCAAAACATCGGTGATTTCGGCGGCGAACCGCGCCAGCAGCGCTTCGGCCCGGGGGGCGTCCTCCGCTTCAACGTTGAGCCGCAGAATGGGTTCGGTATTCGAGGAGCGCATCAGCACCCGCCCCTCCGGGAGGTCGAAACGCAGCCCGTCGGAGACGAGCGGCGAGCAATCGCGGTACTTCGCGGCGAAATGCTCGACCAGTTCGCGTGCCCTGAGGGGCGGCATCGGGAAACGGTCGGAGAGGTTGCAGCAGGCGGGATACGCCGCCGCGATCCGGTCGAGCGGCTGCTCCGAAAAGGCCAGCCGCTCCAGCACCAGCGCCATGGCGGTGAAGCTGTCGCGCCCGGGGAGAATCCGCCGGTAGATGACGCCGCCGCAGTTGCCTTCGCCGCCGATCAGGCCGTCGGCTTCGATCATCCGGTTCACCACGTTGATCTCGCCCACGCGGGCGGTCAGAAGTTCGGTCTGATAGTCGCGGACGATGGCCTCCAGCATCCGCGAGGTCTGGGTGTTGACCACCACCGGGCCGGGGTCGCCGCCGTCGAGCACTTGCTCCACCGCCAGCGCCACCGTGTAATGCGGGTTCAGCGCCTCCCCCCGGTTGGTGACCAACGTCAGCCGGTCGCCGTCGGGATCCTGGGCGAAGCCGACGTCGCAGCCGTCGGCAAGCACGGCGCGCCGGAGTTCATCGAGATGCTCCGGCAAGGGTTCCGGGGGGCGGCGGAAGAGGCCGTCGGTCTCGCCGTTCACCACCGTCACCCGGCAGCCGAAGTGCTCCAGAAAGGCTTTCGAATAGAAGGCGCCGACGCCGTTGACGCAATCGACCGCCACCCGGAAGCGGCGCTTGCGGATCGCCTCCACATCGACCGCGCCGTAGATGCGGGCGGCGTGTTCGGCGAAGGCTCCCGGCAGGGAGCGGACCTCGTTCAATTCCTCCTCCTCGCGGCAGGGGAGATCCCCCTGGCTGTAGAAATCGAAGAGTTCGGCCGCCTCCCCCGCGTCGAGGAAGGTGCCGTTGCCGCCGATCAGTTTCAAAGCGTTCCACTCGCCCGGGTTGTGGCTGGCCGAAATCACCACC
>JAVBRV010000070.1:0-7347 GCA_031547585.1 Victivallaceae bacterium
ATCGTAACGATCGCTAGCGCGATCTCACTTTCGCTGCTGTGCAGCGACTCTCAGACGGCGAGGCCTTCGCTCGACTACGTTCGGCTTCGGCACTCTTGTGCCTTCGCTCGTTTGCTGCCGCAAACGAGTTCCCTCACATCCGCTCGCGGCGCTTGCCGCGCTTACCTAGGCTAACCACGCTGTGGGCCGGGGAAATCGGTACGCAACGTTATTTGGTACACGCCGCCAACGAGCGGCGCGGCGCCAACAGCGCCGTACCCCGAGGCCGACGTTCGGCCCGCGCGCTGGACTCGAGTCCCGGCTCGGCCGGGTGCGCACGGCCTGCGGCCTATTTTTTAAAATGAATACTTTTTAGGGGAAATTCCAGTTGAGGTAGGTTTGTGCTTGCGAAAATGGCCGGCTCCCGAAAAACCCCCGGTACGCCGACAAGGGCGACGGATGCACACTCTCCACCACCAGGTGGCGCGACTCATCAATCAACGGACGCTTCTCCGCAGCAAAACCGCCCCATAACAAAAAGACCAGCGGCCTCTCCCCCTCACCCAATCGCTTAATCACTGCGTCCGTAAACGTCTCCCAGCCCAGTTTCTTCCGGTGGCTCCCCGCCTGGTGCGCCCGAACCGACAAAATCGTGTTCAACAGCAACACCCCGCCCTCCGCCCAGGTCCGCAACGAACCCGTCCCCGGAGCCGTCCGCCCCAGGTCCTCGGCGTACTCTTTGTAGATATTGCGCAGGCTCGGCGGCAGCTTCATCCCCGCCGGAACCGAAAAGGATAACCCCTCCGCCTGGCCGTCGTCATGGTACGGATCCTGCCCCAAAAGCACCACCCGCACCTTTTCGGGAGACGTCAGCTGAAACGCCGTAAAGACCTTCCCCTCCGGCGGAAATACCTCCCCTTGGGAACGCTCCTCGGCCAGCTTCTCCAGCGTCCGGTCGAGAGCCGCGAAATCCGCGGCCCCCGCCAGAAACGCCCGCCAGTTCTCCGGCAAGTGCTCCATCAGAGATTCAGCATCCCGCCCGCGAGGATAATGGCGACATCCTCATCCGACAAACGGTGGTTGAACACGATCTTCCGCTTCGAGCCATCCTTCTTCACCAGCTCGCCCGTCACCGGAGCGCCCGGCTTCAGCTGGCCGCGGAGCCCCGCGAATACCAGCGCGTCGCCCTCTTCGAAAGCATCGTAATCGGCCGCATCCGCGAACGTCAGGGGGAGAATGCCGAAGTTGACAAGGTTGGCCGCGTGAATCCGCTCGATCGCCAGCGCCGCCAGGACCCGCACCCCGAGGTACATCGGGCAGATCGCCGCGTGTTCCCGGCTGGAACCCTGCCCGTAGCTGTCGCGGCCGATGATGAACACCGCCTTCCCGGCGTCGCGGATCGCCGCCGCCCGCTCGGCGAAGCTCGGCTTCCCGGCCTCGGTGAAGCACTCGAACACCACCTTCGAATACGCCGGAATATTGCTCCGGTGCTTCAGGTGGACGCCCGCCGGCATGATGTGGTCGGTGGTGATCTTGTCGCCCACCTTGATCGCCACCACCCCGTCAAGCGTATCGGGCAGCGGCGTATTCACCGGCGGCTCGCCGATGGTGCGCTTGCGGATGATCTCCGCCTGGCCCGTCGGCTTCACCATCATATTGTCATTGATGCGAAACTGCTGCGGCTCCGTGATTTGAGGACAGTCGAAATCGAGCCGGCGAGGGTCGGTCATCTCCCCCGTCAACGCCACCGCCACCGCCGTCTCGGGGCTGACCAGATAGGCCTGGTCGCCCTTGGTTCCGGTCCGGCCGGCGAAGTTGCGGTTGAAGGTCCGCACGCTGACCGTATCGTCCGCCGGGCTCTGGCCCTGACCGATGCAGGGGCCGCAGCCGGTTTCGAGAATCCGCGCGCCCGCGCCGATCATGTCGGCCAGCATGCCGTTCGCCGACAGCATCTCCAGCACCTGGCGGCTGCCGGGAGCAATCGCCAGCGTCACCTTGGGGTCCACCTGCCGCCCCTTGAGCGCCGTCGCCACCATCGCCAGATCGCGATAGCTCGAATTGGTGCAGGAGCCGATAATCACCTGACCCACCTTGATTCCGGCCAGTTCGGCGATCGTCTTGATGTTGTCCGGACTCGAAGGACAAGCCGCCATCGGCTCGATTTCCGAAAGGTTGATCTCAATCAGCCGGTCGTATTCCGCGTCGGCGTCGGCGGCGAGGCGGTTGAAATCCGCCTCGCGCCCCTGCGCCGCCAGAAAGTCGCGCGTCACCCGGCCCGCCGGGAAAATACTGGTGGTGACCCCGAGCTCGGCGCCCATGTTGGTGATGGTCGCCCGCTGCGGAATCGACAGCGTCATCACCCCCGGTCCGCAATATTCGACGATTGAACCGACGTTCCCTTTGGTGGTGAGGATGGAGAGCAGCTTCAGAATCACGTCTTTGGCCGCGCACCAGGGCTGCAGCGCCCCCGTCAGCTTGACCCCGATCACCCGGGGGTACGGAATGCGGAACGGCTTCCCCGCCATGGCGAGCGCCACGTCGAGCCCGCCCGCGCCGATGGCGAGCATGCCGACCCCGCCGCCGGTGGGGGTGTGCGAGTCGGAGCCGAGCAGCGTTTTGCCCGGTTCGCCGAAGCGCTCGAGGTGAACCTGGTGGCAGATGCCGTTCCCGGGGGGCGAGAAGAGCACGCCCTTCGCATCGGCGACGCTCTGAAGGTAGACGTGGTCGTTGCGGTTCTCGGGGCCGTTCTGCATCATATTGTGGTCGACGTAGGAGACGGAGAGCTCTGTCTTGACCTTGGGAACCCCCATGGCTTCGAGCTCAAGGTAGGCCATCGTTCCTGTGGCGTCCTGGGTCAGCGTCTGGTCGATGCGGATCGCCACCGGCTCCCCGATGACCCGGCTGCCCGAAACATAGTGTGCGTCGATAATCTTCTGAACAATGGTACCCTTGGCCACGGTAAACCTCCTGTATTGGTAAATCTGCAATCTTATAATATAGCTAGATAATTGCAGAATTCAATGCTGTTTACTATAGCTTAATAGGGATTGTATAACCACATCTCTGCTCACCCTTCCCGGCCCACAGCGTGGTTAGCCTAGGTAAGCGCGGCAAGCGCCGCGAGCGGATGTGAGGGAACTCGTTTGCTGCAGCAAACGAGCGAAGGCATAAGAGTGCCGAAGCCGAACGTAGTCGAGCGGGAAAAGAAAAGTACCATACTCGCAGGTGCGAGTACGGCCAAAGGCCGCACGGAGTACCGGAGAGCGGGGCCCACGAAAAGTCTGCCCCTTTACTTTTGCGGAGCAAAAGATCGAGCCCCGTGGGCGAAGATGGGGCACTTTTTGGGGAAGAGCCGTCTGAGGGTCGCTGCGCAGCAGCGAAAGTGAGGTCGCGAAAGCGACCGTTACGATCCGGAATCGGGGTCGCCCTGTAACATCACGTCTCTGCCCAAGGGCGGGGGTGGTTTCAGGAGGGGAGTAAGGCCCCTCCTGACTCCCGCAACGTCAATTGCATTAGGCGCTCTATGATAAATACGGTTTTATGCCCGGTCTGGGTAGACTTCGCCCAGGTGGATCCGGTTGCCGTTTTCACGGAGCTGCTGCTGCAAGGCCGGAACGTCCAACTCGGGGAGCGCTTTGTTGCGCGACAGCGACAGGGCGGCGGCGGTTCCGGCGGCTTCGCCGGTGAGGGCGGCCGCCTGGATAACCCGGGTGACCTCCCAGGCGTCACCGTCGGAAGAGATGCAGCGCCCGGCAGCAGCAACGTTTTCGAGCTCGGCGGAAAGCAGCGTCCGGTAGGGAATTTCCCACACTTTGCCGCTGCACCGCCAGTCGGCGACCATGCCGATGGAGTCGTCGAAGGAGCGCCACTCCATGCCGGGAAGCAGGGTGAAGAGCCCGTCGATCCGGCGGGTGTGGCGGAATTGCGCCATGGCCGGGACCTTGAGGGGGAAGCGGCTCTGGGGCGTCGCCCCGCCCGTCGCGTAGGCGGCTTGCAGCTCCTCGCGGTAGAGCTTCCGGCCGGCCAGTACGAATTCGCTGACCATTTCGCCGTTGATGCCGGGGCGCGAGAAGGCGGGGTCGTTGCAAAGCCCCTGTATCCGCATGTGGATGTCGGGGGCGAGACCGCGATGTGAATCCATTCCGGGCTGGCGCTCGAGACACCAGAAGGCCAGCGCGTTTTCGGCGGTCGGGCAGTCGGCTCCGGCGAGAAAAGCGAGGTCGGCGTCGCCGGTGGCGTCCACGTAGCGCTCGGCCCGGATGCGGCCGATGCCGCTCTTGTTGGCGACCAGCAGCGATTCGAGCCGGTCGTCGCGGGCGGGAGCGTCAATCACCACGGTATCGAGCCAGAGGTCGATGCCGGCGGCCTCCAGAACTTCGTCGAGGGCGAGAATCATCGAAGCGGGCGAGAAGACCGTGCGGTAGCGCTGCTCTTCGGACGCGCTTTTACGGAGCCGCCAGCCTTCGGGAATGGCGCCGGGCCCGTAGCGGAAGCCGGCTTTCAGCAGTTCTTCGGAGATACCGAAGGTAACCTGGGTGCCGTTGCCGTCGCAGAGCGGTAGATAGATGAAAATCATGCCGGTAGTGGCGAGTCCGCCCCAGAGGACGGTTTTTTCAAGCAGGGCGACTTTTTTGCCCATCCGGGCGGCGGCGAGGGCGGCGGCGACTCCGGCGATTCCGCCGCCGGCGACGGCGACGTCGTACTGTTTCGAAAAATCTTCGCGCATAATGGTCGGTTCCTCAATTTGGTTGCTGTTTTTAAGATGACACCCGGGGAGAGGTTTTGCAAGTTTTTCACGAGGAAATCGTCAGGTTTCGGCGATTCTTCGCCCAAAGGGGTTGCATTCCGGGGGTTTTGCACTTATACTAAATGGTATATGAAAATTTCACAGACTGATACCCCCTCTTGCCGGATTCTGGTTTCCGGCCACCGCAACCCCGACATCGACAGCCTGGCCGCCGCGGCGGCGCTGGCCGAACTCCGCCGACGCCAGGGCGTCGAAAACATCCGCGCCCTCTGCCCCGGCGTGCTGCCCGAACGGGCGGCCCACCTCTTCCGCCGTTTTAAACAGACGCCGCCCGAAAGCCGCAACGACGTCTATACCCGCATCCGCGACGTCACCACCCGGGTTCCGGCCATTCCTTCGGGCGTCACCCTCTTCGAAGCGGTGGCGGCGCTGCGCGAATCGGGGCGGCTCCAGCTCCCCGTCGCCGACAAAAAAGGGAAGTTCCTCGGCATGCTGAGCAGCCTCTCCCTCCTCTCGAACCTCCTGGGGATCGGCGACGACGCCGGTTCCAGCCTGACCGGGCGGCGGATTCACACCACGCTTCAACAGATCCGCAAGGTATTGGAGGGCGAGATGCTGACCGGCGTCGACCACGATACGCCGCAGGATTTCGAGGTTTACGTGGCGGCGATGAGCTTCGAGAGCTTCGAGGAGCACCTGCCCGGAAACAACCGCGAGCTCGCGGTCATCGCCGGGGACCGCCCCGACATCCATCTCCGGGCGCTGCACCGCAAGTTGCGGCTGATGATCGTCACCGGGAAGCGTCCGATCGACCCCCTGATCGTCGAAGGGGCCGCGCGCGAAGGCGTGAGCGTCATCCAGACCCCCTTCGACTCGGCGACGGCGATCCGGCGGCTGAAATTCAGCGTGCCGGTGGAGCTCTGCCCCTTCCCGCCGGCGCAGCTGGTGCTGCGTCCGGATGACCGCCTCCGCGACGTGCGGGGGAGGGTTCTCAGCCAGCCCGAAGAGGCGGTTCCGGTGGTCGACCCCGAGGGGATCTACCAGGGCGTGCTGCTGAAGGAGACCCTCTCTTCGCCGCCGCCCTTCCGCCTGATTCTGGTGGATCACAACGAGATCGACCAGAGCATTCCGGGCGCGGAAGAGGTGCCGATCATCGAGGTGGTCGACCACCACCGCATGGGCATGCCGCCGACCAATGCGCCCATCAAGTTCACCGGCGACGTGGTGGGGAGCACCTGTACCTTGGTGGCGCAGATGTACCGCAGCTCGGGGGAGAGCCTCGGCGCGGATATGGCGGGGCTGCTCCTGGGGGGAATCATCTCCGACACCCTGCTCCTGAAATCGCCGACCACCGCTGCGCCGGACCGACGGATGGTGGAGTGGCTGGAGAAGGTTTCCGGCGTCTCCGCCGAGGAGCTGATGGGGGAACTCCTCCAGATCGACTCGCCTCTGGCGTCGAAGAACGCCGCCGAAGTGGTCGGGGGCGACCGCAAGGACTACACCGATGGCCGCTTCCACTTCGCCCTGAGCCAGGTGGAGGAGACCAATCTCGAACTCCTTCACCAGCGCCGCGCCGAGCTGGCCGCCGAAATGCAGACACGGGTGATAGAGGACAAACTCGACTTCTTCGCCCTCCTCGTCACCGACGCGGTGCGCGAGAACTCCGAACTCCTCTTCGTCGGTTCGCCGGAGTTCCGCCGCAACCTCCCCTATGAGCAGCATGATGAGGAGCTGTTCCTGCTCCCCGGCGTGCTGAGCCGCAAGAAGCAGCTTCTGCCGCAGATCCTGGCGGTCAGCGCGGCGCTGCAGCAGGAGTAAGAGAGTGGAGGGGGAGTTCCACTTCCGGCCGATCGGCTATCTGCGGGGCGGCGGGCAGTATCCGCAGGAAGCCCCCCGGCAGGGAGTCTACGCCGACAACCGCGGAATCGTCGAACTCCTCGCCGGTGAAAACTTCGAACAGGCCGCCGCCGATCTCGCCGGATTCGACCGGATCTGGCTCCTCTTCATCTTCGACCGCAACTACGGGAAGCCGTGGAAGCCCCTGGTGCGTCCGCCGGGCATGGAGCGCCGGATCGGCTTCCTCGCCACCCGCTCCCCCCACCGCCCGAACCCCATCGGTATGTCGGCGGTGGAGCTGGAAAAGGTCGAAGGGCGCTTCCTCCACATCCGCAACTTCGACCTCCTTGACGGCACCCCGATCCTCGACGTGAAACCATACCTGCCGCTGGCGGACTCCTTCCCGGAATCAAAAGCGGGCTGGCGCGACGACTTCGCCGACCAACCGATCGAACTCCGTTTTACGGAAGAAGCAAAACAAGCGGCGGGATTTCTCCGTAAGCTGGGCGGTCCCGATCTCGAAAACCTCGCCCGGGTACAGCTTGCCAACCGCCGCCTCAATCCCGAGCAGCAGCGGCTGAAGAGCGGCGAACTCGCCTTCCGCACCTGGCGGCTGCGCTTCGAAGAATCCGCAAACAGCATCACCGTCACCGCCCTCGTCTCAGGTTACACGCTTGACGAACTGGCCCCCGGCGCGCCCGATCCTTACGGCGACAAAGAGTTGCACCGGCAATTCCATCGGCGATAGACCATTCCCGCTGGAGGCAGCCTGCCTCCAGACCACC
>JAVBRV010000216.1:0-10186 GCA_031547585.1 Victivallaceae bacterium
AAGCCTACACCACCTTTGACCGCGAACAGCGAGCGCCAGCTGGCTGTGCGCGCATCCCTCAGCCAGTAAAAAAACTGGCTGAGTGGTGCGTGGCACTGCCTGCCAGACTTTTGTCGGGGACCCAAACTGGTTTTGCAAAAAACAGTTTGGGCACAAAAGTCGTCGCGCTCGCAACCCGTATTGGGGTCAAGGGCGGTAGCCCTTGCGGGTGCAGGGCGGAGCCCGCCGGAGGGTCTGGGCCAGGCTGGCCCAGAGAGAACCGTCGTTAAGCCACACCAGGCATTGATTTTTGCAATTGCCTCACGTGGAAGAAAAGGGGGGTCTCCCTTCCCCCAATTCCCACAGCTCAATTTTTAAAAGTCGAAGGTGGTGGTTTTGCGTTCGCTGACCATTTGGCGGAGGAGTTGGGGGAGGTTGTTGAGGTCGCCGGTTCCGGCGGTGATGGGGATGATGGGTGTGGTTTCGTGGGCCAGTTCGCGTTGGAGTTCTTCCAGGTTCGCGGCGGCTTCGGGGAGGTCCATTTTATTGGCGAGGATGATTGCCGGGCGGGTTGACAATCCTTTCATATAGAGTTCGAGTTCTTCGCGGAGGTGGCGGAGGTCGTCCCATGGTTTCCGGCCGTCGACGCCGCCGAGGTCGAGGACGAAGGCGAGGACGACGGTTCGTTCGATATGCTTGAGGAAGGCGTGGCCGAGGCCGACGTTATCGTGTGCGCCTTCGATGAGGCCGGGGATGTCGGCGACGGTGAGCCGGTAGAAGTCGGGATATTCGACAACGCCGACGACGGGGTGCAAGGTGGTGAAGGGGTAGGGCGCGACTTTCGGCCGGGCGGCGGAGATGGCTCCCAAAAGGGTGGATTTCCCGGCGTTGGGGTAGCCGACAAGGCCGATATCGGCGATAGTTTTGAGTTCGAGGCGGAGTTCGTGTTCTTCGCCGGGCAGGCCGGCTTCGCATTCGCGGGGAGCGCGGTTGGTTTTGGTGACGAAGCGCGGGTTGCCGCGTCCGCCGCGTCCGCCGCGGGCGACGACGATGGTTTTGCCGTTTTCGTCCATATCGGCGATGACTTCGTTGGTGGCGAGGTCGGTGACGATGGTTCCTACCGGGACTTTGAGGGTGATATCGGGGGCTTTGCGGCCGTGCATGTTGGAGCCTTTGCCGCCGGGACCGCTTTTGGCCGGGTAGTGCCGGTTATAGATGAAGGGGGCCAGGCTCTGTTCGTTGAGCGTGGCTTCGAGGATGACGTTGCCGCCGCCGCCGCCGTCGCCGCCGTCGGGGCCGCCGCGCGGGACGAATTTTTCACGATGGAAGCTGCTGCAGCCGTTGCCGCCGTCGCCGCCTTTGACGGTAATGATTGCTTTATCGACGAACATGGTAATAGAACTCCTCTAAACAAAAATACCCCGGAGTAATCCCGGGGTATCTTGACTTTGTTCTGTCTGAAGAAACTTCAGTTGGCCGAAGCCGGAACAATGCTGACTTTGCGCTGCTCTTTGCGGAACTCGACGGTTCCGTCGCAGAGAGCGAACAGCGTGAAATCGCGGCCGACGCCGACGTTGTTCCCGGGACGGAAACGGGTGCCGCGCTGACGGACGATGATCGAACCGGCGGTGACGGTTTCGCCGCCGAACGCCTTGACGCCGAGAAATTTCGGCTGACTGTCGCGACCGTTGCGGCTGCTGGATTGACCTTTTTTATGTGCCATTTGAAGGACCCCTTATCTGTAAAATGATTTATCCAGTTGTATACTGACGAATGATTAAAATAGCCCGTCTTTCGCGAAATTCAAGTTCCGTTGCCGATTCTTTTTACAAAATTACGCTGTAAAGGCTTGGGGGAGGGCGAAAAGCCGTCTTTCGCCCTCCCCGGGGGTCAGCGCCGCTCGGGGTCGATGAGGAGCTGACGGTAGCCGAAGGTGTTGGATTCGCCGGCCTTCTTCAGCTTCTCGGTGATGGCGGCGACGTCCGGGAGCTGTTCGCCGGTCCGCGAGGGGATGACCTCGGCGACCACGAGGAGCTGCGACTTCTTGGTCGACTCCGACTCGGTGGAGAAGAGCCAGCCCAATAGCGGAATATCCTTCAGGATGGGCAGTCCGCCGGAGACGCTGACCACGTCGCGCTTCTCGATGCCGCCGATGACGAGGCGGGTCCCGGAGTTGGAGATGAGGAAGCGTGAGGCGACGGCGGCCCCCTGCTGGATGCGCGCATCCCCCGCCGAAGTGTAGCCGATAAGGGAGCTGTTGGTGATGTTGACGTCGAGCAAGGTCGCTTTCTCGCTGATCGAGGGGGTGACGCTCATGCGGAAGCCGAATTCGCCGGAGGGGTTGAAGTTGATCCGGTTCCCCTTGAGGATGGGGATGTTGCCGGAGGTGTCGTATTCGACCGGTTCGGCCGTCCAGGTGTAGGTGCCGATGGCGTTGTCGGCGACGGCGGTGTAGCGGATGACCTCGGCGACGGAGGCTTTGACCGAGCTCCCGGCGTTTTTCCCGTCGACCAGGAAGGAGCCGTTCTCGATGGTGAGGAAGAAGCGCCGTTCGATGCCCTTCCCGGCCTGGAGGATGGTGACGGTCGCTTCGGCGCCGCCCGTGACGTCCGAACCGGTGATCTGAATGGTCTTGCCGCCGGTGGAGAGGGCGTTCAAGAGGTAGACCTCTTCGCTGGTCCAGCCGGCGACCGGGGTTTTCCCCTGCGGCGGTTGGGCGACGAAGGTCGATTCGGGCAGATAGATGTAGGATTCGGTGTATTCCTCGGGGTCGATCGGCTCGGCGGTGGCGAGGAAGACCTGCGAGGTGCGCTCGATCGAGGCGGTCGTCCGGTTGCGGACGGTGAGTTCGCTCTGGTGAAGCACCTTCGCCTTGCCCTTGCTGGTGAGGAAGTCGACGTACTTGGTGTTCCACTTGGGGTTGAAGTTGAGGTACTTGGTATCGGACCAGCCGGAGCTGCGGGTGAGTCCCGCGCCGTCGGGCGCGTAGTTCTGCATGAAGCGGGCGCCGCCGTTGAAGAGGTCGATGCCGTCATTGTTCTTCCACGCCTGGAAGTCGAGACCGAGTTTGGTGTCGTTCTCGGCGTAGAGCTCGTAGACAGTGATCTTTGCCCGGATTTCGGGATAGGGGCGGTCGTACTCCTGCAGCACGCCGGTGATATTCTCCCGCGAGAAGTGCGTGGTGTTGAAGAAGAGGAGGTTGAGCGCCGAATCGCACTCCATCCGGTCGGAGCCGCCGGTGCTCTCCGTCCGGTCGCCCGCCACCGCCGCCCCGGCGGCGCGGACCATCGCCTTCAGCTCCTCCGCCGCGCGGAACTTCGGGTGGTACAGATAGGTCGCCGAACCGGTCACGGAAGCGATCTTCGGCTGATCCAGCACCTCGATGATCGAATCGATCCCCTGGCCAGCCTCGGAATCCTCGAAGCGGTAGTCCTCCGCCGAAACCAGGAGAATGCCGGTCCCGTCGTTGTACTTGACGGCGGTAATCCCGGAATCGCTCTCATCCACCCGCCGGGTCTGAACGATTTCCCGCAGATAGCTCCGCAATTCATACGGATCGGCGTGTTTCAGCACGTAGGTCTTCGTCACCACGTCCGGGTCGGCGTTGGTCCGCACGAAATGCAGAACATCGGTATCCTTCTTGATCTCCAGGTTGAGCCGGGCGTCGATCCGGCTGTCGCGGAACGGCGCGCTGGCTTCGCCCGCGGCAAGTGCAAGGCCGAAAAACAGGCCCCCGGTGAGAAACAGGTGTTTCATAGTATATTCCTTAAAGGTTTTGGTCACTTTTCACTCTTCACTTTTCACTCTTCACTCCCGGCGTCAGCCGGAGCTCCCCAGCGCGATATACGTATTGCACCGTGGGAATTGGGCGGGGCCTAACTCCCCGCCCAAACCCACCCCCGCCCTTGGGCAGAGATGTGATGTGACAGGGCGACCCCGATTCCGGATCGTAGCGATCGCTTTCGCGATCTTACTTTCGCTGCGATGCAGCGACTCTCAGACGGCGAGGCCTTCGCTCGACTACGTTCGGCTTCGGCACTCTTGTGCCTTCGCTCGTTTGCTGTCGCAAACGAGTTCCCTCACATTCGCTCGCGGCGCTTGCCGCGCTTACTTAGTGGAGCAACGTGGTTGGGCCGGGGAAATCGGCACGCAAGGTTATTTGGTACACGCTGCCAACGAGCGGCGCGGCGAGAGCGGCGCCGTACCCCCAGGCCGACGTTCGGCCGCCCCCGCTCGGCCGGGTGCGCACGACCGCTCCGCGGTCTATTTTTTTAGTTGTTTTTTGCTAATTCTTTAAATTCGGTCATGAGTCCGCTCTCCACGTTCTCATCGTACTCCACCGGCACCGCCCTCGCCGTCACAAAATAGTGCGTCGTCTCCCGGTTGCTGGTCGTCGTCCCGAAAATGTATTTCAAAATCGGCAGCTCACACAGAAATGGAATCCCGATCGTCTGCTCCACATCCGTGTCGAGCTTCCACCCGGCCAGCACCTTCTCCCCCGTGAAATCCAGCGTCGCCGTCGTGCTGAGCGCAGTGGTTTCGGAAATCTCCGTCCCCAGGTTGTTCCGCTCCACCACGTTCGCCCCGTTCAAAGAACAGTTGAAGTTGATGACCCCACTCTTCCCCCCGGTAATCACCGCATTCGAAATCACCGCCTCCAACGAAGCATTCCCCCCCACCTCCACGCTGGCCCGGTGATCCTCGTCCTTCATGATGTTCTGGTACTCCGGCGAAAATGATACCCGGAACTCCGCCTTCCGGTGGTTGCTGACCGTGATGCTCGCCGTACTGTTGATGACCGCCCGCCCGTTCTGCTGCAGAATCCGGATGAAACTGAAGTCGAACGCCGGAGCCGTATACATTCCCCCGAACCCATAGGTAAAGTTGCCGAAAAGATCCATTCCGGTCTGGGTCAGCTGGTTGAAGATAGTTTCGGCGATCTTCATATTGAGCGCCTCATAACCGGCTTCGAAAAGGTTCAACCCCGGACCGTTCTTCCAGGCGAGGTAGTCGATGCCGACGTCGGTGAGGTCGCTGTCGCGGATCTCATAGATGGTGAATTCGATCCGCGCCTGCGGAATGGGTCGATCGAGCTGCTGCAGCTTCGCCTGAATATCGGCGACCCGCGCCGGGGAGTCCTTGAAGTAGAAGAGGTTGGTCTTGCGGTCGAGGCGGACCTTCGAGTCAGCCGAACCGCTGGAGACGAATCCCCCGACGATGATCTTCCGCATATCGTTGGCGGCGCGGAACTGCGGCGCATAGGTTCCGTAAGCAATGCCGCTTCCGGCCAGGACCGAACCGGAAGCGTTCAGCTTGCCGGGGCGGTCGAGCGCGGCCACGATCTCATCGATGTACGGCATCATATCGACGCCGGTGGAGACGATGAGGAGCTGGCGGCCGCGCTCCCCGTCTTCGAGGCTGCTGACCGTTGAGTTATCCACATACCGGATCGCCGCGCTCTTGACGAAAGGCGCGAGATCGGCGGCCTTGGTGTGCTTCAATTCGTAGATTTTGCTGACGATGTTCTTCTGATCATCGTCCTGCATGAAGGTGATCTTCTGAATCCGGTCTCCGGCGGCCTTGGCTTCGGTGGGGTCGCTGACCTGGGCTGGTTCAACGGCGATGGCTCCCCCCGCCGCGAAAAGGGCGGCGGCGAACGCCGTACGTACGATTGGTTGCATGGTGGCTCCTTCTATAGTTGAAAGGTTGAATGTCGATGGTTAAAGCAATGAATGTGCCAAGCCGTTTTTCCCTGAAGACGGGAACTTCTGAAAGAATAAGATTGTATAAGGGGCGGCTGGGTTGTACAATTTTTACTCGAATAATTAGTTTTATCTAATTTTGTTTTTCAAAAAAAGCACGCCCACATGCGGACGCGCATCTATCTGTTAGCTTAGACTAATTCGCTTCTCCGAAAAAAGCGCCGCCGGAGCTGACAGCGCGGTTTTTCAGTGAACGCCTCTTACTATAGCACCTGCTTTATGATTGTCAATTAGCTTAATCTAATTTTTCGCAAAAAAATATCTGTCCCTCTGCCGACATGCAAAAGGGCGTCCTGTTTCCAGAACGCCCTGCTGCATCGGAACTGGCGCAGTTTTTAAAAATCGCACCAGAAACGCTTCCACTCCAACGACGAGCTTTTGGCGTTTTGCTGGGGAATCTTGTTGCGGTTGGTCGTCTGCACATGACCGTCGACAAAGAGAACGTTGGCGGCGTTGCCTTCGCGATGCCGCCAGGTGCCGAGGTCGGTGACGATATGCGAATATTGATAGACGGAAGCCGGCTTGTACTCGTCGACTCCGTCATAGCGATCCAGGTCGATAACCAGCATCCGGGAACCCGGACTACGGACGCGGGCAATCTTAAGATCCGCAACATACCAGTCGGCAGTGTTGCTGTGAAAAGCATTCATACCATAATGACGGGCTACGCCGAAGGCAGACGCGGCAGGTGCTGTGGTCTGGCTTTGTGCGGGACAGGCGAGAAAACCGATCGGCCGCCCCTGATCCGCCGAATAAAACATCATATTCGTCAGCGTCTGGCCGGTTGCCAGCGCGTGGATACCGTCCTGCCACTTCCCCGGGTATTTCCAAGTGAGATTTCCGGCAGCGAGAAGTCCGTTGTATTTAGGTAAGGTGCCTTTGTTCTGGTCGGCGTAGATCTGCATATAGGTGCCGATCTGTTTCTCGTTGGAGAGGCATTGCGCATCCTTCGCCCGGTTCCGCGCCTTAGCCAGCGCCGGTAATAGAATGGCCGCCAGAATCGCGATGATCGCGATTACGACCAGGAGTTCGATAAGTGTAAAATTTCGTTTCATGAACAATCCCCTTTTGTATCTTGGAACGTAATTAATTATACCCAACTTTCATCACAATGTCAAGCGATGATCTTGAAATATTTCGAATATTATGCAATTTTTGCATTGCGGACATAAAAAAAGCCTCCCGGCGTCAATCGGGAGGCTGGAGGGTTTACTGGGGCAGTGCCCCGACTATGCCCTGCTGATACGATTCGTGCGCGTTGAAGGCGGTTCGGTTCGGGGCGCTGTTCGCGGAATCCATCCAGTAGCTGCGAACGATATTGGAGGCATGGCCATCGACAAAGAGAGCGCCGTTGGTCGTCCTGTGTGCGCCGGTTTTTTGGAGGCCATTGCCGTCGACTCCGGTAAAGCTGCCGGCGCCGAAGTCAGTGGCCGAACCCGATTTCGGGCGAAAATAGTAGTTTTGGTTATAGTTCCCCGTGTTGCTTGCCAGAGTATCCATCAGAAGAATCTTCTTGGAGGCGTCCCGAATCTGGCCGAACTTGCGGCTGGCCTGGTTGTTTTTGGTCAGGTAGACAAAGCCATTGAGCCACTTCCCGCAGTAAAACTTGGTCGTCCAGGTGCCGGTATTGGGAAGACGCGGGCACTCCCACAAGGGTTGCTCGATTTCGTTGGCGTCAGTGGTGCGAACCTTGCCGAGATAGGGTTCCAGGATCTTGGGGATCGACGGGGTACCCGTGCTGGCAAACAAGCCGCCTCCATCGCCACCCGAACCCCGGGCGGCCATGGAATACACGAGATTGTCGTTATAGTCGTTCGCGTAAAGAAGATTGCCCGCGCCAAGCTGTTTGTTGCGGCTGACGCACGTGGTGTCTTTGGAGCGGTCCCGCGCCTTATTCAGCGCCGGCAGTAAAAGCGCCGCCAGAATCGCGATAATTGCGATTACGACCAGGAGTTCGATAAGCGTGAATTTCTTTCTCATAAGTCATTCTCCTTTGGACTCTTTCTATGCTATTAATTATACTCAATTATTGTCAAAAGTCAAGAGGCAAGTAGAGTTTTTTTCGAAGAATGTGCAATTATTGCGTAAATCTGACAAAAAAACTCCCCCCGTAAAATCGGGAGGCGGGAAAGTTTATTGAGGATATTGTCCGCTTGCACCCTGTTGATACGACTCATGTGCGTTGAAGGCGCTCTTGTTCAGATCGCTGAACGCGGAATTCATCCAATAGCGGCGGGCTATGTTGAGGGCATGGCCGTCGACAAAGAGAGCGCCGTTCGTCGTCCTGTGCGCACCGGTTTTTGGGAGGCCGTTGCCGTCGACTCCGGTAAAGCTGCCGGAGCCGACATCGGTCCCGGTCACATTTGTTTTCGGGCGGAAGTAATAAGCCGCGTCATAGTTCCCGGTGTTGCTCGCCAGAGTATCCATCAGAAGAATCTTTTTGGAAGCATCTTTGATCTGACCAAACTTGCGACCATTGGTATTGCTCTTGTTCATGTAGACAAAACCGTTGAACCACTTTCCGCAGAAAAACTTGGTGCCCCAGGTTCCGGTGTTGGGAAGACGCGGGCATTCCCACAAGGGCTGCGGCGCTTCGTTCCGGGGGTCGGTGGAACCGCTGATCTTGCCGAAAAAAGGTTCCAGCAACTTGGGAAGAGACGGATTGCTGTTGGCAAATGCGCCGCCGCCATTGTCGCTGCTCGTGTGGTAAACGAGATAATCGTTATAATCGTTCGCGTAAAGGAGGTGTGCCGCGCCAAGCTGCTTGTTGCGGCTGACGCAAGTGGCGTCCTTGGAGCGGTCCCGCGCCTTGTTCAGCGCCGGCAAGAGAAGCGCCGCGAGAATCGCGATGATGGCGATTACGACCAGGAGTTCGATAAGCGTGAATTTCTTTTTCATAACCATTTATCTCCCTTACTATTAGTATAGCAGACCGACGGAAAAATGTCAAGTGAAATCATTGTAAAAAACATTCCGCGTTTTATTTTTAACGGGTTGCCACCGAATTGCGCTCGATCAGCCGGACCGGCATCTCGATTCGCTCGAGGGGGCCGGATTCCTCGCGCATGATGATTTCGGCCGCCTTTTCGGCCATCTCCCGCAGGGGCAGCGCGATGGTGCTGAGCGAGGGGCGCTGGAATTCGGAGATATGCGCGTTCTCCGCCCCCAGGAGCGAAATGTCCTCCGGAATGCGTTTCCCGGCCAGCTCCTGGATCAGCCAGTTCATTTCGAGCGCTTTCATATCTTCCCCGGGGACCCAGACCGCGGTGCAGCCCGCGTCGATGATCTTCTTTACCGCCTGCGACAGCTGGCCGGAGCTGGGGAGCGCCAGGAGATCCTTGGGGTCGGCGCCCGCCTCCTCCATGGCCTGCCTCATCCCTTCGATCCAACCGCGGCCGGTGTAATCGAGGTCGTGGATGACCGCCAGCTTGCGGTGCCCCTTGCCGAGGAAGCAGGAGGCGGCCAGCCGCCCCGTCTTCCGGCTGTCCTGATAAATCGTATGGCACCACTCCGACTGGTCGTCGCTGAACCAGACCACCGGCGTATTGTGCAGCTTCTTCAGAATGGAAAAGGTCGCCTCTTCCCAGGCGATGCCGATCACGCCGTCGAACCAGCAGTGCGAGAGGTCGCCGATCCGGTCCTCGGTGATCATGGTGATGCCCGCGTTCGCCCGCGACAGGGCGTAGCACAGATATTGCGTCAGGGTATTGACGTAACCGCCCATCACGGTCTTGTGCGGAGCCTCCGTCACCAGCGCAATCTGCTTGTTCCGGATCCCCACCCGCGGACGAAAGCCCAATTCGCGCGCCGCCATCAGCACCCGGCTCCGCGTCTCCGGCGGAATCTGCGCGCTGTTGTTGAATACCCGGCTCACCGTCCCCGTGGAAACCCGCGCCCGCGCAGCCACCTGCGCCAGCACGCCCGTTCCACTGGAACCATTCTTGACTTTCGCTTCCGCCATTTCAACACCGCCTGTCCGTTTGTTTGCCTATAATTATACTCAATTTTATGCAAAAGTCAAGAGGATAGTGGAACTATTTTTCGAAAATCATGCAATATTTGCGTGACCGTGATTGAAAATGCTCTCCAAAAGCAACAGTGGTGTTGGCGATGTGACAAAAATTGAACCCGCTGCGGCGGCCGGTTCGGTCGGACGGGTCTGACCTGTCGGACTGGTCGGACAAAAGCCACGTTTCTGTACGGCACATGTCTTTCGAACCTACCCACAACCTACACCGCCCTTGACCGCGAACAGCGAGCGCCAGCTGGCTGTGCGCGCATCCCTCTGTCGGCAAAAAAGCCGGCAGAGTGGTGCGTGGCACTGCCTGCCAGACTTTTGTCGGGGACCCAAACTGTTTTTGCAAAAAACAGTTTGGGCACAAAAGTCGTCGCGCTCGCAACCCGTACGTCGGGTCAAGGGGCCACCGCCCCTTGCGGGTCCAGGG
>JAVBRV010000283.1:0-3030 GCA_031547585.1 Victivallaceae bacterium
GGCGACACGAGGGCTTCTGGCAGTGCATGGATACCCCGCGCGAACACCAATTCCTCAACGATCTGTGGCGGAAGGGCAACGCACCCTGGGCCCGCCACTGGAAATGACATCATACGAAATAAACAAATACCTCACTCGAAGTCATGAGTACGGCGTAGCCGCACGGAATGACGGAGAGCGGGGTCCCCGAAAAGGGAACCGAAGCCGCGAAGCGGACCCGTGCTCCGTGAGCGAAGGGTGTGAGCTTTTTGGGGTAGAACAGGAGATGCTATGAAGAGTGAAACCCGATGCTGGGTCATTCGCGATATCGCGGCCAACGCCGCCCCCCCCGCCTTCGATGCGGCCAAGGCCGTTTCCCCTGATCAATATTACGGCGATGATGTTTTCAGCCTGGCGGCGATGCGTGAGTACCTCTCCACGGCGGTCTACGAGAAACTGCTGCGAACCGTGCATGAACGCGCCCCCCTCGCCCCCGAAATCGCCGGCGAAGTCGCCCACGCGATGAAGGAGTGGGCGCTGTCGAAGGGCGCGACCCACTACACCCATTGGTTTCAGCCGCTCAACGAAGCGACCGCTGAAAAACACGACGCCTTCCTCGAACCGGATGGCGACGGCGGCGTAGCGATGAAATTTTCGGAGAAAAGCCTGGTGGTCGGCGAATCCGACGCCTCCAGCTTCCCCTCCGGCGGACTCCGTTCGACCTTCGAGGCGCGCGGCTCTACCGCCTGGGATCCGACCAGCCCGGCGTTCATCCGCCGCACCCCTTCCGGGGCGACGCTCTGCATTCCGACCGCCTTCTGCAGCTACACGGGCGAAGCGCTCGACAAGAAGACGCCGCTCCTGCGTTCGATCCACGCCCTGTCGCGCCAGATCGAACGGATGGTTGCCCTCTTCGAAATCGAAGACGCCGGCACCCCCATCGTCAATCTCGGCGTGGAGCAGGAGTATTTTCTGGTCGACCGCCGCTTTTGCGCGGCGCGTCCCGATCTTCTTCAGACGGGGCGCACCCTCTTCGGCGCGCCGCCGCCCAAGCACCACCACTACTACGGCTCGATCAAGCCGCGGGTTCTCGCCTTCATGACCGAGGTGGATGAACGGCTCTGGCGGCTCGGCATTCCGGCCAAGACCCGGCACAACGAAGCGGCTCCGGCCCAGTTTGAAATCGCCTCGGTCCACGAAGAGATGAACCTCGCCAGCGACCACAACATGGTGGTGATGGATATTCTCCGCGAGGTGGCCGACCGCCACGGCTTCGTCTGTCTGCTGCATGAGAAGCCCTTCGACGGGGTCAACGGTTCGGGCAAGCACAACAACTGGTCCTTCGGGACCCGCAAGGTGAATTTTCTGCATCCCGGCAAGGATCCGGTGCGCAACGCGCTCTTCCTCACGGCAGTGACCGCCGTCATCATGGCGGTGGACCGCCACGGCGAACTGCTCCGCATGGCGACGGCGTCCAGCGGCAACAGCTACCGCCTCGGCGCCAACGAAGCGCCGCCGCCGGTGATTTCGATCTATCTCGGCGAACAGCTGACCCGGGTCATCGACGAGATCGAATTCGGCAGCTGCGACCGCGGGGACGACGGCGGGCGCATGCGTCTCTTCGTCGACACGCTGGCCCCCCTGCCCCAGGACGCGACCGACCGCAACCGGACCAGCCCCTTCGCCTACACCGGAAACAAGTTCGAATTCCGCTCCCCGGGGGCCAGCCAGTCCTGCGCCGGACCCAACGTGGTGCTGAACACCATCGTGACCGAGGCGCTCGACGAGATGCTGACCCATCTCGAAAGCGTCCCCCGCGACTCCTTCAATGAAGAGCTGCAGTGCCTGCTGAAAAAGAATATCGCTCGCCACCGCCGGATCATCTTCAACGGCGACAACTACACGCCGGAGTGGCTGGAAGAGGCCAAACGACGCGGCCTCCCCATTCTCGCCGAAGTCCGGGAGGCGCTGGCGACGCTGTTGGCCCCGAAAAACATCGAACTCTTTGAAAAATACGGTGTCTTCACCGAAAACGAACTCCACTCCCGCCACGGCGTCTACCTCGGCGAATTCCATACCCGCTCGCGGATCGAGGCCGAACTGGCCCTGACCATGGCGCGAACGCTAATCGAACCGGCGGTGCTCTGCCACCTGACGACGCTGGCGGAAGGAGAGAAGGCGCTGGCGGGAACCCCGGCCGCGGATGAGCTGAAACGCCAGATCGACCTGGTGGGCGGCCTCTTCCGGGAGCTGGCCGAAACGGGGAAACAGCTGGAGAATACGCTCGACGGCGGCGACCGCGAGGCGCTGCCCAAGGCGCTGGCGGCGCTGCGTCAGCCGGCCGACCGGCTGGAGAAACTGGTCGATGACCAGCTCTGGCCGCTGCCGAAATACCGCGAAATGCTTTTCATCTATTAGTACGGAAGGAGGTTGTCATGAAGCGGCAGGAACTGGTGAAATTTCTCGACCACGAGCTCAATCTGAGGGCGTTCGCCGGGGATCACTCCAACAACGGCCTCCAGGTGGAAGGTAAAGACGAGGTTCTCCGGGCCGCATTCACGGTTGACGCCTGCCTCGCGGCCTTCGAAGCGGCGCGTGACCGGGGGGCGGACTTCCTCTTCGTTCATCACGGCTTGAGCTGGGGGGGCGAACCGCGCCGTTTCACCGGGCACACCGCCCGGCGGCTGAAAGTATTGTTCGAAAACGGCATCAACCTCTACGCCGCGCACCTGCCGCTCGACGCCAACCCCGCCTTCGGCAACAACGCCGTGCTTTCGGCGATGGCCGGGCTGGAGGATCTCGAGCCCTGCGCCCAATACGACGGCTGCGCCATCGGTTTCGCGGGCAACTTCGCTTCGCCCGTGAAGGCGGGCGAACTCCTGCAGAGGCTGGAGCGCGGACTCCACACCACGGGGCAGCTGCTGGGCGATCCCTCCCACGACTGCCGCCGCGCGGTGGTGGTGTCGGGCGGCGGGGGCTTGAGCTCGCTGGAGGAAGCCGCCGCGCTCGGCGCGGATCTTCTCCTCACCGGCGAACTGACCCACGTCATGT
>JAVBRV010000472.1:0-7246 GCA_031547585.1 Victivallaceae bacterium
AACGAAGAACGTCTTCCACGAGAAGTTCCGCCGCCGGAAGCCCTGGAAAATCGACCGTGGCAGCGAAGCGGCTCCTGCCGCCAGCAAGGAACAGGTGGGTACTGATTGATCCAGATTGAAGTCAAACAAGAGGTAATTGCAAAAAAACAATTACCTCCGGAGGCATCCGAATGTTACAAAAAGATCACTTTTTTACTCTCATCGAACTCCTGGTCGTGATCGCGATTATTGCCATTCTGGCCGCCATTCTTCTCCCGGCGCTGAGCCGGGCGCGGGAGCATGCGAACCGGATCAGCTGTACCGGCAATTGCCGCCAGATCGGCCATGCGGCGGCGCAATATGCGGTGGACAACCGGGATTATCTGCCCAGCCTTGCCGACAGCAATGACAGCAAGATCAAGATGCGTCCGAATTTCGTCAGCCGCCTTTACCCTTATCTGGCAGGCGGATCTGTTCCGGCGACCGGGAAGCTCTCCAAAATCTACTATTGCCCCGGCTCCACCCCTCAAAGCAGCTGGTGGGGAAGTGTGAGCGCCGGTCGGGGGCTTGCCACCTCTCCCCTCACCAGTTACGCCTGGAATTGTTTCGCCGCCTATGAAGAAGGATGGGATCCGCCGGGCCATTACCGGGCGCGCCGGCTGTCGAAATGCCAAAGACCGTCAAAGATTGCTATTATGCGCGACTTCGATTATTCTCAAAACGCTGTTTTTTCGGAGTTTACGGACCAGGAGAATCTCTACCCAAAGTTCGGCATCTCCAATTACGGCAATCTGCAACGCTATATCTTTCAGCGCCACCTCCGGCGCGACAATATCCTGGCGGTTGACGGCCACGTCTTTCAGGAGGGACGCACCGACATCACCTCCGATTACTACAACCGGGTCTGGCGCTTCGGCGTTCAATTTCTCAGCGACGATGAGCGCCTCCATCCCTACTGGCCCATCTAAAGGAGATTCCATATGAATCGTCTGTTGCTTTTTTGCTTGTTCATTGCTTTCGGTCTTCAAGCAACCGATTTCGACCTTGCCGATCCCGGCCGCTGGAAAGTCGGTCCGGGAGCAAAAGTGGAGCGGCGGGATGGCAAGACCTTCATTACCATAAAGGTTTCCGGCGAAAGCCGCCAGTCCTCGCCGATCAACGTGGCCCGGACCGAAATCAACCTCGAGCCCTACCGGGGGCAGGTGTTGCAGATCTCGATCCGGGCCCGCGGACGGGAGGTTTCGGAACCGAAACGGCGGTACAACGGCGTCAAGTTCATGCTGCAATATGTTGATGACGACGGGTTCCCTCACTGGCCGGCCGGCAGCTTCCCGTGCGGAACCTTCGACTGGTGCGAGGGATCGGGGATGGTTACCGTGTCACCCGCCGCCGTCAAGGGCGAATTGGTGCTCGGGCTTCAGGACAGTTCGGGCGAGGTGGAGTTCGATCTCGGCAGCTTCCGGGTAACGCGGGAGTTCCCGCCGGTGAACGCCGGGTATCAGGTCAAATATCCGAAACGGATTGCCGAAACTCCGTCGCTCCGGGGCGTGATGTCACCCCTCCGGCCGATGACCCGGAACGACTTGGAAACCCTGCGCGAGTGGAAGGTGGCACTGGTGCGTTACCAGCTCTCCGGTCAGAATAAAGAACGCGAGGAAAACTACGACAAATGGCTCGACGCCAAGCTCGATAATCTGGAAGCAATGTTGAAACTGGCCCCGGAATACGGACTCCGTTTCGTTATCGATCTTCACCAGCCCCCCGGGCAGAGCGAAATATTTTATCATCAGAAACATATCGACCATTTTCTCATTTCCTGGCGCAAGATCGCCAAGCGCTTTAAGGGGAATCCCGCCGTCTGGGGATACGACCTCATTAACGAACCCCGGCAAGGCCGTCCCGCCCTGGTCGATTACTGGAACCTTCAGCGTCTCGCCGCCGAGGAGATCCGCAAGATCGACCCCGACACCCCCATTATCGTCGAGTCGAATGACTGGGCCAAGCCGGGAACCTTTACTTATCTTTCTCCATTGGCGATGGATAACATTATTTACCAGTGCCATGTGTATCCGCCCAAGCACTATACCCATCAGTTTGTCAAGCAGGAGGAGCGCACGGCTTCTCCCCCCGACCGACGGGTTTACCAGCCGTACCCTGGAATCTTCTTCAAACAGTACTGGAATAAGGAACAGCTCCGCAAGGCCCTCCAACCCGTCCGGGATTTTCAGCTTCGTCACAACGCCCGCATTTATGCCGGTGAATTCTCGGCGGTCATCTGGGCCCCCGGAGCGGCGCAATACCTCCAGGACTGCATCGAACTCTTCGAAGAGTACGGCTGGGATTGGAGCTATCACGCCTTTCGCGAATGGAACGGCTGGAGCGTCGAGCACGAAGGCTCCCCCGAAAAGCAGGTGCCGTCTCCCGACAACGACCGCAAGCGTATTCTCCTCAAAGGCTTCGCCCGGTAAAGGTTATACGATTTCCGGCGGGGCAGGGGTGCGGCACGCCGTCCAGGACGAGGGTGAAGGGGTGGAGTGCTGAAACCGTGACCCGCCCCTCTTCCGCGAGGAGAGAAACGGTGTTGTCGCCGAAACGGAAGTTTTTGACGCCGTGGCGCTTACGTGACGTAGTCCACCAGTGGATTTCACCCTTCGCCGCCGAGACTTCATGGAGGCCGATCACGCATTCGAGGAAGAGTGCGATGGGGCCGAGCGCCGACCAGCCGCAGAAGTCGGCCCGGCAGCGCTTCTCCTTGCCGTTGAGGGCGGGTTCGGGGAGGGTCGGTTTGTAGCACTCCCAGATGGAGTTCGGCGTATAATTTTTCCAGGTATTGTACATGTGGGTGAGGAGGTTGCGCGAAATTTCCCCGGCTAGGTCGTGGTAGCCGTAGCGCCGCAGCGCCGCCGCCGCCACGTACACCAGAGGGACCCAGACCGCGCCGCGCCAGTAACGGCCCTCTTCGGTGAAATCGGCGTCGTCGCGCGCCACCGTGGGGCAGGGGACCCGTCCGCCCAGCTTCGCCGGGTCGGCAAGCAGCGCCGCCAGCTTGGCGGCCTCCTCCGGGGTGACCATCCCCGCCAGCATCGGCCAGAAGACCGCCGGGGTGAGGACGCGGCAGAATTCGCCGTTCCGCCGGTCGTAAAAGGTTTGATCTTTCGAATCCCAGTAACGCCGGACGAGTTCGCGCTTCTTGTCGTATTCGGCAAGGAATTTTGCTTGCAGCGGCCGGTTGCCGATGATTCCGGCCATTTCGGCGATCGATTGCGCCGCGAGTCCCTGCTGGGCGGCGGCGTCGAACCAGAGAAGGTTGTCGTAGGAGCCGCGTCCGCGGGGGGTGTTGTCCATGCCGGAGGAGATGCCGTTCCAGAAATAGCCCTCCGGCATATTCCGCCAGGCGAGGGGGATCGCTCCCCACGGGGGGAGGGGGGCCTCGTCGCGGAGTGATTCGAGAAAATCGTAGTATTTCTCGAGGGTGCGTTCTTCGTCGAGCAGTCGCCGGAGCCGGGCGGCGTCGCCGGTGAAGCGGTAGTACTCCAGCTCCGCCCAGGCGGGCAGGGGGGGATTGTCGGGGTGGTGGATTTTAAGGGGACAGGGGGCGCCATCCATGATCCGGTAGAGGTTGTCGAGGCTCTCGACACCGGGGTAGGCGTGGGGGGCGTAACGGCAGAAGAGGGCCATGAGGGAGGTATCCCAGATCCACAGCCGGTCGGTGGCGCACCCTTCGCCCATGTAGGGCGAGACCGGCGTTTCGGCCGATTCGTAGACGTGCCGCCAGGCGGATTGCCACGCTTCCTGATACAAGTCGACCCACTCGGGGCATTCATCGAACACAACTTCGGGGATCTCCCCGGCAGGGAACGCACGCAAGGTCGGGTGATACGGATTCAACGGGTTACCTCATGCGAAGTTAGGATTAATACGAATAGTATACTTGAAAGGAAACGAATTTGCAATATATTTATTCAGAGAGATGGTATATTTGTTTTACATAATCGTATGAAAAATATTCTTTGCGCGCTTACCGAACCCAATAGCTGCTTGCTCGAACGGATCGCCGAATTCGGCAAAGAGCATGGTTGGCAGGTTGAATACTCCGACGGCGTCATTCCGCCGGGGTGGTCGGGGGCCGGGGTCATCACCGACCATCTGTTGCTCACGGAACTTTCGAAGATCGACCGCTTCGAAAGCACGCCGGTGGTGTCGCGGCTTTTGCCGCCCATCGGGAACGTCCGGACCGTCCGGGCGGATACCACCCGGATCGCGGCGATGATCGCCGAGTACTTTCTGGGCAAGGGATTTACCCGTTTCGCCATGACTTCCCCCCGCGGGAAGGGGCCGCCAGAGATGGTTGACGGCCGCCCGCGTCACATTCAGGCGGCGCTCGACCTGGCATTCGCCGAACGGGGAATGGAACTCATTTTTCCCGTTTTCAACCCCCATTTCCCGCCGGAGAAGGATTACCGGGAGCGAACGCGTCTCTTAAAGGAGTTTTTCGCCGGAATCGAACGGCCTTACGCTCTCATCCTCCCCTCCAGCCGCTGGCTGGCGCTGGTTTACCGGGTGCTGGATGAGTTGGGGTTCCGCGTTCCCGAGGAGGTGGCGGTATTGGTCAACGTCGACAGCTGGTCGGTGACGGAGAGCGCCATTATACCGACCAGCTGCATCGACGGCGAGTTCCGCGAACTGGGGAGCAAGCTGGTTGAGCTCCTGGAGCGGATGATGGCGGGCGAAACGGTTCCGGAGAAGATGGTGTACGCGGCCGGCGCCGGCGTTATCTCCCGCCGCAGCACCGATACCTTCGCCGTCTCGGACCGGCGGCTGGCGCTGGCGGTCGGCTTTCTCATGCGGAACTACATGAATTTCATCAGCATCGAGGACGCGGCGCATGAGGCGGGGGTCACCGGGCGGATGCTGGTCTACCTCTTCCGGCGCGAGCTCGGCAAAACGCCGGGGCGCTTTTTACGCGAACTCCGGATGAACCGGATCCGCAGCCTCCTCGACGGCAGCGACCTCACCCTCGCCGAGATCGCCCGGCAGACGGGGTACGGCTCCGACATGGCGCTCTCGGCGGCGTTCAAGCAGGAGACCGGCGTGACGCCGGGCTTCTACCGCGACTCCCGGCGCCATCTTTAAGGGAGTTGGGAAATACTGAACTGCCAGAAGCTTTTAGAGTCTTTTTGAGCGATTTTTGTCGAAACCGCGAGGCGCGTATCGAGATACGTAACGAGCGGTTTTAGCAAAAAGCGCCAAAAAGAATCAAAAGCGGCAGTTCAGTATTTTTTCAACTTCCTACAGGTCGTTCATCTTCCCGCTGGCGGGCCAGCTGAAGACGTATTTCTGGGAAAGCTGCGACCCCCAGCTCAGCCCCATCGGGATGGTTCCGACATGGCCGTCGAAGAAGAGGACGTTCGACGTCCGCCGGTGGCGGTAGATCTGCGTGTAACGCGCGTTGGAGACATCCGCCATTTCGCTGCCGAGGTGGAAGATGTTCTTGCCGTCCATGACGTAGGTGGTGAGCGAAGACCGCCGCATCCGGCCGAGGGGGGTCGGGTTGTATTGCGCCGCTCCGCCGGTCCAGCTCTGGTTGACCACGCCCGCCGTGGTGGCGATGCAGGAGTAGGTGACCCAGGTCGGCTTGCCGTTGGAGCCCTCCCACCAGACGCGGTAGTTCATCGTGTCGCTCCGGACGGTGCCGTCGGCGAGGGTGAAGGTCCCCGCGCCGTTGGTTTCGCTGTTGTACCCCTCGTTCGGACCCGCGCCGGGGCAGATGAAGAGCTTGCCGCTGCCCCCCAGGTAGATGGCCGCGAGGCGCATATACCAGTGGGTGACCGCCTGGCCGTTGTAGCTCATCACGTATTGCCCGATCGGGAAGTAGTCCTTGAAGTCGTTGGCGTAGAACTGGCTGTTCGCCCCGATCTGCTTCAGGTTCGCGGTGCAATTCGCGCTTTGCGCCCGGGCGCGCGCCTGGTTCAGCGCCGGGAGGAGAATCGCCGCCAGAATGGCGATGATGGCGATGACGACGAGGAGTTCTATAAGGGTGAAATTCTTTTTCATAAAAGCCGCCTTTTCTTATTGGAGTCGGCACCAGCCGAACAATTCCATATCTTTGCTGCCCTCGATGCCGCCGCCGTAGGTCATGATCCGCAGGCGCTTGCCGCCGTCATTGTCGTTCACCAGAATCGCCAGCTTGAAGAGTTCGCCCGCTTCCCCCGACACTCCGATCTCGCGGAAAGGGATC
Organism: Victivallaceae bacterium; assembly: GCA_031547585.1. Classification (GTDB taxonomy): domain Bacteria; phylum Verrucomicrobiota; class Lentisphaeria; order Victivallales; family Victivallaceae; genus Victivallis. The sequence continues at coordinate 6,218 of JAVBRV010000472.1, forward strand.
TCGAAGGCGTACCTGGTCACGCCGTTCGCGCGCTTCACGGTGAGGGGAATCGCGAGCCGGCCGATTTTTTCCGGCGCGGGCGAGTGATGCCGCCAGGCGACGGGTTTGCCGCTCGGCGTATCCGCGACGGTGATTTCGGTGTGCTCGCCCTTCCGGTTGGCGAAACCGAGCTGGATGGAATCATTGCGCCAGATCATGGCGTTGTCGTCGGGGGTCGAATGATCCTGATCGCGCACCTCCGCTTCAAAGAGGAGGGCCGATGGACTCCACTTCACCCGGATCTCCGCCGAGAGGTCGTCCTTGCCCTGCCAGCGCGGCGTGGTCGGGTCGAAGACGAGCTCGGTGAGGCTCGATTCATCCGCGAGGCGGATCGTCCGCCCGAATTCGGTCCCCACCGGCAGCGCCACTTCGGCGCGGATCGTCACGTCGCCCTTGTAGAGCAGCCGGCCTTTGGCGGTCGTCAGCTCCACCGACACGGGGCAGGGGAGGGGGCAGGGAGCGGCGTCCGCCGCCACCTGGAAGGGCAGCGAGAGCTTTTCGGCCCGGCCCGGAGAAACCGTTCCCGTCAGGACGTCGCTCCCCCTCTTTATCGTGAAACGGATGGTTTCGCGCCAGGGGTTGCGGAGTTCGAGCGCGAGCGGAGTCTGTTCGCCGGGCAGCCGGACCGCGCTCCCCGCCGTCCGCAGCAGTTCGCCCACCGGGGCGAGCGCTCCCTTGGCGGCGCGGAGGTAGAAGGGCAGTTTTTTGGCGGTGACGAAGACGATGCCGTTCACCGGCGGCAGCGTTTCGAGGTTGCCGAAGAGGTCGATGAGCTGCACGGGGGTGTTGCTCTTGAGGCAGAAGCTGAAGGTTGCGCCCTCCTGGCGGGGCCAGGCGACGTAGACCTCTTCTTTTTCCCCGGCGAACTTATAGCTTTCGAGCCGGGAGTCGAGTTCGGCTTCCGGAACCGGAACGGTGTTCGCCAGCTGCCGGATGAGTTCGTTATAGGCGACGAAGGAGGGCTTCGGCTGGTTGTCCACCGTGACGAGG
>JAVBRV010000260.1:0-18654 GCA_031547585.1 Victivallaceae bacterium
GGTTCGCCGGTCGTTGGTGAGGGGCAGCGACACCACTTCGATGGCGTCAAGCATCAGGTGCTGATCGAGCCACTGCGGCAGCCGCAGGCTGAGCTTACCGGTGGCACAGTCGGGACTCCAGGCGTTGAAAGGAACTTCGAACACCTGCCATTCGTCGGGATTCTTCGGCGGTGAGCCGATGTAGCAGACGGCGCCGCAATAGAGCGGGCGGTCGTCGCGGTCGAAAACGTTGAGCTCCAGCTTCATGCCGTATCCTTTGGGCAAACGGATCGCGGCGCGGAGCGCGTACCGTCCCGGCTTCAGGGGGAAGGGGGCGGAGTTCCAGACAGTGTGCGACTCGTAGACGTATTTCTCCGGCGCCTTCTGGACGACTTCCAGCGCCTGGCGTCCGCGGAACGCCTGTTTGGTCAGGGTGAGCGTCGCATGGCTCTTCGTAACTCCTTCTAGTTTATCCTCTTCGAAATCGATGGAGACGGCGGCTAAGGCGCCGGCCTGCAACAGAAAAACGGGAATCAGACAACGTATGCGCATATTGTTTACAGCCCCGTCCAGAATTTCCACTCTTCGGCAACGGAGTGGCGGGGAACCGCGTTGCGCTTGATTCCTTGCACATGACCGTCGACGAAGGCGAAGTTTGCGCCGTCATTCCCCATGTGCCGCCAGTACCCCTGAAAATCGGGACGGTACATGGCGCCGTTGTCGTCGCTGGTGGCTTTGACCGCGCCCGGGGCTATGTTGCTCTGATTGCCGTAATCGATATCCATGATGGCGTTCCGGAGAGAGGGTTTTCGGATCTTGGTGATTTTCATTTTCGCCCCGGCTTTGCTGGCGAAGCCGTTGTCGGCGTAGTTGATGCCGTAGCCGCGATGATAGGCGATGGCGCGACTGGTGTTGAGGGTGAGATCGAGGGCGGGGCAATTCATGTAGCCCATGATTCGGTAGGGGGGAAAGACTACCGTATCAATATAGGTGACCGAACTGGCGGGACGGACGTTATTGGATATGTAATAGACGCACTCCATCCACTTCCCGGCGGTACCGCTGACGTTGCCCTGGGTCATCGGGACTTCATCCTTATTCTGATTAATGTACATGGTGAGGTAGGTCATGACCTGTTTGAGGTTGTTGGCGCAAGCGGCGTCGCGGGCCTTGGAACGGGCCTTGTTGAGCGCCGGCAGGAGAATCGCCGCCAGAATGGCGATGATGGCGATTACTACCAGCAATTCAATCAGTGTAAAATACTTCTTCATCTGTCAGTCTCCTATATGTTATTGGTAACGGATCAGGGTTCGGAACGCGGAACCGAGTTCCCCGCAGAGGTTTTCGGGAGTGATTTCACCTTTCCACATACGCTCGATGCCGCGCTGGAACATATGATAGGCTTCGGACCAGGCGAAGGTGCATTCGGGGGCAATTTTGGACATCTCCGACAGGAACACCGCATCGCGCGGATCGTTTTGCTTGAAACTGAGGGCCGCCGAAGAGCGGCGCAGAGGAATTCCATAACGGAATTCGCCGATGCGATCCTGTACTTTCCGGGAGAACAACAACCGGATGACTTTGACCGCCTCGTTGAAATCGCAGGTCTGCCGGCGGATGCAGAAGAGGTCGGCGGCCTCGCGGGTCTGGTCGTTTCCCCCCGGAATTGCCGGCAGCGGCAACGAAATCCAGGCAAAGCCGGCATTGAAATCCATATCCTGGCGGGCGGCGCCGGTAATCGCCAATTCGCCGTTCCGGAAGGCGTCCCGGTAGGGGATGCGGACGTTGGCCGGATCTTCATACCGCATAACCTCTTGAAGCTCTTTTAGGTGTTTCACTGCGGCGATGCTGTCGGGGTGATCGAGCAGGACCTGATAGTCTCCGTTTTTCCGGATGATGCCGCCGCCGGTGCGCATGAGAATGCCGCAATGAAAACTGTGAAGTCCCAGCCGGAACACCCTTTCCGGCGCATATTTGTTGCCGAGGAGGCGCAGCAGTTCAAGGAACTCTTCCCAGGTCCAGCCGGGCGAGGGAATTTTGCCGCCCGCTTCTTCGATCATCCTCACGTTGCAGCAGACCACCCAGGGGGAGAAGGAGAGGGGCAACGCGTAGAGCTTGCCGGTCCGCGAATAAAAGGGCTGGAGGGGATCGGTGAAAAAGTCGGATTGATCGGGATACGCTTCCCGAAAGAGTTCGGCGAGATCGAGATAATCTTCCTGCCGCCACGAGGCGGCGAAAGAGTGCCGGATTTCATAAAGACCGTCGTGGAAAGCGTCGCTGAACCGCAGCCCCGGAATTTCCGCAACCAACTGTTCGCGAATCAGCTCGTCCCAGACCGGACGGTAGAAGCGGAAGCTCCCCGGCAGGATGCGGTCGCGCCAGTCGTGCCGCACATACGTCCCCTGCCGCGGCACCGTCATCAGGATGCCGTCGCGGGTCAACGAACTGAAAGCGGCCTGGGCAATGACGAAGGAGGCTCCGGTTTCAGCCGAAAACTCGCGCGCCCCCGGCAGCTTGCTCCCGGCGGCAAGCTCCCCGGATTCAATCCGCCGCAGAATCTCCTCCCGCGCCCATTGCAGTTTATCAGCCATATCGCACCTTTTCGTGTTTGCTGATTATAGTATGACACAAAATCGTGACAATGTCAAGACCTAAGAGTGTAAAAATACGTTTTTTTTCGAATCCTCTGCGGCGGGTGGTTCGTAGAGACTGCAATCGACGTTTTGGTGATGTGGCAAGGTGCAAGCCTGTTGCGGCGGGCGGTCTTGCGGGCGCAGGGCGGAGCCGGAACCGTGGGTAAATCACATTACGGCCTAATGTTATGAATTGCAACTATCATATTCAAATGATCTTAACACTGTTTTTGCAAATTTTACAATAAAAATTCAAAAAAGTGCAATTGACTCTTGACTTTTGCATCGGAGTTTGGTATACTATATGAAACGACGGAGACGGTGATGGAAGATAAGAGTAAAAACAATACGGCGACCATCTTGGCGGAAGTGGCCCGGAAGGCCCGGGTTTCGACCGGGACGGTGAGCCGTGTTTTCAATAACAGCTCGTTGGTTCCTTCGCCGACCCGCAGCCGGGTGCTGCGTTCGGCACGTGAACTGGGCTTCCGGCCCCGCGTCGGCGTGCGCAATAAACAGATTGCGCTGGTCACCGAGCCGCCGCACAAGACGCTGATGGGCGGCTACGTCAACACCATGACGCAGTACATCTGCTTCGCCCTCTCCCGCCGGGACGCCGGGATCACCATGATTACCGAGGATCGGATCGCCAACCTGGCCGACTGCTGGTTCGACGGCATCATCGGCATCGCCTGGGAGGAGGAGACGATCCGCCTCTTGAAGACGCTGACCAAGCTGCCGATCGTCTGGCTGAGCGACGAACACGCCGATTCGTTTCACTCGATCTACATCGACGCGGAGAAAACCGGCCGGACCGCCGGGAAATATCTGCTGGATAAAGGGCACCGCAAGCTCGCCATTATCCATGAAGACGACTGCAACGGTTTCGGCCGGGCCGAAGGCGTCCGGCAGGAATTTGCCGCCTGCGGGATCGACCCGGCGGCCAATCTTTTCACCTTCGCCAACAACCGCCCGCTTCACCTCGCGGTCAAACAACTGCTCGACGCCGGCTGCACCGCTCTCTGGGTCACCGGCGAGGATATGAAGTCGGTCGAAGTCTACTGGCTGATCAAAGAGCTGCTGGGGAAGCGGATCCCCGAAGACATTTCCGTGCTCGGTTTCGAGCAGCCCGGGGTAACGGAGTTCCTCACCCCCGCGCAGACCTCTCTCGCGAGCCCCCTCCGCGACATGGCGGAGAAAGCGGTCGAACTGGTCATGCGCGACGACCTCGCCGCCCTTGAAAAAATTGAGTACCCGATCCAACTGATCGAACGAAATTCAGTAATGACCCTGAACAAGTGAGGCATGTCATGAAAAAGTTTACACTGATCGGCCGAACGTCGGCTTCGGGGTACGGCGCTGTTGGCGCCGCGCCGCTCGTTGGCGGCGTTCCCGATGCAATTCTTTCGCGACCAATCGGACTTGTCCGATTGATAACCGTCTCAAGTAATTTATCATGAAAATTACCAATAACCTGTTATCGGAGAAAACTATGAAGCGGCCTCTTTTTACACTGATTGAGCTTTTGGTCGTCATCGCGATCATCGCCATTCTGGCGGCGCTGCTGCTCCCCGCCCTGAACAAGGCGCGTGCCCGGGCGCGCGATATCAAATGCATCTCAAACCTGAAGCAAGTCGGCACCTACATGCACATGTATGTGGATATGAACAAAGGGAAGTTCCCAACCTACAACGGGTTGACCACCCCCTATCTCTGGGGTGGAGGCGGAAAATGGCAGGACGGCCTTTACGCCCTCGCCTCCGGAACGCCGCTGCAGGACCTGCGGCATTACAATCCTTTTAACGATACCACTCCGGGGCGTCCTTACACGTTCCTCGGCTGCCCTGCCATGGAGCAGAATCTCGTCCGTATGCTCGGCATTTCCCGCCACTACGGGATGAACTCTTTTCACAGCAATACCGCCAACAGCAGCTTTACAGCGCAGATGCTGGCCGCCAAGGTGAAATATCCTTCCGGGCGGATGCTGATCCTCGATATCGACCGGGACAATCCCGGCGGCTGGGAAGCCACGGAAATTCAAAACAGCACCAATATCGTCCGGAATCTTGGAACGGGAGTCAGTGCCCATTGGCGGCATAACAACGGGAACGGCGCAAACATCCTCCACGTTGACGGTCATGCCTCCATGTATACGCGGAATCAGATTCCCGCCGACAATACCTCCGCAACGGGAAAAGTCTTCTGGCGCGATTGGTAATAGATAAGGAAGAGGAAGAAATATGAATTACCGTCTAAAATTATTGTTGCTGCCGCTCGCCGGAGTTCTTCTTGGGACCCTGGCCGCTGCGGAACTGGAGCTGCAAGCCGACCAGTTTCAGGCGCGCCGCAACGCCGTCGTCCGCTGGGAAAATAACGTCCTGACCCTGAAAATCAACGACCCCGAGTGGTACGGCGGCGTCAAGATCAATCCGCCGAAAGGGGAGAAATTCGACTTCTCCAAGGCCCGCTATCTCGCCTGCGACGTGGAGAACCTCGCGACCTCCGGGCAGATGCGGCTGACCATGCATATCTCCAGCGGGCAGCAGGGGAGCGGCGGTTCCAGCCACGTTGACCTGGCGCACCGCGAGATCAACACCGGCATCGCCCTCAACCCCGGCGAAAAACGCACCATGCGGATCTATCTGCCGCACGCCAACCTCTTCCGCGCCCCCGGCAACGGCCGGAATCTGCGCGTCCTCGACACCAAAGGGATCAACGACATCGCCCTCTTCCTCCAGTGGCCCTTCGAAGCCCCCCGGAAGTATCTGGTGGATTGCCGGATCACCAACTTCCGGCTCGAAGGCGAACCGGAGGTCGATAAGAAAATTGCCGAAAGCAGCAGCTACTTCCCCTTCATCGACCGCTACGGTCAATACATCCACGCCGACTGGCCCGAGAAGATCCACAGCGATGCGGAGCTGGTCGCGGCGCATAAGCGCGAACTCGCCGAATTGGAGCGCACCCCCGCCCCCGCCACCTGGAACCGCTACGGCGGTTGGAAGAACGGTCCGAAACGGAAGGCGACCGGCCACTTCCGGGTGGAGAAATACCAGGACAAGTGGTTCTTCGTCGACCCCGAGGGCTGCCTCTTCTGGTCGCTCGGCATCGATGTCATGCAAGCCCACTCCGACGCCACCAACCGGAAGAATCCCGAGTGGTTCGCCGCCGACGTGCCGAAGGAGCCGTCGTTGCCCTTCACCCACTGGAACCTCCAGAAGAAGTACGGCAAAACCGATTATCAGAACGATTTCTACACCACCCTCGAACGCCGCATGGACGCCTGGGGCATCAACACCATCGGCAACTGGGCCAGCCGCGACTTCCTGATCCGCGGCAACCGCCCCTACACGGTGAGCCTGGGTGAGATTCCCAAAGACTTCCCCCGCCTTCAGATTAAGGAGAACGGCAAAACCCGGCTGGTCAAATTCTACGACGTCTTCGACCCGGCGTTCGAGGAGAAAATGAGCAATATCCTCCGCGACCGCATCGCCGAGCAGCCCCTGATCGCCAAGTCGGTCAACGACCCGATGTGCATCGGCTACTTCATCGACAACGAGCTGGAGTTCAAGAGCATCATCAACGGAACGATGAAGTCGGTGCCGGATCAACCGGCCAAGCTGGAATTCATCCGCGAATTGAAAGCGAAGTACGACGACTCCATCGACCGGCTCAACACGGCCTGGGAAACCAGCTTCGCCGATTGGGAGGCGCTGGCTGCCAATAACCGCCTGGTGCCGGATTCCAAGGGCTTCCGGGCCGACTCCCGACCCTTCCAGCAGCGCTTCATCGAGCGCTACTTCGAAATTTGCCGCAAAGGAATCAAAAGCACAGCGCCGCACCGACTCTATCTCGGTTGCCGCCTGGTCGGCTTCCGGCAGTGGGGCGATCTCTGGGCCTCCGCCGCCAAGCATTGCGACGTCATCAGCGTCAACACCTACGGCAACAGCGTGGCCAATGTGATCACCGCCGACTTCCGCGACACGCCGGTCATCGTCGGCGAATTCCACTTCGGCGTCCTCGACCGCGGCATGTTCATGCCGGGGCTGGCCCCCGTCGCCGACCAGAAGGAACGCGCAACCGCCTTCACCCGCCACGTTCAGGGCGCCTTGCTCAATCCCTGCATCGTCGGGGAGCACTGGTTCCAATTGCGCGACCAGCCCCTCAGTGGGCGCTGGGATGGCGAAGGCTACCAGATCGGCTTCGTGGACGTCGCCGACACCCCTTATCCCGAACTGGCCGCCGCCGCCCGCGAGGTGGGTGAAAACATGTACCGCTACCGCCTGGACGGCAAGTACGCCGACTCCATGAAGTAATCGCCCGAATCACTGTGACGTCATGGGTAGGGCGCTCTGTCAAGAGAGCGCCGTTCTCGTCGCAGACTCTACCGGGTATGAATTTGAAATGAAGCTCCGCGCCCCAAGGGACGCGGTATCAGGGAGTTCTCCGGAATCGGCGGCGACGTCACAAGGTAGGGCTGTCTGTCCCAGACAGCCGTTCACGTGGTATGGTCTTTGGGGTGAAACCGCGTCCTTGGCTTATGCCGGGAAAGAAAGAACCCAATACGTTTCATCACAAGTTTATACCCTGAAGACCATGCTGCGAGAACGGCGCTCTGGGGACAGAGCGCCCTACCCGATATCGTTCCGCCAAACGCTTGATTCCGCCGCCGGGTCCACCCCCGGCGGTTTTTTTGTGTCATTCTGGCACGGATAGAGACAATCCGGCACAACTCCCGGCAAAGATGACGGCGGCGGAAGGCGTTGGCACGGAGGTTGCTACATAGAAGCCAACACGAGCCCCATCAATGGTGAAAGGAGAAAGAAGAAATGAACATGCTAACCCGATTGAACCGTGCGAATCCGTTTCTGACGCTGCGCGGCGTGGACGATCTCTTGCATTCCGTCCTCGGCCGGCTTCAGGAGTACACCCCCGAACTCTTCCTCGAGAACGGCGGTCCCCGCTTCGAAGTCGAAGTCCGCGAAGATGACGTGAAAGCGCGTCTGCCCCTCGCCGGATTCAAACCCGAAGACGTCGAAATCAGCGCTGCCGGAGACACCCTCACCGTCGTCGCCCGCCGCGAAGAGGTCCTCCCGGAAGGCAACGCCCGCTACCTCCGCCGCGAACGCCGCCGCGAAGCCGTCGAAGAGAGCGTCCGCTTCCCCGTGGAAGTCCGCGCCGACGAAGCCGTCGCCTCCTATCGCGACGGCATCCTCGAGGTCACCCTGCCGCGCGAAACCGCCAAGCGGAATCGCAACCACACCATCAAAGTCAACGGACGATAACCGGAGGAAACACCATGAGTAAAGAAAATATCACCCCCGAAACCGAAGCCATCGAAGTCGTTCCCGCCGTCGATATCCTGGAAAAAGACGGCAGCATCGAACTCCATTTCGAAGTCCCCGGCGCCAACGCCGAAACCGTCTCCGTCGAAGTCGACGACGGCGTCCTCCGCGTCGCCGCCCTCAGCTCCCTGGTGCGCGACGGCCGGCAAATCGAATTCAAGCGCCGTTTCCAGTTGTCCGATCAGGTCGACGTCGAACGTATCACCGCCCGTACCGCGGATGGAGTCCTCACCTTGGAGCTCCCCAAATCCGCCCGGTCACGCGTCCACAAAATCGTCGTCTCTTAATACCCTTCCTGCCGGGGCATCCTGCCCCGGCAGGAAGGGTTTACTGACCGAGGGAAGTCCAGACCGGCTCGAGGTCGACGACTTTGCCGGTGGTGGCGGCCTGATCGATGGCGAGGGCGTAGACGGCGCTTCGCAGTCCTTCGACGCCGCTGGATCCCGGGGGGGTTCCCTTGGTCATGGTTTCGAACAGCTCCTTCATGATAAAGCTGTCGCCGCCGCCGTGACCGTCGCCGGCCATGGAGATGACGGTGACGCCTTCGTCGTTGATGGTGCTATAGCGGATGACGCCTTCGTAGAGTTCGACTTTCAGCGTGCCTTCGCTGCAGGAGAAGGAGAGCCGCCGTTCGGGGATGGCGTTCGACATGGTGGCGGTGAAGCTCACCCGGATGCCGCCGCGGAACTCGGCCGCCGACACCAGGTTATCCATGAGATCGGTGTCGTCGGTGAAGGGGGTTTCGATGGCATGGGGGTCCCACCAGTTTTTGAAGGTGGAGACGCCGTATTTGTCTTCGAGCTTGCGGTTTTCGGGGGTGAAGAAGTCGCGGCCGCCGAAGGCCGCCACGCGGCTCGGGAGCGCCCCCAGGAACCAGAGGATGAGGTCGAGGTCGTGGCAGCACTTTTCGAGGATGTGCGGACCCGCGTACCGGGTGTGCCGCCGCCAGTTGGCCATGATGTAGCCGCCGTGCGCCGGGGTGATGTTTTCGTTGCCTTCGAGGGCGATGACCCGGCCGAGCTTGCCGGAGTCGAGGATCTCTTTGACTTTGCGGTAGAGCTTGGAGTAGCGCAGCACGAAGCCGGTCATGAAGAGGCGTCCGGAGGCCTGCTGGGCGTCGTAGATTCGCTTGCAGTCGTCGATTGAGGTGGCCAGCGGTTTTTCGGCGAAGACGTGCTTGCCCGCGGCGAAGGAGGCCAGGATCTGTTCGCAGTGATAGACGTTGGGTGAGAAGACCATCACCCACTCGACGCCGGGGGCGCCGATGGCTTCTTCGGCGCTGGAGCACTGCCGCGCGTTCGGCGACTTCCAGACTTCGAGCGCGCCCTTCATCACCTCCCGGTCGGGGTCGAAGACCGACAGGATCTCCACATTCCCTCCGGAATCCCGCAACAGGTTGCCGACCACGCCCCGTGAACGTCCTCCGGCGGCCAGTACCGCCACACCGATTTTCTTATTCGCCATGATATGCTCCTTTGAAAAAAATTGCCCGATGTGATATAGTATACAGCACTGGCGAAATCTTTAAATGGATAAAAACCGCATGAGTAATGCCAAAATCATTTCCGAGGCGGATCATTTCGACCCGGCCACTCACGTGCACCGCATCATCGGCCGGATGCCGGAGTTTCAGCAGGCGTACGGCTTCTGGATCATCAACGCCGGGGTGGCCGGACGCTCCGGCCCTGACCGCCTCTGTGCGCCGCGCCGCTTCGAATTTTACTCGCTGTCGCACCTGATCGAGGGGAAGGGTCGGCTGATTCTCGGGGATGAGCGGGAGGTGGCGATGGTTCCGGGGGATGCCGTCCTCATAGCTCCCGGTGACCTCAACCGCTACGGCGGGACGGAGACGGAACCGTACATCGAAGACTCCATCCGTTTCTGCGGTCCGGTCGCCGACCATATGCGCCGCGCGGGGATCCTCCGCTCGGGATTCCTGCGGATGGGAATGGTGCGCCCGATTCCCTCCTTGCAGGAGCTGATTCAGGATCCCTCCGAACCGGCTCAGCTCGAAGCCTCGATGCTGCTGCAGAAGCTGCTGGTCGATCTTTACCTTGAAAACCGCCGCCAGCTGACGCCGTCGCGAATGGAGGAGCTGCTGGCCCTGATTAAAAACCGGCCGGAAAAGTGGTGGACAGTCCGCGAACTCGCCGAAATCAGCGGACTCAGCGACGATCAGCTCCGCCGCGACTTCCAGCGCCACACCGGCATGCTGCCCAAGCGCTATCTCGAAGAGCTGAAATTGCGTCTGGCGGCCGAGCTCCTCGTCTCCTCCCGGCAGCCGATCGCCGCCGTCGCCAAGCGTTTCGGCTACCTCGACCCCTACCACTTCAGCCGCCGCTTTAAGCACTGCTTCGGCGTCTCGCCCGAGCGTTACCGCCGCGAGTCGCCCTATTTACCGACCGCCAAAGGTCTGTGAGTATCCAGTTTCTCCGCCAGGATTCCCAGATTCCAGCCGGGGATCAACATGCGGCCCCGGTGGAAAACCACGCGGTCGGGAATTCCGCTGGAGAGGTCGTAGGTCCGCCCCGGGAGGGGACGCGGATTCTCCGGGTCGCTGAAATCGAAGGCGGCGACTTGACCGTTCCGCCGGTCGGAGAGGGCGAGGACGGTTCCCCCGTCCCAGGAGGGAATGCCGGAGGGCGATACTCCCTTTACCGCTACGGCTTTGGCGCTTGCACCGGCCGGATTCAACAACAGGAAACCGTTCCGATAAGGGGCAATGAACTGTTTGCCGACGGCGGTTACCCCCGCAAGCTGTGTGAGCTTCTGCTCCGGAATGGGGTGGGAGTCACGCTGCATTTTCCCCTCTTTCACTTCATAGAAGCGGATTCCCCGCCCATGCCAGTTTACCGGGAACACGCCGTCAAGCATTCGCTCGGGAATCGCGTCGGAGTAGAGCAGCGAGCCCGCGGCGTCATTCCCCGCAAGACGCGGATTCTGCGGATCCGAAATATCCACCGCGACCAGCCAGGAGCTGCCGCCGCTGCAAACCGCGATTGAACCGAAGGAGTGAACAACCTGATACGGCCGGTAAAAAGAGCCCTGGATCGCGCCGAGGCGCAGCAGTTTCTCCGGCGTGACCCGGTAGGTTTCGAGGGCGGTTCCCCGGGCCACGAGAAGGATGTCGCCGGAAACGGCCACATCATAAGCGCGGTCGCCCGCCAGGGTGGCGGTTTCGGTAAGGGAGCCGTCCTTCTCCAGCCGGAACCGCTTCACCCCCGCGTCGGAACACGCGGCGAAGAGTTCGTCGCCGCGAACCGCCAGCCGCCGGACGATGGAGGCGACCGGATATCGGGTCAGCCCTTCCGGAACCGTCACCGGGGCGGCGGGCGGAATCACCGGCCCTTTGCCGACCGGCGGGAAGGGCTTGGCGCGCGCGCCGACCGGCAGGACAAAGAGGCCGGTTTTCAATCCCCCCAGATACACCGCGCCGTTGCCGACGGCCACCCCGGTCACGCAATCCGGATCGGTCACTTTTTTCTTCTCGGCGGCGCTGTCGCGTTCGACCGCGGGCAACAGAAAGCGCCCCAGGAGCCGGGGCGAGGCGGGGTCGGTCACGTCCACCAGAAAGAAACCGTTGTGGGTGTCGCCGACAAAAGCGGTTTTGCCGTCGGAGCGAACGCTCCAGAAATCGTTGCCGATCTCATGGAACGGCGGGAACTTGATGCCGCCCATCCGGCGCGGCCGGGCGGGGTCGGCGAGGTCGAAGATTTCGAGGCCGTGACCGCGCCCGTGGCGTTCCCCCGGCGGACCGCTGCTCGCGTGATGGCCGGTCGCGGCATAGCCGTAACGGCCGTGAACCCAGACGCCGTCGCCGAAGCCATCCAGCCGCGCCTCTCCGATGATGCGGGGGCGGCGCGGGTTGGAAACATCGGCCACCGTGAACCGCGAGGCCCCCCAGTCGCCGATCGCCAGCTTCCCGTCGAAGTAGTGCGCGCTCTGCGCCTCGCCGGTACGCAGCAGCGACAGATGCTCCGGGTGGGCGGGGTCGGAAACGTCGAACAGCTCCACCCCGTACACCCGCAAGGTGACGAAAAGGAGGTTCCCCGCCAGCTCCAGGCCGGTCGCCAGTTCGGCGGTATCGATGCGGGAGAGCAGCCGGGGGGAGTCCGGCCGGGAGACGTCCAGCACCTGGACGCCCCAGTTCCGGGCGCTCAGGTAGAGGGTCTTGCCGTCGGTCGCGATCTGGCGGGCGCCGCGAATGGCGATCTCGCCGCGCTTCCGGGGGTTCATGGGGTCGGGGGCGAGATCGAAGATCACCAGCCGCTCGCGGTCCGCCGCGTAGAGCGTGTCCCCGTGGATGGCCAGCGCCTCGCAGCGCTCCATCCCGGGAACCCTTTTCAGCTCTTCCGCGCTCCCGGGGGAGCTCCCCAGAAGCAGCAGCAAAAGAAGTAAAAGAAGCTTCTTCATCGGCGATTCAGCCAGCCGTCGTACGGAACGTTCTCTTTGAAATAGCGCCGGATGACCTGGGCCCGGTCCGTCTCTTCGGCGACCGGCTTGACGTTGTCGCCGTCGGCGGAGTGTTCGAGGCTCCAGCCGTGCCATTCGCGGAAGGCGTGGTAGGTGGAGTGCCAGCCGAGCTGGTCGAAGAGCTCGGTGAGATCGGTGAGATAGCGCGCGCCGCCGGGAACCCAGCGGAACACGGAGTACTCCCCGGCGTAAATGATCGCGCCGTATTTTTTCTCGAAATCGGTGACCGGTTTCATCACCGCGAAGAGTTCGGCCTTATCGTGCCGCCGCCCGTCGATGATGCCGGGGTAGGTGAGCATTTTCCCCTCTTTGCGGTAGCGCTGGTGGGTGTAGATGCCCGGCACATACATATGCACCTGATAGATGACGTTGCGGACGGGGATCGGCTTGAGGAAGGCGAAGGCCGAGGGCGGACCCATCTCGCAGCAGGAGACGAAGATCGGCTTCTCCGGGTCGTTCTCCCGCAGGGCCAGCGCCGCCAGATACTGGGACTTCAGGTAGTCGTATTTCACGCCGCTGCCGTGGGTCGGTTCATTCATGAGATCGTAGCCGACGATCACGGGGTTGTCTTTGTAGCGCTTGCCGAGCATCCGGTAGAGCTTCTGGAATTCGCGGTTGTAACGGTCGCTGAAACAGGTGCGGTATTCGTTGTTCAGGCCGGGGTTGTCCTCGCCCTCCTCGACGTCCGCCGGGTTGAGGGGGTCGCAGTAGCGCCCGCCGGGGACGGTGACGGTCAGGATCACGCCGATTCCGGCCTTCTGCAGCTCGGGCATAAGCGCTTCAAGGCGTTTCAGTTCGCTCTCCACCCACGGCCAATAGGCTTTCATGTCGGCGCATTTTTTGCGGTCCTCGATCCACCAGCGGACGACGTTGCAGCGCCATTCGCCCAGCTTGCGGATGCCTTCGGCGTCCATCTTTTCGGCCCGAACGCAGACGCCGCGCAGCAGCGGCATCTTCCGTACGGCGTCGGAATATTCGCATTGGAACCCCGGTGGCAGCGGCGCCGGAGCCGGATACAGGTCGCCCTCGAACTCCTCGATTTTGACCTTCCGGAAGTAAGCGGTTCCCGAGGTCTTCTCAAGGCCGAGATGCAGCTGGAAGTCTTCGATGTCCTCGGGGATGAAGAGGCTGAGCTCCTGGACTTTCCAGTCGAAGGTGCCCCACAGGCGGTTCTCCGAGGTTTTCCAGATTTCGCCGAGTCCGTTGGACTTGCGGCTGCCCATCAATTTCACGCCGTAATTCATTTTGGCGCCGACGGAGACGTTCTCCGCCTTGACCTCGCCGGAAATGCGGATGAACTTCCCGGCGAAACGGCGGATGTCCGGCTTGACGGAGGCGAGGTCGCGCCCCGGCTCGGCGGCGGCGACCTTCAGGGTTCCATCCGGCAGCCACTCGGCCCCGGGGGGCATCTGCCAGGCGGCGTTCGGCGTGTCTTTGCCGATCAAAATCGGTTCCGCCCCCGTGCAAAGCACCGCGGCGGACAGCAGTAGAAGCAGGGTAAATCTCATCACATACTCCATTTATTCATAGTGTCGCGTCTGCCCCAGAAAGGATAATTATTGGTGCTCGTCGCATTCCCGTCGCAGGGGATTTTCCGGTAAAGCACCGCCGCGACATGACCGTCGAGAAACGAGAAATTCGCCGCGCCGGAGTGGCGGATAATGTACCGCGGGTGGTTGTCCCCGTCGGTGGCGATGATGTCGAGAATGCCGGCCTGATAGCGTTTGTCGCACAGCTGCGCCACCGCCGACGGCATACGGCATTGCGACAATTTATACAGGGCCTTGGCCTTCTCGGTATCGTTGCTCGCCGCATAGTACCAGCCGACCCAGCGGATGTTGCCGTAATCGCTGCCGCGCCAGGTGGCGGCGTCCCCCGGGGGATTCTCCCGCCGCGACGGGCAGCGGAACACGCCGATCGCCTCGTCGGTCGCGGTGGGGTTCCCGGCGGCGTCGTAGCTCTTCCAGTTGGCGGAAGGCAGGTATTTAAGCCGAACCAACGTCTGATACCAGTAATTGACCGTCGAATTGAGGAGCAGGGGCGAAGGCAGAATGTAATCCCCGTAGTCGGAGGAGTAGAGCATGGCGCAGGCGCTCGACTGCCGCAGATTACCCCGGCAGGCGTTCCCGTGCGCCCGCTCCCGCGCTTTGCTGAGCGCGGGGAGGAGGAGCGCGGCGAGAATCGCGATGATGGCGATTACGATGAGGAGTTCGATCAGCGTGAAAAATTTATCTTTCCGGTTCATTAGAAGATCCCCTGCATGCTGAAAAAGCGGCTTGAACTGTTGTTATAATAATTCTGTCTCCCGTTTTTTCCTCCGCGCGGAAGTACGGAGCCGACGTGGCCGTCCCAATAGCAGACGTTCACCGCTTTGCCGCCGCCGTGGCGGAGCCCGATTCCCGGAGGAGCCGCGCTGGAATCCCCGATCTTGACGCCGCCCGCGTAGAGACAGGTACTGGAGTCGATGAAAAAGGGCGACGGTTCCGTACCGGTGCCGCTGACGCCGTTCTCACGGTTATTGTCCATAAACATCATGATGCCGGAGATAAAGGAGAGTCCGTACGGCGCTTTGCGCGGGACGCCTCCATTGGAGGCACAAGCGCCGGTGGAGGCGTCGA
This sequence comes from Victivallaceae bacterium, assembly GCA_031547585.1. Classification (GTDB taxonomy): domain Bacteria; phylum Verrucomicrobiota; class Lentisphaeria; order Victivallales; family Victivallaceae; genus Victivallis. The sequence goes on from JAVBRV010000260.1 coordinate 15,043, forward strand.
ACTGGTTGATGGTGTAGCCGTTGATCGCGTAGTGAGTCATGCGGTACCCCTTGTCCCAGGCCCAGGTAAGAAGCGGCGGGGCCGAGGGGCAGTTCAGGATTCCCTGCGGTTTGTTCCACGGCGTGCCGCCGCCCTCGGTATTGCTGACATAGCCGGTTCCGCTCAGGTAATTCAGCTTGCTGAAGGTGAAAAGCCACTGCGACTCCCAGGTGTAGTATACCGGGCAGAAGTTTTTGAAGTCCTGAACGTAAACCGCGGTTGCGCTGCCGAGCTGCTTCAGGTTGGCCTTGCAGCGGATATCCTGCCCCCTCTCCCGCGCTTTGTTCAACGCGGGCAACAGAAGCGCGGCGAGAATCGCGATGATGGCGATTACAACGAGTAACTCTATCAACGTAAAACGTACTCTCATGTCTGCTTTTCCTCCGGATTCATCTGCGCTTTCAAATCATCGACCATCGCCCGCGCAACCGCATCGGGAGACGGGTAATCCTCAAGGCGGAAGTTCCGGATTTCCCGGAAATCCGCAGGGTGCGAGAAGCCATCCGTACAAGTGAGCAGCGGGAACAACTCCCCCCGGACCCGAAGCAGCAGCTTCTCGGTAACCTCATCGCTCACCAGCAGCCAGAGCAACCCGGAAACATACGATTCGGCCAGCTCTTCGAACACCGCCTCCTCCGAGAGACCGTCGACCCGGATCTCCCGGAAATTGAACCCTGCGTCCAACAACCCGTTCCCGACCGCGGAAAGCAGCGCCCACTCCCGCCGGGAGTGATAAAAGTTTCGGCCATAGTTGACAATAACCCCGGCCAGCGGCAGCCGCTTCGGCGCAATATCCTCGAAACGCGACTCCGGATTCGTGTAAACCCCCTTGCCCGGCCGCGACAGTAAATACCCCTCCGACTTCAACGCCGCCAGCGCCGTCATCACCGTCGTCCGGGAAACCCCGAACTTCTCCGCCAGCAGTCGCGTCGACAGCAAACACATCGGCCGGTTCGGATTGTCATAGATGATCTCCATAACATAATTGCGGATGCGCAAATTCTCGCACATTGGCTGAAAACGCTTTGCAATCTTTTCCCGCATAGATAGTAAACCCTATCGACTGATCCAGTTGTTGTACCAGTTATATTATACCACAAACCACCGATCGCGTCAAGAGGCAAAGTGAATTTTTTGTAATCTTTCTATTTCTTTCTATTTCCTGGAAGTTGAAAAAGTAAACGCACGTTTGTCAAACGTGCGTTTACTTTTTCAATTGACCTTTTCTATTTCCCCACGGTTCTCTCCGGGCCAGGCTGGCCCAGAGAGAACCGTGGTTAAGTTATAGAAGGTTAAAAGACCAGATTAGCCTTGAAGAGACCCGGCTTGCGGGCGCGGAGATCCTGGAAGGCTTCGTTGATTTTGGCGAAGGGGTAGTCTGTGACCAGCCGGTCGCTGTCGAGCTTACCGGCGGCAGAAAGCTTGATTGCCGCTTCCATGGCGCTGAACTTCTCGCACATGTCGCGCACGTGACCGTTGACTACGGTGATGGCTTTGAAGTTCCAGGTTTTGACGTCGACGTTGCGCATTCCGCCCTGCGACTGGTGATAGCCGACCAGGTTGAAGGTGCCGTGGAAGCGGATCAACGCCGTGCCGAGCTCGATCGCCGCCGGAACGCCGGCGCATTCGATCACCACGTCGAATTCGCCCAACTCTTTGGCCAGCTCTTCCGGAGTGCGGTTCGCAGTGTTGACTGTTTTATCCGCCCCGAAATCGCGGGCCGCTTCGAGCCGCCAGTCGATGAGGTCCATGGCGACCACTTCGGCCGCGCCTTCGAGCTTGGCCAGCATCAGCGAGTTCAGCCCCATGTAGCCGCAGCCGATGACGGCGACGCGATCGCCGAGCCGGACGCCGAAACGGCGCGCCGCCGAAACGCAGCAGGCGACCGGTTCGCCGAGTGCGCGGGCCGAGTTAAACCCTTTCGGCAGCTTCAGCAGCTCTTCCGGCTTGCAGACGAAGTATTCGGCATAGGCGCCGCCGAGCGCGGTCACCGCGTCGCCCGCCGCGAATTCCGTCACGTCGGAACCTGTCGCCGCCACCACGCCCGAGCCCTCATGCCCGAGGGTGATCGCGCTCAGCTTGGAATCGGCATCATTCATCCGGGTGATGTATTGGAAGAGGTCTCCCTCGCAGATGCCGCAGCCGGTGCTTTTCACCAGCACCTCCTTCGGCCCGATCTCCGGAATCGGACGCTCCTCGATAATGAAACTGGAGGTGGAGAGAACGGCGACTTTCATCATTTTCGACATAGTATACCTCGATAGACTTGTTTTTGGGGACAGTATACAGTATACTATGGAAATGTGGAAAATCTTCCGCAAAACGGGAATAAAACTATGCCTTTTCAATCAAAGTGCAATTTGCCCGGCGAATTTGCGCCGATCCGCTTCCCGGCGGACTTCCCGGTGGCGGCGGTGGACTTCGCCATCCGCGGCGAGCCGGACATTCCGCCGCACATTCACGATTGCCTCGAAATCGGCTACTGTCACGACGGCGAAGGCATTTTTCTGGTGGAAGAAAAGGTCCTCTCCTTCCGTCCCGGCGACGCGCTCCTCATCAACAACCGCGAGGTTCACATCCTGCCCGCCAGTCCGGGCGGCGGCAAAACCGCCTGGAGCTTCCTCAACCTCAACGCCGGCCTCCTTCTCGAAGGATACGTCTCCGACCGCAAGCATCTGCTGGAAACCGCGGTCTTCTGCGGAGCGGGGTTCCACAACATCCTCCCCGCCGCCCGTTATCCCGATATCGCCGGAATCATCCGCGACATCATCGAAACCCGCCGCACCGAACCCTCCCACTACCGCTCCGAAATCCGGGCGTTGGTCTGGCGCCTCCTCCTTCTCCTCCACCGGAACTTCCCCCCCTCCGCCGCCGAACCGGAAAAAGCCTCCGCCGATATCCAGCGGCTCATGCCCGCCCTCGAATTCATCTCCCGCAACTTCCACAAATCCATCGAAGTTCCCCGTCTCGCCGCCCTCCTCAGCACCAGCGAATCCAACTTCCGCAAGCTTTTTCACCACGGAATGGGCTGCTCCCCCAAGCAGTACCTCGGCCGCATACGACTCAAAAGCGCCGCCGTCATGCTCGAAACCGGAGCCCTCCCCATCCTCGATATCGCCTCCCGTTGCGGCTTCGAAACCCTCTCCAACTTCAATCGCCAATTCCAAGCCCATTATCACTGTTCGCCGCGCAACTGGCGTACCGCCAAAGCAATCCGTTAATCGGCTTCCGACCCATGCCTGCTGTAGCCAAAGCTGGTATGAAAAAACCGGCCGGGAGTGTTTGCTCCAGGCCGGTTGTATCGGGTACGGTTGTGATGCTTACTTGTATTTGGGAAGCATGTCGCCGTGTGCTTTGATCAATTCGTCGCACATCTTGACGATGTCGTCGATCGAGAGTTCGGCGCTGGTGTGGGGATCGAGGAGAGCGGCGTGATAGATATGCTCTTTCTTGCCGGTGAGCGCTGCTTCGATGGTGAGGAGCTGCGGATTGATGTTGGTCATGTTGAGCGCGGCGAGCTGCGGGGGCAGTTTGCCGACCCAGGTGCCCTGGACGCCGTTGCGGTTGACGAGG
>JAVBRV010000009.1:0-5037 GCA_031547585.1 Victivallaceae bacterium
CAATCCGCTCTGGCCCGCCCGGATCGCCGCCACATAACCGCCGGGACCGGCGCCGATCACGCAAACATCAAACATTTCCATATCTTTTCATCGTCCTTAGAAATGGTCGGCGATATAGTCGACCGCGTTGCGGAAAAAGATCACGCCCTCTCCCTCAGCCGGCAGCTTCCCCGCCGCCTTCGCCGCCGTCCAGTCGGGGGCGTTGAAGGGCGACAGAAACGCCTCCGGGTGGGGCATCAAACCGAAAATGCGCCCCGTGGGGTCGCAGATTCCGGCGATGGAGTTGAGGGAGCCGTTGGGGTTGGCCGGGAACTCCGTCGCCGGAGCGCCGTTCGCATCCACATAGCGGAGCGCCACCAGATTGCGCGCCTCGAGTTCGCGAAGCACCGCCTCGTCGGCCACGAATTTCCCCTCGCCGTGCCGCAGGGGCAGCCGGACCTGGTCGATCCCCTTGGTGAAGACGCAGGGCGACTTCGCCTCGGCCTTCAATACGCACCAGTCGTCGCGGAAGACGCCCGTGTCGTTGTGCGCCAGCGCCGCCGTCTGGGTGAAGTAATCCCCGTCCAGCGCCGGAACCATGCCGAGCCGCGTCAGCGTCTGGAAGCCGTTGCAGATGCCGATCACCAGTTTCCCGGCGGCGACGAAGGCTTCGAGCTGATCGCGCAATTTGAACTTCACCCGGTTGGCGAACACCGTCCCGGAACCGAGATGGTCCCCGAAACTGAAGCCGCCGATGAAGACGAGCAGGTGATACTCTTCGAGGGTATGCTTCCCGGCGATGAGGTCATTCAAATGAACCTGCTCCGGAGTCGCCCCGACCAGCCGGCAGGCGGCATCGGTCTCGCGTTCGCAGTTCAGGCCGAAGCCGGTGATAATCAGTACTTTTACATCTTTTTTGTTCATTGCTTCCGCCTGTGAATCAAGTGTGGTAATCGGCGTTGATCTTGACGTACTCGTAAGAAACGTCGCAAGTCAGGACCTCATAGGCGGCCGTGCCGTCATGCAGGTCCACGTGGATGGTGAATTCGCGCTGCTGGACGATCCCCGAAAGCGCCTCTTCCGGCGTCCCCGCGTCGCCGCCCTGCCGCACCACCGGCATATGGTCGTAGCAGATATCCGTCTTCGCCGGGTCGAACTCCGCCCCGGAGTAGCCGAGCGCCGCCACCACCCGCCCCCAGTTGGGGTCGCCGCCGAACCAGGCGGTCTTGCAGAGCAGCGAATTGGCCACCGCTTCGGCGCAGAGCTTCGCGTCGGCTTCGCTGCGGGCGTTCTTGACGTCGATGGTCACGAGCTTGGTCGCGCCTTCGCCGTCGAGGACCATCCGCCGGGCGAGGTCGCGCATGATTGCGAGGAGCGCGCCCTGGAAGAGCTTTGTCTCCTTTGAACCCTTCTCCAGCCGGACCCCGGAGCGTCCGTTGGCCAGGAGGATGGTGGTGTCGTTGGTGCTCATATCGCCGTCGATGGTGATCCGGTTGAAGGATTTCCCCACGCAGTCGGCCAGGAGTTCGGCGAGCAGCGCGTTGTCGGCGCCCGCGTCGGTGGTGATGTAGCAGAGCATGGTCGCGTGCGGAACCGTCATGAAGGGGTCGATCATCCCCGCGCCCTTGGTCATGGCACCGATGGTGACCGTCTTGCCGCCGATCTCCACTTGCAGGGCCCCGCACTTGGGGACCGTATCCGTGGTCATGATCGCCCGTGCCGCGCCCGCGCCGCCGTCGGCGGTGAGCGCCTTGGCCGCGAGCTCGACGCCGCGCTCGATCAGCTCCATCGGCATCTGGACGCCGATCCGGCCGGTCGAGGAGACCATCACCTCTTCGGGCGCGACTCCCAGCTTCGCCGCCACGATGCGGCAGCTCTTCTCGGAATTCATCACGCCCGAAGCGCCGGTACAGGCGTTGGCGTTGCCGCTGTTGATGATGGCCGCGCGGATGAATGATGACTTCAGCACCCGCTCGCGGCAGACCTGAACCGGCGCGGCGGCGAAGCGGCAGCTGGTGAAGGCCCCCGAAAAGTTGGCGGGATCCTCCGACACCAGCCTCGCGAAGTCGGGCGCGCCGCTCCGCTTGAAACCGGCGGTCACGCCGGCGGCCAGAAAGCCGGGGGTGCTGGTGACCGACCCCCCGTCGATCCATTGGTAATGATTCATGCTATGGGTTCTCCGTAAGTGGCTTTGACGTTGATGGCGATGCCCCCGCGCGGGCGGAAGCGGCCGACGACCTCGGCGCGCCGGGGCGAACAAGCCCCGACGATCGCATCCAGAATCGTGTTGACCGACTCTTCGTGGAAGGTCGAGGCGTTGCGGAAGGAGTAGAGATAGAGCTTCAGCGACTTGCTCTCGATGCAGCGCTTGCCCGGCACGTAGCGGATGACGATATGGCCGAAGTCGGGCTGCCCCGTGACCGGGCAGAGCGAAGTATACTCCGGGCAATCGAATTCAATCACGTAATCGCGGTCGGCGTAGAGGTTCTCGAAGCTCTCCAGCCGGGCCTCGTCGGGCCGGGTGGGATAATTCCGCTCCGAGGCGGAGAGGAGGGTCAGCTCCCGGAAGCGTTCGTTCGATGCGGTTTCCATAGTTTCCTGGTTTGGTATCATTCAAATGGGCATTGCCATTACAATAGCACATTTCCCCCGCTTTTCGATATAAAAGCAAAAAAATGTTTTTTTTTCTTGAAATTTGTTCACTCCAAACTTATATTGCAGCAGTTTGTTGTTTTTTCCGGTATGGAAAGCCATATTTCAAAGAAAACGGGGTACCCATGAGATTTGGAAAATTCGTTCTGACGGCCGCGGTTCTGGCGGTGATGAGTTTCGGCACGGTGACGGCCAACGCCGCCGCCGATGATCCGTGGATCCTCAAGCCGATCGAGAAGCTGAGCCGCGGCATCGCCAACGTCGCCTTCGGTCCCCTCGAAATCCTGATGAAGGGCTGGGACGTCAACCAGGAGATGGGCGGCATCGCCGGCATCACCTACGGCCCCCTGAAGGGCGTCGCCTACACCATCGCCCGCGAAGTCGTCGGCGTGGTCGACATCGTCACCTTCCTCTTCCCCCTGCCCAACTGCCCCGAAGATCCCGACGGGTTCGGCGCCGGTTACGGCCCGATCATGCGGCCGGCCTGGGTGGTGGACATCAAGCACAACGCCTTCAACTTCGTTTTCGACGAAGAGTCGATCGTTTCCAGCACCTACTGACGCGGGGGGATTTCCCCGTGATCCGTCCCGCACCGGGAGCGTAAATCCGGTGCGGGTCTGTTTTGTTTAAGGGGCTATTGCAAAATAAACTATGGTTATTTGCATCCCGGCAAATGCTTTTTGCCGCATTTGTTCGCCACATAACTTGTTATGCTCCTCACAAATCCAACAAAAATCATCTTGCCGAATATGGCAAATAACGCATACTTTATTGTGCAACAGCCCCTTTAAGGATCTTTCATTATGAGTTTCTCCTGCGGTTTCGTCGGGCTGCCGAACGTCGGCAAGTCCACTCTTTTCAACGCCCTTTCGAAGGGGGGAGCCGAAGCGGCGAACTTCCCCTTCTGTACCATTGAGCCGAATACCGGCATCGTCCCCGTCCCCGATGAGCGGCTGAAGGTGCTCTCCGACCTGGAACACTCCGGCCGGATCCTGCCCTCCGCCTTGAAATTCATCGATATCGCCGGGCTTGTCAAAGGCGCCAGCCAGGGCCAGGGGCTCGGCAACCAGTTCCTCGGCCACATCCGCGGCGTCGACGCCATCGCCCACGTGGTGCGCCTCTTCGAAGACCACGACGTGGTCCACGTCGAAGGCGGCATCGACCCGGTGAACGACCTCGACGTCATCCTCACCGAGCTCATGCTCGCCGACCTCGATATGCTGGAGAAACGGCGCGATAAAGCCCACAAACTCGCCCGCTCGAACGACCCCGACGCCAAACTCGAATACGAACTCATTGTCCGCCTGGCCGCCAGCCTCGCCGACGGGAAGCGTCCCGATCGCGCCGCCTTCTCCCCGAAGGAGCAGGAGGCCCTCCGCACCTTCGGGCTTCTCACCCTGATGCCCGCTTTCGTCTGCGCCAACACCGACGAGGAGAGCTTCCGCAATTTCGACTCCAACCCCAAGGCGAAGGCGCTCTGTGAATTCGCCGCCACGCACGGCATGGAGGTGGTTCCGGTCTGCGCCAAGCTCGAAGACGAACTCGGCCAGCTCGAACCCGAAGAGGCCGCGATGTTCATGGAAGAGCTGGGCATCAAGGAGACCGGCCTCAACCGGGTCATCCGCACCGGCTACCGCCTTCTCGACTACATCACCTTCTTTACCGTCGGCCCCATGGAGGCCCGCGCCTGGACCGTCACCCGCGGCACCCCCGCGCCCCAGGCCGCCGGGAAAATCCACACCGACCTCTGTCGCGGCTTCATCCGCATGGAGACCGTCTCCTACGACGACCTCGTCGCCGCCGGGGGCTGGGCCAAGGCGCAGGCGGCCGGAAAACTCCGCATCGAAGGCAAAGAATACCTGATTCAGGACGGCGACGTGATTCACGTGCGTTTTTCCGTCTGATTTCCCTTGCATTCCCCCAGTGAAAATGCTATATTAAGAGACGTTGATTGCAAGTAACATTTTCACTGGGAGGTTCGGCACATGGCGAAAAAAAGCAGCGGCGTTCCGACGTTCGAGGGCAAGGATAAGGAACACTACGACGCCTTGATGCGGGCGCGCGAGCAAGTCTCCCAGCAGATGCGCTTCCACGTCGAGGACGCCCTCGATTGCAGCAACGCCGACAAGCGCGGCGTCACCACCCATATGGCCGATATCTCCAGCGACAACACCCGCCATGAGATGGAGCTTCAGATGCTGACCGAGGAAGGCAACGTCCTCCAGCTCATCGAAGACGCCATCAAGCGCCTGATCGACGGCGAATACGGCAAGTGCCAGGAGTGCAGCCAGATGATCTCCGAAGGGCGCCTCAAGGTCCGCCCCTACGCCATCTTCTGCATCAAGTGCAAAGAGCGCCACGAGCGCGAAATGTATGGCTGAAACCCAATCCCTTCCCGGCCGGCTC
>JAVBRV010000467.1:0-7157 GCA_031547585.1 Victivallaceae bacterium
TTTCATTGTTTCAAAAGAAATTTTTTCGTTTTTTTCACTTTGGATTTCCTCCGACCAAAAGGGTAAAATTGGATGATAGTATAATATAGAAACAAAACGCACAAATGCAACGGCGGAAAACCATTTTTCCGAACTATTTTATCCGGCGAGCCAAATTCAAAAATCATTCCGGCGGCTTTCATCAGCCTCGTCAAAGTTGAAACCAGGAGCGATTTGGGCGGTTACCCTTTGGGTAGCCGCTCAAATCTACCCGGCTTCAACTCCGACGATGCCGATAAAATCCACTCGAACTGACATTTGAAATTGACTCAGGCTTTCTCCGGAATCACCGCCACGCCGTCCGGAATCACCGCCACCCGGCTTTGCGGACCGGCGATCAGGAAGGCTTTCGCCAGCGCTTCCTCAAGCGTCCGGGCGGCGTCGAGATGCATCTGCCGAAGCATGTCGTGATCGCAATCGGCGGTCACCAGAATCACCTTGAAGGAGGCGAGAATCCGCGCCAGAATCTGGTACTCCCACTGATCCGGCGGGGTCTGATCACGCGGCACCTTCGCCGCTTTCTCCAGCACTTCGAGAGGCGAAGAGGCCCCGGCCATGCCGTGGTAGAAGCCCTCCCCCCCATGGCCGTCGGAGCACCCGGCGACCATGACGATCACACCGCCGGGGCGGCAGACCGCTTCCCCGGCCGTCATGCCCTTGACCGCCTGGTAAAGATTCTGGTCGAGGGGATAGCCGCCGTTGCCGGTGACCACGATATCCGCCTCCGGAACCCGGATCCCCGCCAATGAACGCAGAAATTCACAACCCGCGAGATGAGCTTTCTCGCGGTGTCCGGCGAAGGTGCGGACGATCCGTTTCTCCGCATCGATCACCACGTTGACGATAAAGGCGAGATTCGCCACCCCGGCAGCGTAGAGCATATCGCGGTGAATCGGGTTGTCCTCCAGGTTCCCGGTCCGGGCGTAGGGGCTCCGGATGAACTCCGAGCAATGGTTGGCCAACACCGTCTCACAGGAGGCGACGCCCGGAAGCACGCTTTTGCGCCCGCCGGAGAAACCGGCGAAGAAGTGCGGCTCGATAAACCCCTCGGCCACCAGGAGCTCGGTCTCGACGGCGAGACGGTTCACCAGGCACTCCCCGCCGGAAGGCAGCGTGCCCAGCCGGACCATCGCCGAGCGGTCCGTGGAGTCGTGAATCACGATCTTCTCCCGGTCGACGATCGCTTCGCCGAGCTTGCCCACCAGCTCTTCGCGGGTGGTGGCGCGGTGGAAGCCGGTGGCAACCAGAATCGTAATGTCGATTGCGGGAGAGCCGCGACGCAATTCGGCCAGAATCTCCGGCATGATGAACCGGCTCGGAACCGGGCGGGTGTGGTCGCTGGTGATGATGACCGCGTTTTTCTTCCCGGCAGCCAATTCCGCGAGGCGCGGGGAGCCGATCGGCGCGGCCATGGCCTCCTTTACCGAACGGACCGGGTCGGCGGCGGCTTGGGGGAGTTCCGGCTCGAAGACGCCGAGACAATTTTCATCCGGCACGTCGGCCGAAAGACGGGTGCGATGATAGGGGATGCTGATACGCATGAAGCGACCTCCTGGTTATAATTATTCTGCTTCCCTTCAAAGTACAGTCTCGAAGGCGATTTGTCAAACGCTTCTTTTTTTTAATAAAGAACTGGGCGGGCGGTTGAAAAACCCACCCTATTATGGTATATTTTACGGGGCCGCAGTTGTCGGCTTTTATACTGGAAAAAACATGCTCGATTTTACACGTTATCGTCGATTTGCGCCCTTTCTGCCGGCGGCCGTGGCCCTCCTCATGGCCGTGCCGCTGGCGATATACTGGGATATTCCGCAGCGCGACGTCCTGACTCGATACGCTCCGATGGCCGAAGCGCTGGCGGCGGGCGAATGGCAGCTGGCGGTCCACCCCCGAATCCCCCCTCTGGTTCCCTGGCTGGCGGGAGCGGTGGCCGCGCTTCTCCCGATCAGCGGCTTTGTCGCCCTCAAGATCGTTTCGGTGACGGCGTATGTGCTGACGGTGTTTCCGCTCTGGGCCATCTTCCGGCGCACGTTCAATGAAAAAGCGGCGCTGGCGGGGTGCTTCTTTTATGTTTTCTGCTCGCACATCGTTCGCCTCTCCATGTCCGGCCTGCGGGAAAACGTCAAGTGCTTCCTTCTGGTGCTGGCGGCTTATGGACTGATCCTCGCATGGCAGGAACGAAAACGGCTCGCCGGGTACCTGATCTTCGGAGTCGCCGGCGCCGGCATGGCCATGACGCGCGACGACAGCATACTTGTCGCCCTGCTGCTGGGAATCGCCCTCCTGGTTCACGAGGCGATCACCCTGAAACGCTTCCCCTGGCGAAGCCTCACGGCCGGAATCCTGGCGCTGTTCCTGTTTTTGCCGGTACTGGTCATCAATTACCGGCAGATCGGTTATCCGGTCCCCAGCTTCCGCTTTGTACCGTACATGCGTTCCTGGTTGCCTGAATACGCCTTTACCTCCAAGCCGGCGACAGAGCAGCCGCCCGCCAAACCGACTGTAAAGCCAACCCCGAAACCAACGGAAAAACCGGCTCTCAAACCAGTGGCGAAGCCCGTTCCCAAACCGGTGGTAAAACCGGTTTCACAGCCATCCCCGCCGACTCCATCGCCGGAGCACGAAGGCACGTTATGGGAGTATCTCGCCTCCATCGCTTACGGCTTCTACTTCTATTTCACCATAGCCTCTCTCGTGATGATCGTTTTGCGCATCCGCCGGAAGGAGTGGCGGGGGGAGGAGACGATTCTTCTCTCGGTTATTTTCGGCCACACCGCGCTGATCCTGCTGCAGATTTGGATCGCCGACCACAAGCTCGAGGTCTCCAGCCGTTATCTCCTGCCGTCGGCGCCGCTGGCTTTCGGCTGGACCGCCCTCATGGCGTTTCAACTGTACGACTGGTCGCGGCTGTTCTTCCGCCGCAAGTGGTGTCTGACGGTCGTGGTGGTGTTGATCGCCGGAGCTGCCGTCGGGCTCTTCTTCGACGCCATCGGCCCCCTGCTGAAAAAGTACCACTCGCGCCGCCATGCGCCGTTGCGCCGGCTGGCCCTGCAATGGTCCGATCTGATCCGAATGGAGTACACCGGCCCCGCGCGGCGCGAGCCAATCCAGCTTGATCTCATCAGTTACAAAAGCTTCCGGCGCCCTCTCGTCAGTTGCGCGGGGCTGGAAGAACTGGGCTATCTCTCCGGCGGTGAATGTCTGGAGATCACTCCCGAAGACAGCGTTCGGCAGCGCATTCCGGCCGACTATCTCGCCGGCAATTATCCGCTGGGGGCGCCGATTCCGCAGTTCCGCGGTTACCGGGTGCGCCTGACCGCCACCGATTACGACAGTCAATTCGTTCTCTGGGAACGGATTCCCAGCCCCTAGGTTGACAAACCTCCCTTTCCGAAAGGATCAACCCAAGGGAGGTCACCATGTCCGACGAATTCACCCCCGTCATCTACGCCGGCAGCAACATCGCCGTCGAACGAACCGAACGCGGTTACCGGATCAACGCCATCCGTTCCCCGCAGGCGGCCGCCGAAATCTACACCGGCTACCTCAAAGTTCTCCAGGAGACCGCAACCGGGGATACTCCCGCCGGAGCCGCCCGGCTGCGGGTGATCGACGGTTCACTCCCCTACGCGAACCAGCTCGATTATCCGGCGGGGTCGGTGGAGGTATACCGATTGTACCTCCCCCCGGAAGAGGAAGAGGAGGCGGAGCCCCTCCAGCCCTTGCGCAAACGTTACCGCGTTGAAATCGAACCGCGCAGCCGCCTCCACCTCGACGAGGGGAGCAGCGTCATCTACCTGTCGATCCACGCCGTCACCGGTCCGGCCGAAGACGGCTGGAATGAATTCACCGACCCCGTCTGGCAAACCTTTCATATCACCGCCAAATGCAAGGCCGCCCCGACCCTGCCGGAACCGGAGGAGTGCGAGGTATTCATTGTCCTTGCCACCGCCGAGGTCAAGGACGGAACCGCCGCCATCCACCAGCAGCATCACGGGCAGCCGCAGGGGATCATCCAGGAGCTCTGCGAACACGAGGATTCCGACTCGGAAATCTGCGCCTCGTCGAACAGCGGCTCCGACCTTTCCGACTCCCGGCCGGAACCGCCCTGGTGGAGTTTAAGTTCGTCGAGCTCCTCCAGCTCTTCGGATGCCACCAGCTCCTCCTGCGACTCAGACGTCTCCGATTCCTTCGGCTCCGATTCTCATGACGACGACTCCGGATCTTTCAGTTCCTCCAGCTCCTCCTCCTCCAGCTCTTCAGGGGTCGAGGAGAACCGCTGGTACGGCATCACCACCTGCTTCTTCCTCATGGGCGAATGGATCTACATGGGCCACAGCGGCGCCCAGGCCCCCTTCCAGACCGGCATCTTCAATGACGGCCAAGGGTGGATCGAAGTCCGCATCCGAACCGGCCCTCACGACAGCTTCACCGAAGCCCAGAACGCCGCCATCCGGTGGGGCCAAACCCATATCGAAGAACGCTGCAGCTACGACTATACGGATTTCTGAACATGAATCGAATCAATACCCACGACTGCCGCCATTGCGCGGTCAAGCATCTCGCCAGCGCCGCCGTCATCGCCCGCGAAATTCTCACCGGTTACGATACCCCGGAATATCGGCTCTACCTCATCGGCAATCTCAACGAAGCGCAGGAACAACTCGCCGGCATCGCCCCCGGAACCGCCGGGCTGGTGCGCAACCTCCGCCGCTGGATTGCCCCCGGCGGCTTGGAATTCACCCTCGAAAAGGAACAGATTCGCGCCATCGAAGCCCTGACCCGGGCGGCCTCCGGAGAGGAAGCGCCGCCGGAACAGCGACCCGTATGCACCCCCTGCGGCCGAAGGAAGGAGACCGCGCCGTCACGCCATTACCCCCTTCCCTCCCCCCTGCCCGGCCGGGTCGACGTCCTCCTCGTTCTCCGCGCCGACGGCTCGCGCCACGGCAACGAGGAGTTGCACCTGGCGCTCCGCTCCATCGAGAAGCACCTCAAGGGATACCGCGATATCTACCTGGTGTCGAGCCGCATGCCCGAAGGATTCCAGAACCTGAAATTCATCCGGTGCGACGACCCTTATCCGCGCAAACAGATGAACATTCACCACGCCATCCGGACCGCCCTCACCACCCCCGGCATCTCCAGCGAAGTCATTTTCTGGGCCGACGACAACCTCCTCCTCCGGGATCTCTCCGTCACCGAGCTGCCGGTGGCGGCGCGACGGGACGATCTGCTCGGCTTCTCCGGCGAGGAGGGCACGCGGGTCTGGCACCGTTCGCTCCGCCAGACCGGCGAAGCCCTGAAAGCCGCCGGGCTCCCGACCGTCAATTACGAAGCTCACACCCCGGTTCGTTTTCAGCGCGACAAGTACCTTGCGCTGGAGTCGCGCTTCGACTTCTCGGCGGGCGTCGGGCTCTGCTACATCTCCCTCTATCTCAATACCATTGGGGTACTCGGCTCCACCCCGGCCAGTGAAATCAAAGCAACTTTCGAGTCGGAACACGTCAAACCCAAGGCGCTGGAGGGGAAACTTTTCGCCGGCTACAATGACACCGGCCTCGCCGCCGGGGCCATGCGCCTCTTCCGCGAACGCTTTCCCTCCCCCTCGAAATACGAACGCCACAGCGTCACCCGCCCCCTCTACCCCGCCCTTCCCAAAATCGGCGCAGTTCTCGGAACCGCCGGGAGCGCCCCCCATGTCGACCTCGGGCTTCACTCCTTAGTCAACCTCCACCAGCTCCCGGTCCTGGTGGTCAACGACGGCGGCCCCGACCCGGCGCTGGACGCCGTCTGCGCCAAGTACGGCATCCAGCCCCTCAACCTCGGGCAACGTTACGGCCACTTCGCCGGGGACCTGCGCATCTTCGCCGCCGGGTTGGAGTGGGCCCGGCGGCACGGTTTCGACCTGCTGGTCAAGTTCTCGCGCCGCTTCATCGCTCTCGAACCGTGGGTCGACGGCTTGATCCGCCTCGCCCGCGACAGCAACGCCGTGACCTTCTCAAGCTATACCACCAGCTATCACTACGGCTTCCGGAGCGAGTGTCTCGGCCTCTACGTCCCGGCCTGGTCGTCGATGCTCTCCGAAATCATCGACGCCGCCCAGCCCGGCGCGCGGGTCTTCGTCGAACGCTTCCTCCATGAGCGCGCCATCCGTCTTGCTCACGAATGGTCCAGCCCGGAATTCGAAGCGTACTCCAAGCTCCACTACCACGGCCCCGACAAACGCGGCTACGCCTTCTGGTTCGACATGCTCGGCAACGACCGGCGGCAGCACCGCGACGGTTTCCTCTGGCACAACGCCGATGCTCCGGCGGTTTATGCGGCGGCGGCAGCGGCGGCGGGACTCCCGTACACCGAAGAGGATTTCGGCACGGTCCGCAAGGGGAAAAGGGCATGAGCGAAATCGTCTTCTCCCACTCCGGCAAGGCCGGCGACCTCATTTACGCGCTGCCGGCGGCGCTCCATATCGTCCGGCAGCGCAATATCAAGCGAACCGCCTTCAACCTCAACCTGGGGAAGCGCTACAGCCGCGAAACCGCCCAGGCGCTGGCGGCGCTGCTTGAAAGCCAACACTGGATCGACGAAGTCTGGTTCGACCGCCCGGAAGAGACCGAGGTCAACCTCGACGAGGCAAACCGTCTCTGGCCGAAACATCCGTCCGGGGACCTTGCCCGCCGCTTCGGCCTGCTGACCAGGCAGGAGGGGGGCGATATCGATTACACCTCACCGTGGCTCTGGGGAATTCCCGCCGATCCGCGCTCCCGGGGACGGATCGTGCTTTTCCGCTCACACCGCTATCGCAATCCGGCCCTCAGCTACCGGTCGCTGGAGCCTTGCCGCGACCGGCTGCTCTTTCTCGGAGTTCCCCGGGAACACCGCGATTTCACCCGGGAGTGCTGCGATTGCGAATACCTGCCCACCCGCGATTTCCTGGAAGCTGCGGCGGTGATCCGGGGGGCGGCGCTCGTCGTCGGCAACCAGACGGGACTCTTTGCCGTGGCGGAGGCGCTGAAAGTTCCGCGCCTGCTTGAAATCTCGCCCGACTTCCCCAACGTCATTCCGCAGGGGGGGAGAAACCGCGACCTCGTCCGGGAAGAGGATCTGGCCGCGGCGCTGGC
>JAVBRV010000080.1:0-5497 GCA_031547585.1 Victivallaceae bacterium
CCGCCCAGGTGGAGCTTCAGCGCCTTCGACGCATCCGCCGGATATTCCGGATTATCTTTGAAGCGGAAGGAGATATGGTAGAGGTGCTCTCCCGGCAGCACCCGCAGTTCTTCCCGGGAAAGCTCGCCGTACGGTTTCACCCGGTAGCCGTAGGCGAAGACGAGGGAACCGCCCCGGTCGGCCTTCAGGCGGAAACTGAAACGGTAGTCGCGCCCGGCTTCCAGGGGGATGATCCGGTACAGTTGAACCGTTCCCGGTTTCCCGGCCGGCTGCGGCGGAAATTGAAGCAGGCACTTCCCGGCTTCAAAACGGTTGTCCATGGTGAGCTCGGGAGTGATCCAGAGTCGCCACCCCGGTTTGGCGATATCGTTGCTCTTCAATAAGTTGCCTCCTTGCAGGGCGAGGGCGGCAAAAAAGAGTGAGAGAGTGATGAAACGGTACATGATGAAGGTCCCTTATGATTACTTCCCGGTGGGAATGGCGTCGAGGTCCAGCGGCTGGATGCCGTGGCGGTAGCTGGCGGCGTGGCCGTCTTTAAAAAGGATATTGGTGCTGAGGGCGTGGTTCCAGCCGGCCGAGTAGGTGCTGCTGAAGGTGAGGAAGCTGGAACTTCCCGCGAGCGCCGGGTCGGAGGCGCGGTACCAGTTGGCGGTTTGCGTGACCCAGTTTTTGTCGACCAGGATGGCGGCGCGGCTCCGGATTTTTCCGCTGTGCTGGTAGATGACGCTATTGCCGAAGTCATCGTTGAACATCCAGCCGCCCTTTGGGTTGTAGCTGGTTATGACGGCATAACTGGTGAGATAGTAGAGGTTCGGGGTGACGGCGGCGCCGCTCCACGAGGGGGAGCCGTTCGGGGGCGTGCTGGCCGAGGGGCAGTAGAAAAGTCCCTTCGGTTGATAACGGCCTCCGGCGGAAAAGGCGATACCGGTGGAGGAAGTGAAATTGGAGGTTACGTCCATCCAGGGGCCGCCGGTATAGGGGGCGATGTCGTAACTCCAGGCGGAGGCGTAGTTTGCCTTCGGCATCCAGCCGCCGAAGTCGTCGTTGTACATGCTGATGCCGGTGTGGATCTGCTTCTGGTTGGCAAGGCACTTGGCGCGCCGTCCGGATTCCCGCGCCTTCCCGAGCGCCGGGAGAAGCATCCCCGCCAGAATGGCGATGATGGCTATTACTACGAGGAGTTCGATGAGAGTGAAATTTTGCTTTCTTTTCATCCGCGGAGTCCTTTTCTGTGATTATACTATAGCATTCGGGTCAAGCGAGAGCTTCGGCCTGGTCGATGAAGGTTTGCTGCGCCTCCGGTGCGAGGTCGGTGAAATGGACGTTCCAGCCGCAGACCCGGACCTGAAGATGCGCGTATTTTTCGGGAGTGCGTTGCGCTTCGCGGAGTTCCGCCGCGTCGAAGAGGTTGAATTGCAGCCCCGAACCGCCCCGGGCGAGGAAGGTGCGGATGATCCCCGTCAGCACCCCGATTCCCTCTTCACCGCGCACCGTGGAGGGGTGGAGCATCAGATCGAGGCAGGTGCCGCAGGGGAAGTCGGCGAGGTCGAGCTTTACCACCGAGGCGGTGAGCGCGGTGATTCCCTTGCGGTCCATGCCGATGCAGGCGTCGAGATTCTTCGACACCGGCTGCCCGGCGTTGCGTCCGTTGGGCAAGGCCCCGATCAGCTTGCCGTGCTCGACCACCTTCTGGCCGTAGAGCGAAGCGTAGAAGAAGCCGCCCCGTGCATTGGGCGTATGGTTGATCTGCTTCGCCGCGAAATCGGCGATCCGGAGGGCGAGCGAATCGACCTGTTGATCGTTGTTTCCCCACTTGGGGGCGCGGGTTTTGGCGGTTTGCTGCAATCTTTCGAAGCCCTTCCAGTCGGCTTGGAGCGCGGTGCGGAGTTCGGCGAGCGTACAGAGCTTTTCGCGGTAGACCAGGTAGTCGAGCGCCGCCAGCGCGTCCGCCGCTTCCGGCAGATAGCTGATCACGCAGGCGGTCGAATTGTACTTCATCCCCCCTTCGGTGATGTCGCGCCCGGAGAGGATGCAATCGGCGTATCCGGCGGAGAAGAAGGGGGAGGGGTTCACTTCGGGCCAGAGCTTTTCACAGCGGCGCTGCTGTTCCTCCATAAACTCCAGCTCGCGGCGGATCCGGTCGAGGTAGGCGGCGAACAGCTCCTCGAAGGAGTTGAACTCTCTCCCGTCATCCAGCAGGAGGCAAAGGATTTGCGGCAGGTAGAAGTGCGTCGCCCCGGAGCAGGAGACCTCGTGCCCCGCGACCGCCGGTTCGTAGCAGCCGACCGGCAAACAGCGGCGGGCGTCCTCCGGCGCGCGGCCGTGGCGGAGCAGCCCCTCGACCACCAACGGGTAGTTGAGGAAAACGATGGCGGTGCGCCCGTCGCGGATATTCCGGGCGCAGAGTTCGAGGAATTCGGGTGCGGTTCCGTCGCCGACCAGGATGGAGAGCTTGGGGTCCACGAGGTTGAGCTCGTGATAGGTTTCGAGCGCCAGCTGCGACAGCTCGTTGGTTTCGGGGCCGAAGCAGAAGTTCTTGCCGTAGGCCTTCCCCTGATGCTCGGCATAGAAGGCGATCCAGAAGAATTTCAGCAGTTCTTTGGCCGAGTCGCGGGTCAGCCGCCCGGCGGCGAGATCGCGGCGGTAGAAGTCGAGGTAGAGGCGGTCGAACCAGCCCATGGTGCGGACCTGTTCCCCCTCCAGCTCCTGAAGATCGTGCCAGACTTTCGCGAGGTGAAAGGCTTCGACGAGGGTTTCGGGCGGACGCTCCGCCAGCTTCCGGAGGTCGACGTCGGCGGAGCGGCGGCAGAAGGCGATCGCTCCCTCGCAGGCCATCGTCGCCGCCCGGTGAAAGGGGGTGTCGCCGCCCCGTTCCGCCCGGTCGCGGAGCCCCGGGAGGCCGAGGGCGAGAATCGCTTCCCAATCCGGCGCGGTGTGGCTGGTGTCGATGCAGTAGTGGCAGCCGTGACCGGGAATGTCCACCACCCAGCCGCGTTGCTCTTCTGTGCCGAATTCGCGCTTCCACGCCTCGCGCAGCCATTCGTCGCGCAGGGAGGGGAGGATTTCCGCCGGGTCGAGCCGTCGGACGAAGGGATTCACCCCCTCGGCGATTCGCCCCTTCTCGCAGATCAGCCGGAAGAGTCGGGCGCGGATGAGAATGCGTTCCTCACCCACATATTCACGACGGAGGCGTTCACACTCGACTTGGAGTTCGGGGGAGGGGCCTTCGAACCTCAAGCGGTCGAACTCGGTTTCGAGGAGCGGGCGGAGCGTATCGAAATTATTCATATTCTTTGGTTATCCGGATTGTATTTTGCCGTCGTATATAGTATACTCAAAAAAAGGCAAAACGAGAATGCCGAAAACCTGCGGAAAACTTATGATTTTATGACAAAGCGAAGTGAAATTGAACTGCTGACGCTGCTGAATGGCGTACATCTGTCGTTTTCCCATCTGGTGTTCGGCGCGGCGCAGATTCACAAATACCACTCCTGCCATCCGGTCAACCGCCTTCTCTTCATTCTGAAGGAAGAGGAGAATCTGGAGAGCTATATCGCCGACCGGGGGGCGGGGACGCACTTTTTCATGCGAAAGGGGTATCTGTACTTCATGCCCGCTTTTCGTGATCTCGAGGTGCACCAGACGCGGGAGATGAACTATCTGTCGTGCCACTTCAACTTCGACGTTTTTTACGGGGCGGAACTTTTTCAGGAACAGCCGCTGCGGGAATTCCCCGCCGAAGAGATGACGGAAAAGGTCTTGGAATGCATGCAAAACATGCAAATGGAGAACGGCATTGAAGGCGCTTGCGGCCTGCGGAGCCTCCTCTACGGTCTTATCGGTCGGGTGGTTGCCGAGCTCGATACGGAGGTATTGGCCCATCTTTCGCGCTGGCGCGACTACCGCGAGCTGATCGCCCACATCCTCGCCCGGATTTCCGCCGAAACCACGGTGGACGAGCTGGCCGATTTCGCGGGGATGCGGCGCGACGTATTCTCCCGGAAGTTCTCCGCCGACATCGGCATGCCGCCGAAGAAGTTCCTGATGCGCATCCTGTTGCGACGCGCTTCGGAGCGGCTGCTGACGCCGGGAATCCGGGTGAAGGAGGTCGCGCAGGAGTTGAAGTTCCTCAACGAGTTCTACTTCTCGCGCTTCTTCAAGACCCACACCGGCATGTCTCCGCGCGCTTTCCGCGAACTGTATTGCAAGCGCTGAAAGCTGGTTTTTGTAAAAAGTATTGGAAATTCTAATTGGAAAAATCTAAATTAGAGTTATATTGAGAATAGATTTCAAGGAGTATAAAATGCCGGTAATTTCTAGATTTTATGGAATCTTGATCAAAATGTATTTTCGAGGGGGCGAACATAACCCGCCGCATATACATGCTATTTATGGGGAGAAGAACGGCGTGATTGATATTCGTACCGCGGAAATGCTGGAAGGCGATTTGCCGGAAAAGGCGTTGGCAATGGTCCAGGAGTGGACGAAGATGCATCAGGCAGAGTTGATGGCGATCTGGAATACGCAGAATTTCACGATGATCGAACCGTTGGAGTAGGCTGGAGGAATACGGAATGTTTCACCGAATTGCACATGTAAAGGCATTGCCGGACCTTATTCTCTGGGTCGAGTTCAGCGACCGGAAGCAGGTATGTTATCGACTTTCCGCGTTGCTCGAAACGATTCCCCAATTCCGTGATCTTGAAAATATTCCCGGTTTGTTTGAGTTGGTTCAAATTGATCCGGGTGGTTATGGCGTGAGCTGGAATGATGATCTCGACCTTTCCGCGGAAGAACTGTACAGCAATGGCAAGCCGGTTCGTAATCCGGCCGCTCTTCCGTGCGGTCACCCGTGTCCTACCTGCGGGCAGATGATTCGGCGCAAAAGTGAAGCTCAGCAAGCCGCCAGCCGGGCCAATCTGGCCAAGCGAAAAAGCAAAGGCGGCCGTCCCGTCAACCCGGACAGTAAACGGCAACAGATGATGAAGCGCCGATTGATTCTCAGCGGCGGGTGTGGTCCGGAATCCTCTTCATGATCCGGAGGAAGAGGGGGAGGAGAAGGAGGAAGCAGCCGCCTGCGACGTAGAAGGCGGCGCGCACCCCGAAGTTGTACACCACCCAGCCGCCGGCCGCCGAACTCAGCAGCGCTCCGGCGGTGCGGAAGCTCGCCGCCAAGCCGAATGCTTTGCCGCGCTTGTGGTCCGGCGTCGAACGCGCCAATATGTTCTGAAGCACCGGGTCGATGCCGCCCGCGAGGAAGTAGTTGAAGAAGCGTCCGGTCCCGAGGACCAGCAGCGTCGGCGCCGCCCCTTGCAGCAGCTTCATCAGCCCCGTGCCCACCAATACGGGAATCAGAATCTTGCGTGGCGAGAGGCGGTCGCTGAGATGCCCGAGAATCAGGCCGGAAGCGACTCCCGCCAGCGCCGCCAGCGAACAGATGACGGCCGTCCAGCGTGCGGTTCCCTCCGGACCGTGGATGGTTTCGACCAGCAGCGCC
>JAVBRV010000222.1:0-7848 GCA_031547585.1 Victivallaceae bacterium
CCGCCCAATTCCCACGGCACAATACGTATACCGCGTTGGGAGCTGCCGGACAAGCCCGGCAGTCAGCGAAGCCCACGGGCGGGGGTGGGCTTGGGCGGGGAGTAAGGCCCCGCCCAACTCCCACGGCACAATACGTATACCGCGTCGGGAGCTGCCGGACAAGTCCGGCAGTCGGCGAAGCCCACAGGCGGGGGTGGGCTTGGGCGGGGAGTAAGGCCCCGCCCAACTCCCGACGTGGTATGATTACATAATTTCCCCAAAATTTTCACACCGGGTATTGACATTGAAATTTTTTCTGGTATACTATTATTATACTTGATATTTTAATATTATACCAGGAGTGTCGATGACCGCCTTCGAAGCCACCCGCTCCGTACCGCTGCAGCAGCAGATCGCCGATCATCTTGCCCGGCGCATCGTCACCGGGGAGCTGCCGGATAAATCCCGGCTGCCGTCGACGCTCCAGCTGGCCGCGTTCTACCAGGTGACGCCGGTCACCATCCATAAGAGCTTGCAGACGCTGGTGCAGCGGCAGCTGATCGAACGTCATCCGCGCCGGGGGACCTTCGTCCGCTCGAAGGAGCGGGTCAACGTGATCGCGCTGGTCTTCGGCAACAATCCCTTCCGTAGCCAGAGTCCGCTCTATTCGCTGCTGCTTGATGAATTTCAGAAGCAGGCCTGGGAGCAGGATTTCAACCTCAAGGTCTATCTTGACTTCGACTCCGGCAGCCGCACCTTGTACGATCTCGAACAGGATATCGCCGGCGGCGAGGTGAAAGCCGTCATCTCCTGCAACCGCACCGAGGCGCTGACCGCCTTCATCGCCGAACGCCCCGGGGTGCTCTCCTGCGAACCGGTGCATATCGACTTCCAGCATTCGATCCGGACCGGCGTGGAGTATCTGATCGGGCGCGGCTACCGCCGGATCACGGTCGTTTCGATGCTGCCGGAAGAGCTGCGCTACGCCAACTTCCGCGAACAGTTCGAATGCGAACGCCGGGGAATGCTCGACGCCATCGCGGGAAGCGACGCCAAAGCTGAAATCATCCGCTGGGGCTCCCGGGATATCGACGGGTATGAAAAGGGCAAAGCCCTTCTCGCCGCTCCGAGGAAGCGTCCGGACGCCATATTGGTCCATCACGACGTCCTCTGCCGCGGCCTCCTCATCGCCATACTGGAAGCCGGGCTGAAGATTCCCCGCGACATCGCCGTCGTGACCCACCACAACAAGGGGTGCGATTTCGCGTCGCCGATCCAGTTGACCGCCCTCGAAGTCGTCGACCCGGAGCAAATCGCCCGCGCCACCCTCGCCACCCTCGCCGCCGCCCTCCAGGAGGGTAAAGCGGGGCATATTGAAATTCCCCAGAGCCAGGTACGCTTGGTTCCCGGTAAGTCCTGCGGAGAGTAAAATGTATTCATCCCTTTTTTATAGAATTCCCCGAAACAACCCCACCCCGGAGAGCGCCATGCGGAAAAAATTCACCCTGATCGAACTCCTCGTCGTTATCGCCATCATCGCCATTCTGGCGGCCATGCTGCTGCCGGCCTTGAACAAGGCCCGCGAATCCGCCCGGCAAAGCACCTGCGTCAACAACCTGAAGCAGCTGGGCAGCTGCGTCAATCTCTATCTCGACGACTACCGGGGCTTCTACCCCTGCTGGGGGAAAGCTCCGGGGGGACTCCCCAACTGGTCGGCACAGGTCGTTACGCTCTACCTCTTCGGCAATAATAAGGAGTCGGCCCGTACCAGCTACAATGCCGATAAAAATGCCATCGCCCGCTGCCCCGTCCGCGAGATGACCAACGCGGAGTTCGTGACCGCCAAGTTTACAGGGACCTCCACCGACAACGATTTCTGGGGCATGTACGGCCTCAACTACCGGTACTTCGGCGACTCCGCCTCGGGCGGCTCGACCAAGGCGGTCAAGGTTCCGGCGATCCGCCGGGCCAGCAGCAAGATCTACGCCATCGACGCCACCGCCAACACCAGCGGCGAAATCGCCAATCGAACCGGTACCAGCCTCCCCCTCGGGCGGCATAGCGGCAAAGCCAACGTCCTCTGGGCCGACTACCACGTGAGTGGGCATGCCGCCGCGCAATTCATCAGTACCGACTCGGCCATCGACGGCATTTACTGGAACCCCAAAAGCCTGTGAAAACCATGCGTACACTTCTATCATCCATCTCGCTCCTCCTTGCCCTGCCGCTCGCGGCGGCGACTGTGACCGTCACCACGCAGCCCGCGGGCGACGGCGTCCTCATCGACTCCACCGGGGACGGCATCGTCAACCAGGCCATGTCCCTTCAGGCCGACGGTCCGGACCGCGAAGCCGTCACCGGCAAGATCTGGCGGCAGAACCGCAAGGCGGTCTTCGAATTCCAGCTGCCGGAGCTCGCGACCCCGATCAAGAAGGCCACGCTCCGCTTGTCCCCCAACGGTAAGTTCGGCTGCCACCCCGAGAAAGAGGACGCGCACGGCCCCGAAACCGACCTCTATTTCTACCTCGCCCCGGAAGCCGACGGCAAGATCGAGCTCACCGACGACACCGGCGAAAAAATCGGCCGGGTCATGGAGGCCAAACCGGCGGAACGGAAGTTGAACTCCGCCCTCCCCGTCTCCTTCGACGTCACCGAAGCGGTCAAAAAGGCGGCCGCCGCCAAGTCCGGCTGGATCGGCTTCCGCCTGGAAGCGGCCGAAAACGCCCCCACCGGCATCGCCTGGCGCTGGCGGACCAGCGAATTCGCCGCCGCCTCCGGCAAGCAGCACGCCCCCCAGCTCATCATCGTCACGGAATAACCGGGAGACATCGTTTATGATCCGTACGCTTCTCGCCCTCTTTCTCTTCGGGAGACTCCTCGCCCCGGCGGCTGAAATTCATCTGTATCCGACTTCCGGCGGAGCCAATCTGCGGGTTCCCCCCGCGCCGACCACGCCGGGCGGCGCGAAGGGGAAGGTGGCCGACTTCGAAAGCCTCCGCCTCTCTTACGCCCTCGCGCCGCACCTTACGCTCCAGCCGGAGTACGAACTCAACTTCCACCTCCGCGACCTCCCCCGGCGGTTGGAGAAAACCCTGCTCGTTCTCACCTCCGGCAAGGAGAAACTCGAACTCCGGATCGCCCCCGCCTCCGAGGGACGCGAACTCCAGCTTCGGCAGGGGAAAACCGTGCGCTCGGCCGCCAAGCTCCCGGCCTTCAACCGCTGGCAGTCCGCCACCCTCCGCTGCCGGGAAGGCGAAGCGGAGCTCTCCACCGGCGGCACTTCCATCCGCCTCCCCCTCCCCCGCGATTTCGCACCGAAAACCCTGACCGTCGCCGCCGCCCTGATCGACGAGCTAACCCTCGTTTCGGGCAACGCCCGCCTGGTGCTGGATTGGGAGGAAGACTACGCCGCGCGCCTCACCCCCGCCCCCCGCCAAGGCGGCGTCAGCCTGCAGCTCTTCGGCTTCGACAGCTACGTCGTCGGCACCGACCCCGCCCGACGCGACACGCCGGTGGCGCAGCTCATCAATACGACCGCCGAAAAGCAACGAGTAACCCTCGATTTCACCCTGAAGAGCGAAGTCAACCGTCTCGAAAAGAGCTGGCGGCAGAGCTTCGAAGCCGCGCCCGGCAGCGAGAGTGTCACGCCGATCCAATTTCCCTTCGCGCTCCAGAGCGACCTCTATCACCTCGAGGTGAAGAGTTCGGACGGAGCCACCCTTCAAAAGCATTTTCTCTACGCCGAACCGCGCCGGGAAGCGAAGGGCCCCGGCCTCTTCGGGCTCCATGACTGCAACGTCGGCACCTTCGGCGTCTGGCCCGACCAGCTCCCCCTCCGCTACGCCCACCAGTACCTCTACTGGGGCTACGTGGTCGGCCCCGCCTGGGTCAAGGATTGGAACGGCGCTTACGGCATCGACCCCGCCACCCCCAGTGAAGAGTGGAACTGGAACCACCGCATCGACTGGGCGCTCGCCTCCGGGCGCGAACTCTACGTCTGTCTTCAGTCGCAGCCCTTCCTCGACTGGCAGCGCGAACGGCCCTACCCCCGGATGAAGTCCACCGCCTGGGGAACCCGGGGCGGCTTCCCGAAGCTCGACCGCTACAGCGACTTCCTCCGCGCCACCGCCCAGCGCTATAAAGGGAAAATCCAGCGCTGGGAGGTGGAGAATGAACCCAACGCTTCCACCCATCTCCCCGATCAGCCGGGCGACTACGCCGAGATCGCCAAAACCGTGACGAAGGTGATGAAGGAAACCGATCCCCAAAACCTCATCTACGGCATCTGCGGCACCGGCGCTTTCGTCCCCTGGATGGGCAAAGCGATCAAGGCGGGTGCGGGCTCCGCCCTCGACGTGGTCAGCTGGCACACCTACACCACCCCTGCCCAGCCCGACCGGGCCGGACTCGCCGGAATGCTGGAGGAAGCGAAAAAGCAGGCTCCGACCATCAAGCGCTACTTCAACTCCGAAACCGGCGTCCTGATGCCCCAGCGCTACCGGGTGGATGAGCCGATTCCGCCCGCCGTCGTCGCCGAAAAGATCGCCGAACGCCACCCCGCCTTTGTCTCCCCCGGCGCCTGGCCCGGCAAGGTCAACGACGAATACCAGGCCTCCAGCTCGATGGTGAAAAATGCCGTCATCAATCTCACCAGCGGCGCGGAAGGATTCATCTTCTTCGGTTGGAACCCCCTCTGGCCCAAGGACCCCAAAAACTGGGAGAAAGAGCGGCCCGGCTTCGGCCTCTTCGCCGCCACCCCGGCGGGCGAACGCACCCCCACGCTCACGGCCCTCGCGGTCAGTGTGCTCGCCATGCAGTTTGAAGGGGTGGTGCTCACCCCCGCGCCGAAATCCACCGGGGCGCCGTCGATTCCCGGCGGCATCTTCCGCAAGGCGAACGGCGGCGAAACGGCGCTCCTCTGGTCGGCGGCCCCGACCAGTTCGGTGCTGCTCTCCTCCCCCGACGGCGAACTGGAGCAAGTCTCTCTCTTCGGCGAACGCTCCACGCTGAAACCGATCGCCTCCGAGGGCGGCGTCCACCGCTACCTCCTCAACCTGACCGAGCAGCCGGTCTACCTCCACGCCGCCAAACCCGGCTTCGCCATCCTCCCCTCGCCGGTGGAGAAGATCACCGTGACCGAGCGCCCCGACGGACTCCGGCAGGTGCGTTTCACCTTGCTCAATCGCTCCGGCGAGAACTGGCGGGCGACGATCGTCCCGGCTCCCGGCGCGGTAAAGGTCACCCCCGCCCGGCTGGAAGCCGACGTCGCCGCCAAAAAGCGCCGCAACTTCGACTTCACCGCCGACCCCGCGGGATCCCCGCTACGCGAGCTGAATCTCACCTTCACCGTCGAACTCCCCGGCGGCGGCAGCTATCAGGCGCCGGTCGTATTGTCGAACCGCCCCACCCTCGCCTTGAAAAAGGAGGCGGGCCTCCAGCCCGCCGCCGCGCTCGACAAGGTGGAGCAGGCGATCTTCGGCGGTCCCTCCAAACTGGCTTCGCTGCAGGAGGATAACTACTGGAACGGTCCCGACGAGCTGTCGGCGAAAATCCGCCTCGGCTGCACCGACCGGGAGCTGGTGGTCGAGGTGGAGGCGCGCGACCTCAACCTCCGCACCCCCTCCCCCTGGCCCGGCGCCAACGGCAGCGCGGTCGAGCTCTTCTTCGACTTCCGCCCGGAACAGGGCGGCCTCGGCGAGGTGAATTACGCCCCCGGCGTCAGCCAGTTCCTGCTGCGCCCGGCCATCGGCAACGCGCCCGCCGCCTTCCACTCCGCCCAGCTGCCGGACGCCGCCGAACGAGGCGTCAAGCTGGAGTGCAAGAGTCTTGACAAAGGCTATCTCCTCACCTTCACCCTGCCCTGGCGGGCGGTCGGCCTCGATAAAGCGCCCTCCCTCTTCGGCTTCGACCTCGGCATCAACGGCTCCTACCCCGACAAAACGGCCCGGAAGACCCAGTTGATGCTCTTCGGCACTACCATGAACTTCCGCAATGCGGCCGACTTCGGCCGGGTAAGGCTCCAATGAACTACTTTCACGACGAACGCGACTGGTTTATGACGAAGCGCCTCGGCCTCTTCATCCACTGGGGCCTCTACGCGGCCACCGGAATCCACGAGCAGGAGCAGCAGCGCTTTCAGATTCCGGCCGCCGAGTACCAGGAGCGGAGCAAGCACTTCGACCCGAAGAACTTCAACCCGGCCTCCTGGGTCGAAACCGCTTGCCGGAACGGGTTCGAATACCTCGTTTTCACCACCAAGCACCATGACGGCTTCTGCCTCTGGCCCAGCCGGGAAACCGACTTCCACATCGGCAACACCCCGTACGGCAAAGATGTGGTGAAAGTGCTCGCCGACGCCTGCCATGCGGCGAAGCTGCCGCTCGAACTCTATTACTCCGTCGTCGATTGGCACCAGGAGAACTACCCCAACACCGGCCGCCACCACGAGATCGTCACCGACCCCCAGAAGCACGACGGGAGCCGTTACCTCGACTTCCTGAAGCGCCAGATCGCCGAGCTCTGCACCGGTTACGGCAAGATTCACGGCATCTGGTGGGATATGAACGTGCCGGAGTGGAAAGCGCCGGAGGTCCATGAATTGATCCGCCGCCTTCAGCCCGCCGCCGTCATCAACAACCGCGGCTTCGCCCCCGGGGACTACTCGACCCCCGAGCGCGACATCGACCCGGAGAGCGCCAACCGCGACGACGACCGCATCCGCCGCCCGGTCGAAGCCTGCCAGTCGGTCGGCGTCAACAGCTGGGGGTTCCGTTTTGAGGAAGACTACTATTCGCTCCGCTACTTCCTGAAGCGGATCGACGAGACGCTGGCCGCCGGAGGGAATTACCTCTTGAACGTGGGTCCCGATGGCGACGGGCGGATTCCGCCGCAGGCCGAACGGCTGCTCACCGGCGTCGGCGACTGGTTCCGGCAAGTTCGCGAGGCGTTCGACGCGGCCCCCGATCCGGCGGCTATCGAGAACCGCGCCTTCCCGGTGACGCGGAGTGAAAACGCGCTCTACATCCACTGCCCCGACGGATTCCTCAGCTCCACGCTGAACCTCCGCCCGCTCGATAAAGCACCGCGCCGGGCGACGTTGCTCAACACCGGGGAGGCGGTGGAGTGGACGTTCGAACCCATTATCTACGAACGCCATCGCGGCCCGGCGCTGCGTCTCCGCAACCTGCCCGTCGACGACCTCGCGGGGACGGTTCCCGTCTTCAAGCTGGAATTCTGATTATTCCATTGAACCACTCCCTTTTCGAAAGGCAGTGGTTTTTTTGCCGACAAACTGTAATCGTTTACATTTTTTAAAATTTTATCATTTACACTCTTGACATTTGTGCATTAATCTGTCATAATTAATAAAAGAAAACGATTACAGATACAAAAAAGAGAACCACCATGTTAAAAGACAAGCCGACCACGATTGTTTCGCTGGCGCGTGAATTGAATGTCAGCACCGCCACCGTCAGCCGGGCACTGGCCGGAAAGCCGGGGCGAAAAGCCGAACAGATCTGCGAACTGGCCCGTCAGCGGAAGTTTTCGCCGAACCAGGCGGCCCGGAGTCTGCGTCAGGCTTCAACGCGCACCATCGGCGTCCTGGTCACCCGCGACATCGCCGTTCGCTGGTATTCACAGCTCGTCTGCAAACTTGAGGAACACCTGACCGCACACGGAAAAGTCATGCAGCTTTCGATCAGCCGCCATGACCCTGCGCGTGAACGCCAATGCCTCGAAGCGTTCCACAACAACCGGGTTGATGGAGTGATCGCCGGGCCGGTCTTCCGCAAAGAGGATCTGACGCAGCTCCGGGAATTCACCGAAACCACCGGCATTCCCCTGGTTTGCTTCAGCTGTATGGACGAC
>JAVBRV010000089.1:0-8169 GCA_031547585.1 Victivallaceae bacterium
CTCTCTCAGGACCTCTGGGGGTCGCGTCCGTCTCTCCCCCTCCCTCCCCTCCTCCCTCCCCCCAACGACGCCCCCCCCCCCCCCCCCCCCCCCCCCACGACGCTGGATTACCAGCGACCGGCGTCGAGGTCGGGGTCCTGGAAGAGTTCTTTCAGGACTTTTTTCTCGACGATGCCGCCGGTTTCGTCGGTTTCGGGCGGGGGGAGTTCCCATTTGGGACCGGGGAAGACGGGGGTTTCGAACGATTTCTGTTCGATGTTGCCGGTTTTCTCCTGGAACTCCATGCAGCTGCGGATGCATCCTTTGGCGCCGCAGATGGCATAGTATCCGGTGTGGGCCATGATCTGGCCGTAGTAGGGGACGACCTGGGTTCCGGAGGGGACTTCCGGAGTCTGGCGGAACCAGCGTCCGCCGGCCAGGGTGTAGCCGATGCGGTAGGCGACTTCTTCGGACATCTCGGTTTTGGTGATGTCGAGGTTGAACCCCGGCAGCGAGCGCTTGAGGAAGGGGGACGCCTTGTAGTTGATGCCATGGTGCGTCGCGGTGCAGCGCCCCATGTGGACGTCGCCCCACTCATATTCGCGGCCGTCGATGTGAACCTTGATCGAGGGCTTCTCGCCGGGACGCGGAATGGCGTTGCCGGGGCAGTCCTTGACGCACTTCATGCAGCGTTTGCAGAGGGTCTTGGGTTCGAGGATGGGGTCCGGCTCAAGTTCGGCGTCGGTGAGAATGTTGCCGATTCGCACCCGGGGTCCGAAGACCGGGTGGATGAACACCTTCGACCAGCCGATTTCGCCGAGGCCGCAAGCCATGGCGGCGATGCGGATGTTGAGCTGGACGTCCGGCGCGGGGCGGCCCGGGGCCACCGGGTCTTTGGAGTACATTTCGGGCACGCCGGGATAGACCGCCACGGCTTCGTGGCCGTGGTCTTCGATCATCCGCGCCAGCTCGTAGGTCACCATTGGCCGGAAAAGCGTGTTCAGCCGGTTGTAGGAGTAATAGGTGTAGTTCGCCCAGTAGGTCCCCTCGGTGATGCCGCGGTAGGTACTGCGTGGAATCGGCTGAACGATCGAGATCACCGAACGGCAGTCCGGGAAGATGTTCCGGGGGTGCATGCGTTCGGGCGCTTCGTCGAAGCGTTCGATGTTGGCCACGCCGACGACTTCGACGCCGCCGCCGCCCGCGCCGAGCTTGCGGGCGAGCTCTTTAATCATTTCGGAAGTGAGTTTCTTCTTCATTTGGCCACCTCTTCCCGGAATTTCCGGTTATATTTCCGTGTCAGCAATCCCCGTTCCTCCAGGCTGGCGAGGCAGGCGCGGCCGCAGGCGGCCCCCACCCGTTCGACGGTGTAGAAGCGGCCCATGTTGGTCTGAACCGCCCCCGCTTTGCAGCTGAGGCACCACTCGTTGTTGCGCTTCCCATCCTGGATCGCCCGCGACGGGCACTCTCTCTCGCACGCGTCGCAGCCCTGGCAGAAACCGGGGGAAACCGGCTTATCCGCCTCGAAAGCGAAGTCGCTCACGAGAAGCGCAATGCGCTGCATGGGGCCGAATTCGGGGGTAAGGAAGAGGCCGTTTTTGCCGACTTCGCCGAGTCCGGCGGCCGTGGCGGCGAACTTCCAGTCGACGTAGACGTTGGGTGCGGGCTTGCCGGGGGCGACCGGAATCGCCATCTCCTGCTTCCCCGTCGCCTCGGTGTCGTAGCCGAACATCGGCACGGCTTCGAAGCCCTGCGCCTCGATCCAGACGTTGAGGTCGTAGGTGGTCTTGGCGAGGTAGTTATCCTCCAGCGAGGAGAAACCGAAGTGCTTGAAGGAAGCGCCCATCGCCGAGCTTTTCTCCAGCCCGCGCACCGTCCCCCGGAGGATCCGGCGGCCGACCGCGATCAGGCTCTTGGCCTGCGGGAAGATGCTGAGGGGGTTGTTCTCCGCCGGAACGTCTTTGAAGCGGTCGAGCGAAGCGACGCCCACCAGGTCCGCCCCGAAGGAGCGGGCGCGCTCTTTCATTTCAAGGGTATTCATTACTTCACCTCCCCGATGCCGACCGGACCGCGGGTCCAGACGCCGCGTTTGCGGAATTTCTCTTCAAACCGGTTCTCGATCTTCTCTTCGAGCGCCACGAGACAGCCGCGTCCGCAGCTGGCGGCGTAGCGGTCGACGATGTCGGAGCGGCCGGGTTCGCAGCGCGAGCCGTTGCGGCAGCTCTTGCAGAGGGAGAGGTCGAGGGCGAAGAGCGCTTTCCCCGCTTCCTCGCGCAGAGCCCCGAGGGGACACGCTTCGAGGCAGGCGCGGCAGCCGGTGCAGAGCCCGGGGGCGATTTCGGCGTCGGCTTCGATTTCAGCGTCGGTGAAGATCATCGCCACCCGCTGGCGGTGGCCGTACTGCGGAGTCAAGAGGAAGCCGCCCCGGCCGATCTCGCCGAGTCCGGCGGCGACCGCCGCGGACTGGTAGTCGGGAACGAACGCTTCCCCCTCGACCCGGCGCGCCTGCAGGGGGACGGCTTCAAAACCGGCCTCTTCCAGAAAAGCGGCGAGGTGAAAGACCGTGCGCGAGAGGAACTGATCCTCCATCCAGTCATGGCCGTAGCAATTGTAGGTGGAGCCGAAGTTGGTTCCCTCCTCGATGCCGCGGAAGGCGCCGCGGTTGATGCGGTGCCCGACCACGATCACGGAACGGGTGGCGGGGGCGAGAGTGCGCGGCCGGTTGATTTCCGGCAGGTGGTCCAGCCGCTCCACGGGAGCGACGCCCACCAGGTCGGCGCCGAAAGAACGCGCGGCCTCTTTGATTTTCTGACTGGCAACCATATCCGTTTTCCTTTCTATTGGTTCAACGGGTAACCCAACGCAAAGGAGATCGATTCGGCCGAAGCCTTGACCCCCCGGATGTACTTCTGCCACAACGCTTCGCTCCAGGTACGGGGATTGTGCGGCAAAATCGCGCCCAGCGCCCCCGCCAGCACCCCCTCGCGGTTGAAGACCGGAGCGCCGACCGCGGCGAGCGTCTCGCTCCGCACCAGCCGGGAATAGCCCCGGCGGCGGATCTCCGCCAGCTCCTCGCGGAACCGGTCGTCGTCCTTCTCGCCGTCCTCCGGATTCTCGGCCAGCAGGACTTCCAACTCCTCCTCCGCCGCGTACGCCGCGCAAACCTTGCCGCAAGCCGAGTTCCGCACCGGATGCAACTGCCCGATCACCAGCCCCCCGTCGCCATGAAATCCCTGCGGATACTCCGTGCCGACAATCAACGAAAACCCGTGATGGTTGGCCGTCAGAAAAACCGGCTCCCCCAGCTCCTCAATCAGTTTCTGCATGTAGGGACGGGCGACGTTCCGCAACGCCAGCTTCTTCAGCCGGGCATTCGACAACGCCAGGATTTTCAAACTGATCCGGTACTTCCGGCTCCCCCGCGTCTGCTCGACGTAACCCGTATCCACCAGCGTCTTCAGCAGCCGGCAAATATGACTCGGAGGCAACGAAAAATGCTCCGCCAACTCCTTCACCGAACACTCGTCAGCATCCGCCGCGAGATATTCTAAAATCGTAAAACCATTCTGTAAGGTGTTATTCATGTCTCAAATTCTATATATTGGAATTTATATATTAATTATACCGCATTTTAGAATAAAGTCAAGACCCTGAAAAACTTTTTTCAGAAAAAAACACTTCTTCTGTAACTTCCCCCGAAATCCAGCATATTTAACAGCAAAGGAAGGAACACCATTCCCTCCCACTGAGACAGCCCCTTTTCCCCGCCGTCTCTCCACCCCCGCAAGGGGATGGAGAGACGGTTTTTTCATTGCGGAGTTGTGGTACAATGCGTTGTCGCAAGCTGTCGAACCGCACATGAAAGAGGAGTCCGGTCATTATCCGACCGGACTCCTGCGCGATTATGCTTTTTCTTGAATCCGCCCGGATTCAGGTTTTTTTGAAGGGATGGGGAAGGGGACTTTTTTTCGCCCCAGGTCCGGGCGCTATCGCTTACGAAGGATTTCGTAGGCGAAAACGGCGGCCATGGAGGGGCCGGAGTCGGTGGCGGCGGTGAAGGTTACCGGGGCTGGGGAGGTTGATTCGCTGAGGACGGTTCCGTCAACGGAGAGAGTGCGGATGATGTATTCGCCCGGTTCGAGGTCGAGGGTGATTTTGGCGTTGCCGCGGCGGACGAGGTAGGGGGAGAAATTTCCCCAGTTGTACATGCGGAGCTGGTCGCGGACGGCTCCCCATTTCTGGCCGGTGGCTTTGACGTCGGTCAGGTGAAGGACCAGGACCCGGCGGCTTTTTTCGAGGGGCTGCGCGTCGAGGGAACCCGCGAAGATGGTGGAGAAGACGGTGTTGCCGGAGACTTTGAGCCGTTTCCCTTCGAGGCTGGAGCCGGGGATAACCAGGGCTTCGCTGCGGGGGGTGACGACGCGGAAGGTTCCTTTCTCGACATCGGTGACGATTTCGCCGGTGGAGCTGGTGTAGCGTTCTTTGGCGTTGTCGGCGGCGGCGAGGAATTTGCCGGTTTTCAGCACTTCGGCGATGCCGGTGGGGCCGGAGGCGTCGGGGCGCACGGCGAGGCCGATGCGGCGGACGAGTCCGGCCCGCAGATAGGCGTCGGGGAGGAGCGACTGCTTGAGGGTGTTCCAGTCGAAGCAGGCGGCGGCGCCGGGGACCTCCCAGGCTTTTTCCGGAATGGCGAGGACGGCGGTGTCGCGGCCGGGGGCGACGTCGCCCCGCAGGTAGAAGAGGTTGGTGATCAGCTCCGAAAGTCCCTGGATGGGGTCGTTGTCGACGCCGAAGCTGCCGAGGTGTCCGCCGTCGGCCAGCGGCTGCTGCTTATACTTCCGGCTGTAGCCGTGGTACTGGAAGCGGAAGAGGCCGTCCCACTCCTGGAAGGCGGCGAAGGCTCCGACCGCCGGTCCCCCCTCGCCGCGGCTGACGTTGGGGACGCAGAAGTTGAATTCGGTGACGGTGAAAGGCTTGCCCTCCACCCGGAAGCCGCCGCAGTTGAAGAGGTTCTGGAAGCCGTCCTTCACCGCGCTCCGGTTGTGGTTCTGGAAGGGCATCTTGAAGAACTCCCCGGGGAAGCTCGGGTGGTCGAAGTAGAAGTGCAAGTCGACGTAATCGAAGCGGGCGCGCGGCACCGCCAGCGCGAAAGCGGTTCCGGCGGAGATATCCGACAGGGGCGCCGTGACGCCGATTCCGGTGAGGTAGGTTTTGAACTCCTCGAAGACCGCGATATGCCGGTCGAGAAGGAAGCGGAGGTAGGTCTCCTTATCCACCTTCGCCGGGTCATGCCGGTGACGGGCGCACCACTCCTTCCAGACCGGTTCGATCAGCGCCTGCCGTTCGGGGTTGGAGTTGGGGTAGCGGAGCTGTTCGTGGTGGGTGGCCAGGGGATCCTCGTTGATGAGGCCGATGGTGATGAGGGCGGGGTCGTCTTTGAGCGCGAGCCCGGTATGGGGATTCACGGTGGTTAAGAGCTTCCGGGAATACTCCTTCAGGTTCTCCCGCATTTCCGGCTGGAAGAGCAGACGGCTCTTGACGTCGAACGGATCTTTCTGGGCTTGGGAGAAGCCCGTGAGGCGGCTGATGTAGAGGTCGATGGTGACGTAGAGGCCGCGTTCTTTGGCGCGGGCGATGAGGTAGAAGAGCCGGTCCAGACGTTCGGGGTCGAATTCGGGCGTGGTCGCGCCGGGTTTGATGAGCTCGTTGTCGAAATGGTGCAGCCGGATGGCGTTGTAGCCCGCTTTGGCGACCCGGTCGACCAGGATGTCGGTCTCGGCATGTTCGAGATAGTTGGAGTCGAAGCAGATGTTGCCCCCGAGGAAGCGCACCGCTTTCTCCGGGCGCTTTTCGAAGACGAAACGGCCGTCCTTTACGATCACCCGGCCGTATTTCCCGGCGGGGGCGTCGAGGTAGCCCGAGAAGTCGATGGCGCTCCCCGCCGCCCGGTTCTTGGAGAAGGTGAAGGCTTTCCACTCCTTCCCCTCTTCGATCACCCAGGGGACTTCGATGTCGCTGCCGCGCGGAAAGGGCGGTTCGCCGGTGACTCCGGCGGCGGCCACCACCAGCCAGACCGCCCGGTCGGCGGTGGTGAAGGTGAGCTTCTGAATGGGGCGGTTCTTGACCCGGAAGCGGCTGAGGTACAGCCCCACCAGCGAGCTCCGGTTCTGCGAGCGCCAGACCAGGGTGGCGTTGCTGAAGCTTTCGATGCCGCCCCACCAGTTGGCCACGTCGCGGCGGTCGTCGACGGCGAGGAGGTCGTGCGAACCGTCTTCGTAGTCCACCCGGATCGTCCCCATGGCGCCGCCCCGGCACCAGGCTCCGGCGTGAAGGAGATAGAGGTAGTCGAAGCGGTTCCCCTTCCCCTCCGCCACGGCTTCGCGGAGGAAGTACGAACGCTCCGGATTGGCGAAAGCCAGCACCGAGCGGCCGCCGTTCCTGGCGGGGTCGATCACCTTGAAGGCGATATTGCCGAAGACGCCGTCTTTCGCGGGGAAGCTCCGCAGGTCGTTCTCCGGCCCCTGATCGGTCCAGCCGCCTTTGCCGTCGTCGGCGACCTCATCGGCGAAACCGACGTTGGCGGCTTTGGCGAGGTCGAGCGCCACCGTCCGGTAGGGGCGGAAGCGGATGTCGAGCTTGCCTTTGATTTCAGCAAGCGAGCCGGAGCCGAGGTAAAAACGGAGGTTCCCGACCCGGTCGCCATACTTGCACACCATGGCGGGGAGCGAGAAGCCGGAGAGGACGAGTTCGCCGTGCATCAGGGGGATCGCCACGGCTTCGATCGGCTGCCCCTTGGGGGAGCTCCAGACCCAGCCGTCCTTCTGCGCGAGGGGGAGCTTGACCCGGTGCTGGTAGGTCCCCTTGTCGCCGCGAACGGTAAAGGTGAGTTCGCGGTCGAGCATCGTCCGGTTAAAGCGCAGCGACCAGAAGGACTCCTTCACCTCCTGCGGCGCTTCGGCCGAGAGCGTCAGGCTGAGCTGAAGATGATCGGGGGCAAGCACCTCCACCCCGCCCCGGCCGACGAAGGGGGCCGCCTCTTTACTGAACCGGTAGGAGCCGGTGAAGGCGAGCGTATTCCCCTCCCGTTTGGCGGCGGCTTCGAGGCGGCGGTTGGCGTCGCAATCCATGAAGTCGATCAGGACCTGTTCGTCGTCGCGTCCGAGCTTGCCGCCCGCAAGATGATTTTCCACCGGGTCGACCCGGTTGACGACGCGGATGGCGTGGTTATCGGTCCATTCGGCCCAGGGCGTCAGGGATTCGGCCGCGGCAAGGCTGCCCCCGGCAAGGAGGATGGCGAGAAGGGTTTTCATTTTTACCTCAAAAGTCGACTTTGATAAAGGCCTGGTTGGTGTAGAATTTGCCGTTGTGGCGGTTCCGGACCTCTTCCGGCGAGGCGGTGCGCACGCTGGTGTCGAGCATCATCAGGTTCGCCCGGCCGAGATGGCGCATGTGCGGCTGACCGTTCCCCCAGTGATTGAGGTAGTGGCTCTGTTTCTTCTGCGTTGCCATGACGCTGTCGCCGACCCACATGGTGGAGGAGGGACGGTTCTGAACCACCCAATCCCGCGCCTTCTGGCAGGCGTTGCCGCGTTTCACCATCGGCCAGATCAAACTGACGACATCCCCGGCGAGCTGGTAGTTGAGCCCATAGGTTTCATACATGAATTTATCCTTATCGGAGGAAGAGGTGTTCTCTTCGGTATAAACCCGGGGCAGCGAAGGGCAGACGAGATTGTTGTAATCGGCGCAAGTGTAGAGGTTGTTGCCTTTCCCGGCATACCCGGCACTGACCAGCCGGGCGGTCCAGGAGCCGGGTTTGACGGCGCCGGTGTAAGCCACCACGTCCCCGGACATCTGCGGAACCCAGTCGGCATTTTCGTCGCAGTAGAAGTTCAGCATATTCCCGGTTTGCTTCAATTTATTGAGGCAGCTGGTTGCCCGGCCCCGTTCGCGCGCCTGATTGAGCGCCGGGAGCAGCATCGCCGCCAGGATAGCGATGATCGCTATGACGACGAGGAGTTCGATGAGCGTAAAATTTCGTTTCATAAAAACCTCCGTTTGATTCACTTGTTGCCGGATATTATAGCAAAAAAACAGCCAAAAGCAATACCCGGAACCCGGAATCGTTTTGAAAGGAATTGAAATTTTGGAAATTTGGTGTAAATTATCAGAAAGGAATTGAACATGAAG
>JAVBRV010000363.1:0-6348 GCA_031547585.1 Victivallaceae bacterium
CCGCCAGTCCCAGACGCCCGGCTCGGGTTCAACGGTCTTCCAGAGAAAGGAGAACATGTCGCGTTCCCAGGGGATTCCGGCCCGGGTGAAGAAATCGGTTTTACGCATGCGCGACAGGTGGCTGCCGAAGAAGTTCGACTCCGCCGGAATCCCTTCCGGCTGCTGCGGCAGCGCCACGAAGAAATGCTCCTCGCCGGCAATCGACCGCCCCCCGGCGTCGGCGGTCAGCCGGTAGCGGTACCAGCCGGGGCGCTTTATCTCAGGAGTCAGCACGGCCTCGCGCACGGCGCCGGGGGCGACCTCGAAGCTCTCCCGCTTCACGGTCACCCGGCTGCCGGCGTAGTCAAACACCTCCGCCGCGACGGTGAACCGCGCCGCTTTCGCGCCCGGATTGGTCAGGGTAAAGGGAAGCCGCGCCGGAGCTCCGGCCGGGAAGGTGCCGAAATCGGAGAAGAGGCCGCTGTTCCAGGTCAGCGTCGGCTGATTCGCCTGCCGGAAGCGGTCGGTCATCCGGGTATAGCCTTCGTCGCCGCGGTCGCAGTGGTGGAGCGCCAGGGTGTGGGCGTCGGGCTTCGGAGCCTGGGTTCCCGCCGCGAAAGCGCGGATGTACTCCACCGGGCGAACGCAGTCGGAGAGTTCGATTTCATCGAGCATAGATTCGGAGGCGATGCCATAGCGGGCGGAGGTGCCGCCGCCGAAGGAGATATATTCGGGGACGAGGTCGAAGGCCGCCGCCTTGCGGCTCTCTTTCACCAGCCGGCCGTCGAGATAGAGCCGGGTTCCTTCCGGCCCCCAGGTGAAGGCGACGGCATGCCATTCGCCCTTTTTCCAGTCGACTTCCACGCGGCCCGGGGAGGCCTGCTCTTTGGAGTGGATGCCGCCGC
This sequence comes from Victivallaceae bacterium, assembly GCA_031547585.1. Lineage (GTDB taxonomy): Bacteria > Verrucomicrobiota > Lentisphaeria > Victivallales > Victivallaceae > Victivallis. Next base: position 885 of record JAVBRV010000363.1, read on the forward strand.
CGAAAAAGCTTTTCTTCCCCGGCTGCCGGTGGCAAATCGGCGGGATCAGGCCGAAATTGAAGACGGTGAACTTGTTCCCCGGGCGGTATTCGGGGGCGCAAACCACCGTGCCCCAGCCCTCGAAGTCGACGGAGTCGCGCACCGGGGCGATCCAGAACTGCAAGGTCCCCTCTTTGGGATTCAGCAAGCCGGGCGTCTTGAGAAAGAGCCGCGACTGCCAGAAGTCGAAACGCAAAGCGTCGCCGAAGCGCCCCGGTTCATAGCAGGGCTGGTCATTGACCCAGGGCGAGGCTGCCGCGGCAGTTCCAAAGAGACCGACGCTCAATAGAGAGAGTGTGATTTTGCGCATATCGGGATGATCCTTTCCGGTTTTGTACATAATTATACCGTATTTTCCCCCGTAAGACAACCCCTGGCGACCGATTTGTCGTGCAAACAAAAATCATTAACGTGAAATTTATGCAACAAGAATTTGAAAACGGCAGCGCCCGGCTTTATATTCATGATGATGAAAAAGGGAAATTCCATTACGCTCCGGCAGATTGCCGAAAAAGCGGAGGTGGCTCCGGCGACGGTTTCGCGGGCGCTGAACCACCACCCGGCGATTTCGCCGCCGACCGTGGAGCGGGTGCTCCGGGCAGCCCGCGAGCTTGGCTATGACCTCGCGCCGAAGCGCCGGGTTGTCGCCGTGCTGCTGCCGAGAAGCGACCGGCCGCTCGGGCTTTATTTCCTCGGCCTCATCAACGCGATACGGGAGGAGGCGGCGGCAAGGGAGTGGATTCTGGAGGCGTTCGGGTTGAACGATATCGATTTTCTGCATGAGCGGCTGGTTACCGGCATTCTCACTCTCGACTATATTCCCGGCTCGGTGCGGGAGCTCTGCGCCAAATACAACCTGCCGCTGGTCAGCATCAACAACATCCCCAACTACCTCGATCAGGCCAACGAGGTGTTCAGCAATGACCGGAAGGCCATTGCGAACGCCGTCAGCTATCTGTGCGGCTACGGACACCGGCGGATCGGTTTCCTGTCTCCCTCTCTCGCGAACCGGCGCCGGGATGAGGCGTTCCAGGAGGCCTGCCGGGAGTTCGGCGTAACGACCGGCGACGCGATTCTTTTCGTTCCGAACCGGCCGATCGACCGGAAGCACCGCTTTCTGTTTCAGGAGGCGATCGAGGAGGTGATTGCGCAAAAATTGACGGCGATCATTCTCCCCGTTGAATACGGGGGAGGGGCGAACCTGCTGGCGGCCTTCCGGGAGTTCCGGCTGCGGGTCCCCGAGGATATTTCGGTAATTGCCTGGGAGACCCCGCAGGTCAGCGAGTATCTCGACCCGCCCCTCACCACCTTTGAGCAGAACTTCCGGGGCATGGCGGCGGCGGCCTTCGGCATCCTCGAGGAGCTGATGAACCGCCGTCCGGCCGCCGCCGACGTTGCCATCGACTACCTCTTCCACGAACGCCGCTCGGTGGCGCCGCCCGCGAACTTGAAGCCGGAGTAATGCTACTTGACCAGTTCGTAGGCGGCAACAACCTTTCCATCGAGATCCGTTCGCAGTGTGATCACCGTCTCGCCGTTCCGGGTATCGAACGGAATCTCTTGCAACCGCTTCCCGGCAAGGTTCAAGGCGTAGAGGCGAAAGCCCGTCAGATCCCGGTTCAGCGTCAGAGTTGCCTCTCCCCGGCGGAACAGCAGATTCCGGGTTTCGTACCATTTTTCCAGGACCGAACCGTCCTGCGTCCGGAAGGTCATCCCATCGTTGGCGGTTTGCGTCAGATGCAGAATCAGGTAACGGTTCGTCCCCCGGAGATCGCCGCCGTCCATCGCGGAGAGAAGTACCGCGCAAAAACTCTTCTGCGATTTAACGGAAGCGAATTCCCCCTGGAGCGCCGCCCCTTCCTTCAACAGGAATGCTTCGCTCTTAGCGGTCCGGACGGAAAAGGTTCCGCGTTCGGCATCCAGATCGATTTCCCCGGTGTCATTGAGAAAACGGGGGCGATCCAGCTTCAGCTTCCGGATAGCCGCCGGGACACTGCTGACGGCATCCGTATCCGCGGCCGAGGCATCGAGAGAGATCGCCTGAACCGTTCCGGCGGGGAGGGGGGCGTTCTGCACGGAGTCGCAGAGTACCAGCCCGGTCTTACCGAGCAGAGCCAGACGGTTCAGCAGATTCGACGGTTCATCTTCCCGGTTGTTTTTGAAATAATCGCGCGGCAGCAGGAGGGGATAAATATCTTTCGATTCCCGGACGTCGCCGCGCAGAAAGAACAAAACTCCGGCACGTTCCGACAGGAGCCGTAGTGGGTCGGTAAGCAGGGAAAAGGTGTGAATCACCGGCCCTCCCTTCATTTGGTGTTCCCCAAAAGCGTAGCAGAAGCGTTCAAGCGAGGACCACCCCTGGGACGCCGCATACGCTCCCGCTTCGAACGCTCCTTCGACCACGTAGGGGTTCGGATTCACGAAGTCCCACTCCGAAACCGTAAACGGCTTGCCGAACAGGCGGCTCCGCGCCATTTTCAAAAGTTCTCCGGTATAATTTTCAGCCATGAAAGATGTCGAACCGGCGATCGGCGGAGACCAGGGTTTCGGACCGATGAACACCGGGTGATTGTTATAAAAATGGTTGTCGACATAATCGTACAATTCGCGGGAGAGCGAGGTCCGGATGTTGGAATGAAAATTCTGGTCGGTTACCGGGGCGCGCACTCCGAGTTCCCGGCAGGCCTCCCGAAGCTGCCGGAAGGCGCTTTCATAGGTATCCACCAAAAATTGGCTCCACAGCTGTTCCCGGTTCTGATCGGTGACGGTGATTCCTTTGCGGGTTTTATACTCATCAAATTTTTGGCGATACAGTTCAAGAAGATAATTGTTTCTGCTATGGGTGGAGGTAATTGTATTTTCATTGATCAGACTTATTTTGCAGATGGCGGGGTCTTCCGCCCAGGTGAGCTCGGTGTAGCGGTTCCGGTGCGTCAGCAGTTTATGCATATAGCAGAGGAAGTTATCCATCGCCGGTTGATGAATGAAAATCAACCCCTTGTACAAGGAGGAGGTCAGCTCGCCGGGGACTCCGGGAATCTCTCCCTTGCCGATTTTCCGGCTGGTATAGATATCCACCGTAATATAGATACCCTTTTCTTTGAACTTTCTGGTCAGCATATCGAGGCGTTCCAGCTTAACGGGGTCAAACGCCAGCGGGTCCTCTTTGGTCGGTCTGGCCAGTCCTCCGTCGAAATGGTGGAAGCGGACCAGATTGTAGCCGGTCGCGGCGATATGCTCCACCATTTTATCCATATTTTCATCCGTCATGAAGTGCAGCCCCTCGGCAATATTGACGCCGTAAAAGCGGACCGCTTCCCCGGGGCGTTTTTCAAATTCGAAACGGCCGTCTACATTTTTCAGGAAACCGTACTTCCCCGCGGGGGCGTCGAGCCGGCCGGAAAAATCGAGAATGCTCCCCGGCTCCACCATCCGGAGTACGCCGGGATCTTTCAACTCCATGAAATCCTGATCGGCCCTCATCACCATTTGGCGCGGCGGATCAAAGGATAATTCGATATCCGACACGGTCGCTCCGGCAATCATCCAGACGCTTTTCCCGGCGCTCTCAAACGAAATTTTGCGGATGGATGTGCCATTCAAAGGAATGCGGGAAACATAGATGCCGATGGTTGTCGTGGTATTGCGCCCGCTCCAGCCGATACGGGCATTTTTCAACGGTTTCGCGCCCCAGAAATTGCCGACATCCTCCTGGCATTTGACGTCATGGCTTACCGTCTCTTTTTCAACGAACTCCGCGGTTGCCGACTCCAGGGAAACGGTGCCGATTTTTTCCACATCGGGGGTCGGCCAGGCGACGCAATGAAGCAGATAAAGATACTTCCCCTGGACCGGTGTTTTCAAATCCAGTTCCGCTTTCCGGGGGAAATACGGCCGCGCTTTTCCCTGAAGCACGATACAGGTTTTGCCGGGATTCTCTTTTTCGCTCAGGATTTGAAACGGCACTTCGGCAAATAGGCGCTGCTCTTGCGGGAAGAGGCGGAAATCATTTTCCGCACCCTGATCGGTCCAACCGCCTTTCCGGTCCCCGGCAACCTCATCGGTAAAGCCGGAATTGGCCGCCCCGGCCAAAGAGAGGGGCGTGCTGGCATAGGGAACAAACTGGAACGCGAGGGCAAGATACGCCGACCGGATCAAGCCGTTTTCAATTTTCTGCGAGCTGAAGATCCGCAGGCTCCACTCATTTTTCCCATACGCACGATTGTCTTGGAATCGATAGTTGAACGACCCCTTGATGAAAAGCTTCCCCGTTTGCAATGGAATTTCCAGTTGCCGGCACTTCTCCTGAAAATAATTCTTTTGCGGATCGTATTGGGCGGGGAATGAAATCACCTTCCCATCGGCGCGAATCTCCCTGGAACCGAACTCGAGCATCGGGAAATTGGCGCAGACCATCACCTGCCGCCCGGCAACACCGTTCTTCTGGGCGTCTGCGGAAAGGACCAGAGTGAATTGATTTTCTCCATTTTTTCGCAGAGTGCTTTTCAGCAGAAACTCCCCATCGGGCAAGTTCCAGGTCCCGGAAACGATCTGTTCGGCCGAAGACTTGCAGCAGTCCGGGTCCCGCTGAAAATTTGTCATGGAGAGGGGGATATGCGCCCAGTTCTGTCGGAGAAAAACGGTTGAGAAAACGAGATTCTCTTTCTGTATGGAATTTTCATCGGTCAACTGGAAACAGTCAGCCGCCGACATCATGCAGAAAAGAAACAGGCAGAGTCCCGGGAATAAATATTTCATCATTGCATCCGCTCGTTCAAAATTCTTTCCAGCCGCCGAAGAGAACATAGCCGACGGGACCGCCGGTGATGGCCGGCGCATTGGAGCCGAGCGGAATCTTCTTCCAGGGAATGGAGCCGACATTGCCGCCGATATAGAGCATGTTTTCCGAATTCCCGTGCGAGGGATGCGTTGTTAAATCAATATAATTGGCCGGATAACTGCCGCTGGCATTGATTTTTGTCGAGCTCAAAATCATAATCCGCGAAATATTTCTATCTCTCGTTCCCCCCAGCGAGGAGAGGCTGAGTCCTTTGCTTACCGCGCCGCCGGAGATCATTTTGGGCAGTCCCGGGAAGTACCCGTTAGGTGCATAAGAGGGCTGCGTAAAAACGGTCGGGTTATCCATCTTCCACCGGGAGGGACAATACAGCTTCGATTTCACTACAAATGCCGCAGACTGATTCGTCGCGCTATTGTTCCCCCAGTCATACGGCCTGACCGCCCCCCCAAGGTAAGGCATCAGATGATTGATCCATTGAAGCCAGAAGCCGGTACAATCCTGATTGAAGGGGAAAAAATTTTTGAAATCGGAGGCATACGAGTGATAGGCGGTTCCGTATTGCTTGAGATTGCTGGTACAGGAAATGGCTTCCGCCCTCTGCCGCGCCTTGTTCAGCGCGGGCAA